>NZ_JACMYO010000137.1 GCF_020889685.1 Bradyrhizobium oropedii
CCATTCCATCGAGACACGTCGAGATAGTCTGGCCGCTTTCGTTCCGTCTGGATCCGGCCGTCGCTTGGGCGACGGTACCGGGAAGTAAAGTTCTGGCCATTGGGGGCTGCATTGCTCTGTTGATTGGGAGTATTGCCGCATGTGAGCTCGGCCGTATGGGAAGATGGCGGTGGGCGACGATCGCGGCTGTTGCTGGACCTGGCGTCGCAGGGGCTGTCGCGCTGCCCGGGTTATCAGTCCCCGCGTATCCTTCGACCTACTCAATGGTTCCGGTACCGTATGACGCCGAAGCGATTGCCCGGGGGCAGGACGTATTCGCTGCTCATTGCGTAGCTTGCCACGGCCTGAGGGGTAGGGGAGACGGTCCGTTGGCAAAGGATTTGAAGCCGCCGCCCGCCGATTTCACTGCTCCGCACACGAGAGACCATACGATGGGAGACATGTACTGGTGGGTGAGCCATGGCTTCCCATCCTCGGCGATGCCGGGCTTTGCCGAAAGTCTGTCGGACTTGGACAGGTGGCGAGTGGTCGAATACGTGATGGCTCTATCGCTGGGCTATGAAGCAAGAGTTCTTGGTCCCGAAATATCGGCGGGGCAGCCGTGGCTTCACGCGATCGACTTTCCGACGTGCCGCGGCGTTGGCCCGAGAGAGAAGTTGAACGACAGGAGCGACGGGCGCTCAAAACTTGTGCTGATCTTCCGAGATGGCATCCGAACGCAGCGCCTGGATCAGTTGACGCAACACGCGCGCGCCATCGAGCAAGCAGGCGGAATGATCCTCGCGGTGATGCCGTCTCCCTCCGAGGAGTTCCCATCTCCAGGTGAGTCAGGAAATCCCTGCATCGTGCTCGACATGGACCATCGCATTGCCGCTGCGTGGAATCTCTATCGGCGCACAATGGCGAATCCCGGCTTCGATGACAACGATTCGCCTCCAGCGATAATCGAGTTTCTTATCGACAGATTCGGATTCGTGCGCGCACGCTGGCGTTCGGACGAGACGGAGGGATTGGCATCGCCTTCGCAACTGGTCGACGCAATTACGCAGCTCCAAGCCGAACCGGAGATCAATAAGAGAGGCGTTCATGACCATTAGCGTCCGGGCCGCTCTTGCCCTCATTGCTGTCTGGCTCCCGCTGATCGCACTCGCGATCAATGCTCTCGCCGAGCGCAGTGCCCCTCGCGAGTTCCAATCGATCATTTGTCGCGGCGACAGGTCTGGTGCCAGCAAGATCGCTGGCCGGGACGAGCCATGATCATCGTAGCGAGCAGAGTCTGCGTCGACAAGCAGGCGGTAGCTCTTTTGCGGCACTCGGATGGGGGATCGGTGGCAGAAGAGCATCTCGTCTCGCCGTCCCGTATCAGCCCCCGAGTGATCGTCGCTGGCGCTGCCGGCATTCAGCGGAATGATCTTGATCCAGCCGAGTTGAGCCCACCTCCAAAAGCGGAAATTGCGGGAAACGTTCGCTGACACCTTTCCCGCGAACATAAAGTGGTAAGCGCTAAAACGCGGATTGCAGAGGAGGCCATGATGCCTTGGAAACCCACGATGTTGATGGCGAGTGCAAGGGCATTGCTTTCGCCGATAGCCGGTGTTGCCGTCCTGGCTTTTTTTAGCAGTACCGCCGTCAGCCATGAGTTGGAGGTCGGAACACTACTGATCCAGCATCCCTGGGTGGCTGCAAAGGATACGACCAACACCACGACGACGGCTTATGTGATCGAAATTCAGAACAGGGGCACAGGGCCAGATCGGTTGCTCGGGGCGTCGCTTTCGGGCGAGAAGGGGATCTTGCAGGAAGCCGATGCAGGCGCGCGGCCAGCCAAGTTCGCCACCCATGAGCACGGCTTCCAAATAGAACCTGGTGGTTTCGTTCGTCTTCAACCCGGTAGCGCGCGGATCCTGTTCGAAGGACTTCACGGCGCACTAAAGGAAGGAGAGATGGTCGAAGGGACGTTGGAATTCGAAAAGGCCGGCACCATAGAAATCGAATTCACGATCGAGCCGGCGGGCTTGGCTGAAGAGGATGATACGCCAATCCATCATCACACTCAGCACTAAGGTGTCAGGAGAAGGGCGAAGCATGGACGCCGTCTGAGGCAGGGGTGTGGGAGATCGAACCATGAGCGTGATAGGTATTTGGGAACGCCCAAGATCTGGAAACATTCACGATCAAGCGATCAAGCAGCCATGCTGAAGGGATGGTGGGATGGGATCATCCTATACCCAGCTTGAGGCAGGGCAATTCGAAGCTGAAGTGCAGTCAGCTCAACTTGCACCCGATTGCGGGATTTTCCGGAAGACCACCAACAAGAAACTCTATAGACGTTTGCTCCTCCAACGGGCGGTCTTGCACTTGGTGTCCAGGTGCTGACGAGCGGGCCGTCGCCTAGAACATGCAGGACCGCAAGACGGCCTTCCTCAACGCCTCTTCGGACAAGCGCACGGCCAGTCCGGACCGGCTCGAGGCCAAGGTCTCGTCTGATGTCGTGCAGGCTGGCGCGGTGATCCCAGTTGCGCTCATCACGGGCATCGGGTCCGATCTGCCCGGCCAGACATGCGGCTGTCTTTTTCACTCAGAAGGCCAGATCGTTCCGCCGCCAGCATGACCGCTTCAAATCGTGCCTTGCTCACGACAGGCCCGCTGGTCGCCAGCGCACGCTTAAAGGCTTTTATCAATACATCAATACCGAGCCACCCTTGGATGCAGCCCTTCTCCGTTTCGCCCGGAGGGGCGTGTTGGAGGGGCCAAAGTCCCAGGGGGCCGTCGCATATGACTACCGCCAGCTATCTTCGTCGCAAGCCAAATCGCGCAGGCTTGGCGATTACGTCCCAGTCTGTATGCTTGCGGTTAAGAATATCGGCAAGACCGATCTTGAGCGCTGCCTTATCGAAATGATCGAGTTTAGCGGGACTCTCCCGCCCAATATCGTCCTGCCTCTGACGCTGCGCACGGCCAATCAAATCCGCGGCGACGAACGAGGCCGCTTCCTGCTCTCCGCCGGGCAGGAAGCGATCATCCCGTTGGCCTTCCACCGACCGCAGCGCGCCAACGAATGGTTTCTCGTCGACGGTTCCGGCACCAAACATTTTTTCAGCGCTGATTCCACCAAGATGATCGTGCGCATCTATCAAGTCCGGCCAGCAGCGCGAGCAGCACGAGGACGAGCGCCAGCCGCCACGCACGGCCTTGTGCTCTCGCAGCAGCATCCAGACAGGCCGCGAACAGCACTCCAGAAGACGATGGGGAGACTGGAGATCGTTTGCCAGACGAGGAGCGCGCATGTGGTGAGCATGGGCGAAGCGTTTCGCAAGAATGCTTCGCGGCCTGTCAACCGCGGACGAACTAGTTGGTTCGTCTCCGAGCACGCGTTCGTGGGACCACAGCTTGCTGTGTACTCTCGTTCATCGATCGGTCAACTCGCGGACACGGCAAATCGTGCATTGCGCCCGGCCCAAAGTGCGAACCCGACGGCTACTAAAGTGTGGGTGGCGGCCACCGCTGTGACGCCAGTAGCGATGCTTGGTCCGGCTCGTATTTGCACTGTGTGCCGCGCGGCGCTCTCGGCCACGATCCGCGCCTTCTCCGCATCGCTCCAACTGCGCCGTCGATGTTTGCCGTCGAAAACGGAAATCCCGGAAACGCTTCTGTGAGCGCGGCCGCCAGTGCCCGTTCATCAGCGCCGGCGGGAAGGCGCGCAAGAACCGCCTCGATCGTGGCGGGATCGGGCAATCGTGCTGCAATATTCTCTGGAGCTTCAGCCATGCCTTGAGCCTATTGTCGCCCCCTGTTCAGGGCGCTCTCGATCTCTTCCATCGACGAGCAAGGGCCTGAGGAAATCCTGCATCCAAATCGGCATCGCTGAAAGACCTGCGCGAAGATCGTGACGCATCTTCTTCCCATGCTGCGGAATCTTGAACAGCCTGTTGAGGCCGTTCTTTATCGCCTGTCGGCCGTTGTCCCCCTCCATCAGGTCTTGCATCCAATATAGCGCCTGGACGACACGCATGCCTGGACGTCCCGCCCAAAAGAGACGGCTCGCCGCCGCCGACTTGAAATGGATGACCTGCCCTCCCAGTTTGATCGGCTTCAGGCGAGCGTCGACGAGAACCTCGATGCGCGCCGGCACTGCCGTGGTGAGGCCAAGATCGTTCGCAGCCGTCATTCCGTCGACCACGACGCGCACCTGATCGCGGCGCGCGACAGCCCTGATGACGGCGCGAGGGTCGGGAACCGTCAGTTTGCCTGTGAGCTTGCTCTTTCGCGGCCGATCGTAGAGCCCGCGGGCGATACGGCGTAACTCGCCAGCCGCGTCGAGGCGCTGCAGCGTTTTGTCGATGGCGGCGCGGCTGCCGAGGTCGACGAAATCGCTGGGTGTCCACACTTCGGTCGGCGTCTCGTTGATCCGGGCAGTGAGCCGCGGCCGGAGATCCGTGGTCGGTTGATCAGCCATGTCCGAAGTGTGACGTAAATTTCAGTCACAGGCAAGGACATCCGAAATTTGCTACATTTTTCGGACAGACGACGGCTGAATCTTGTCGGGGTTCAGGAGGCGGTCAAGCTGCGCCCGGCTGACCTGCATACGTTTGGCAAAGGCAGATTTGGTGATGCGGATGAAGTCACCAATCCCGGCAGCAAAGGGCGGCTGGCCTCAGCGCTTTATATCATATTAAAAAATGGACATTTCCGGTATGAATTCGCATACGGCGCGAGCGCTGCTGCGCTACGCGAATGGATGCGAGGCTATGAGAGTATGCCCTCGATCTCTCGCCGCTGTTCTGCATGTTTCGCCGGGTTCTGCTCCTTCAGCTTCGCGATGTTGAGCAGCTTCCAGCGAACGGCCGGGAGCTTTGCGGCCTGAGGCAGGCCGATTGCCTCGAAGTCCGGCTCGCCATCATGCAACGACAGCAAGAAGCGCATCGCCTTCTCGTCGAGCCGGGCGAGGAGATCGGTCGTCAGCTTCAGTCTCGACGCCTTCAATTCATCCAGGCTGACGGCTTCGATTGTCATCCCTTCGAACTCCTTCACAAATGCCTCGTCGAGCATCGCCAAGGAAGGCTTGACCAGTTCGTGCGGCGGCCTGCCGGAGCTGGCGACGTAAATGAGGAACGTGCGAAACAGCGCGTCAGTCAGACCTTCGTTCTCGTAGAGCAGCTTCACGTCAAACAGATCGCGCGGATGTTGGCGGTCAACCGCCGCATGCAGCTTTCCGCCGAACAGATCCTCGAACGAGACGACCTTCATCTCCGCGAAACCGAAGGCCTCTTCGACCGACTGACTGACACGCAGCGTCTCCGGCGCGTGGACCGTTCCTCGCGCGACCGGCGACGTCTCGATCTTGATCTCGGCGTTGCCTTGCCGGACGAGTACCCGCGTATCGTTGTTGCCGCCGCCCGCAATCCTCTGGACTGTGACGCCGCGGAGACCGCGCTGCAGATCCTCGCGAATGCGCTCGAGCGTCGCGTCGATGCCTTTCAACGTCGTCTCGCGATCCTCGATCGGGAGATAGACGAGATCGATGTCGACCGACAATCGCGGCATGTCCCGGTAGAAGAGATTGATCGCCGTCCCACCCTTGAGCGCGAAGGCGTCGTGACGGGCGATGAAGGGAAGGGTCCGCACCAGCAGTTCGACCTGCCGCATATATTGCTCACGCGCGCATGAGATCGTTTGGAATTGTGACGCGGTACACGGGATGGAGCCGGCCGCCTGGGCTCAACGCCCGGTCGCCCTTGCCGAGATCGACCGCCGAGCTGTCGATGTGCCTGCGCCAGGCATGGTTGTGCTTGTCGGCATAGACGAAGAAGAGGCGCTTGGTTTTCACGCTTCGGCACTGGGCCAGCAGCGTCGTCAGCAGTTTCGGGCGCAGATTGGCGAGGCTTTCGAACGCCATGTCGATCGTGTGGAAGCTCTCGCCCTTCGGGAGCTCGTCGAGCATCTCGAGGATTGCACGTTCGGGGGACGACATCGGTATCGGCCAGCGCCACGGGTTCTGCACAAGCCCCGGGTCATCGTCATTCGAGAGGCTGAAATCGAAATTTTCGATGCCGACGGCTTCATCCCCAAACAGGGCGTTGCTCCTGACCACCACGCGTGCGTCGGTGTGCAGTTTTGACAGCCATGCCGGAACGTCGGCGCCATAAAGATAGAGCGAGAATTCACCGCCGAACGAAAGATAGTGCGTATGGCCCCGCAGGGAGAGAGCACTGGCCCCGCCGACATGAAATCTGTGCCGCATGAGCCAGAGGGCCGAGAGCAGAGGGATCTTCCATCCGATGGCCGCTTCTGGAGGCGTATCCGGCATGAATGGACGGCGGTACAGGCCCGTCATCACGGGTTCGAGCCAGCCCTGTTTGACGTAGCCGGAGACGGACTGCCGCGAGATGGCATGACGGCTCATCCAGCCCGTATCCACGAGGAAACCCGGCGGAACCGTCTGCAGGAGCAACTTTAGTTTTGTCTCTTTTTGTCCATTCATGCTGGACATTATGGCATAAGTTCAAAGTAAAGGCGAGTCGGGACTTTATATATCGTCATATTTGTCAATTCAAAGCGGACGTAATAGATTCGTTCCAAAGCGAGACAGGCCGAAATGCGTTCCCTTCGGCCGGGCTATTGGCTGGGCCGAAGCGCCTGACGGGTTTTCTCCCGTCCGTTCCTGCGCTGGGGCCTCGTTGCGGGACCCCCTTGATGGGAAGCGAGTGAAGGCCGTCAGGGCCTCCAGTCGCGGCTCTGGCTGAAATTTGTATCCAAACTTTGGTCAGTAGCGTCCGATAGCTCTCATTGTCTCCCGACAGCACCCCGTCAGCATGCCAATGCCGAGGGATGAAGGCCCAGGCGCGAAAGTATTGCTGGCGGCCCCTCCCTGCCGGTCGGTCACGCTCTACCCGCAAGCATGGGCTTGCGGCCGGAGCCGCGAAGCGTCTCCGCCCTTCGGGTGACGATCGTTGCCGCTTACTGCTTCTGGCGCCGAACGGATGCCCACCGCGACGGCGAATTGAACGGCAGCGCCGATATCACTTGCCGCCGCTAACGCATTTCCTCGCTTTGACCTGATCCGTGTTGCGGGACTAACAGCCGAGCACGACGCCACTGAATTCGCGGCCGGGGAAAAAGCGCGCGGAAGGGCACTGACCATTTTGCAGCAAGCCCGACCCCGCTCTCCACGGATGGCTTTCCTGGTCCTCCGCCCGGCCTTCCACGATCAACCCGCAAGGGGTCGGCTATGCGAGCATGCCGCCGCTGCGCCTTCGGCTGCGCGGTGATCGCGGCCGGTTGAGGACACTGACGGACGCCATCGAGCGGGGATCGGCCTCGCTCACGATGGAGCCCTCAAATGTCGCACAATCTTTCCCTCGCCCAGTCCAATGCCTTCGAACTCGCTCGCACCCTGATGGTCCCCGTCACGCTCTTCAAGGTCGACGGCGCATACGGCGTGATGCCGAGCGACGAACTCGACGATGCCGATGTCACGGTTGTTCATGAATACGATCCCTACCAGCCCGGCCCGGCTCATTGAGCCGGGTTTTTCCCTTGTGTGCCGCTTGCGAGCGGGCGGCGGCAAGGGAAGCTGCGCCGCGGCTGGCCGACGCGATGACGCCGAGTGCCCCGCATAATTCATCAATTGCCAGCCGCGCCCTTGCCCCCTTCGCTCTTCGCGGCAGGGGCGAGTGGTCCCGCAAGCCGCGGGAGATAAGAAATTCAAGCGGGAAAGGTCCGGCGCGGCGGTGCGCCGGGAAGCGGAGATGGAAAAGAAGGACATCGAAGAGCTGAAGAATCGCGTGGCTTGCGCCGCCGTGCTCGAGAAGGCCGGATTTGCGATCGATCTGAAGGAGAGCACGCGCAAAGCCGTCAAATATCGTCGCGGCAGCGACATCATCATCGTGATCCATCAGGGAAGGGGCTGGTTCGACGCACTGTCCGACGCCAGAGGCGACGTCTTCTCGCTGCTGGAGCATCTCGATGGCATCGCGTTTCCCGAGGTGCTGCAGCGAGTCTCCGACCTCGTCGGATTTGTGCCGGCGGAGCCCGTCTGGACACGAGAATCCCGCGCGCACGATCCTGATCTTACTGCTGCGGATCGCTGGCGCGTGCGGCGCAAGCCTTGGCGAGGTTCACTGACATGGTGCTATCTGCGCGACGAGCGTGGCATTCCGGAAGCCATCATCCACACTGCGATTCGGCATGATCGTTTGCGCGAAGGCCCTCACGGCAGCATGTGGGCGGCGCATCTCGACAATGACGGCGTAGTCACAGGCTGGGAGAAGCGCGGTCCGCAATGGCGCGGCTTCGCCAGCGGCGGCGGCAAGGTGCTGTTCCGTTTCGGACCGACGAACGCGACCCGGCTCTGCATCACCGAGGCCGCGATCGACGCCATGAGCCTGCCGGCGATCGAAGCCCAGCGGCCGGATACTCTTTATCTGAGCACCGGTGGCGGCTGGGCGCCGGCGACAGTCGCCGCCATTCGAGCGCTGAGCGCGCGGCCGGGCGCGCGGCTCGTTGCGGCGACCGATAACAATCGGCAGGGAGAGGTCTATGCCGATCGGCTCGCGGCCATCGCGCAGGAGGTGGGCTGCGACTATGACCGCCTGCGGCCGGCGACGGAGGACTGGAATGACCAGCTGCAAAAATAGGGTATCCGGCAAATTCGGTTGTATGAGGACGCCGATGGTTGAACTGGACGAGCTTGCGAAGGCTCTGCGGACGGTGACGATGGGCTTGGACCACCCACTGGTGGACAAGCACATCCACTTTCACAACAGGGTCATGGTGCACAGCGGCGACGTTTTCCGCGGAAACCGTAGCAGGCACTTCGTTCGGCGCATGGAAAAAGGCGGCCGCTTCTACGTCCGGATGGGCAAACGCGGTGAGTGCAAGCGCTATATCGAGCGCTGCGAAGTCACCTTTATTTACGGCGAACCGACGCTGTACGAATATCGCCTAAGCCATTGAAAAGAGCGATACATGACGAAATCCCTGCGCGTGCGGTCTTTCACCCGTCCCAGACTTCTCTGGCTATCCGCTCCTGCAGGAGAGGCGCTGGTGGGCTTGGCGCACCATCGATCGCGAGGATGCGCCTGCTCACGTCCGCAGTTCGATAGGCGCTTTCGGAGACACCGGAGGCTGGACCTCTAAATTCGCCCGCTACGGTTGTTTCGGACGCGGTGGGCTTGTCCAGTCGGTGCAATAGGCCCAAAATGGCTGTGATCGGATTGCTTCCAAGGACTCCACTCCTTAACCGGTTTTGTCCATTCTCCGGCAAATCGTTTGGGGAATCGTTTGCCACTTTTCAACAGGCTGCGAGAAAAGGCCAGACAAGCGGCAGGGAAGAGGTCACCACCCGTAGACAGACCACGATTGCGATCGTGATTGCGCCGCCGCTGGTGCTCTTGATCATCGGTCTTGCCATATGGTGGGTGGTGATCGGCTTCCGTCCACGCCAACCGGAGACGAGCGTTTCGCGCTGTTAAAGGACCAGGCCCGGCGTTGGACGGTACGGAGGGGACGAATGACCTTCGGTAAACATCAGTTCAGGGTCGAGCTGCGGCGGCTGATCGAAAAGCACATCAGCTCGTCGAGCACGTTCGAAGACTACGTTCTGATCACCGGAGAGCTGGAAGAGGCGAAGGATAGGCTCGACCTCGAGTCCGAGAAGTTCCCGGACGAGGAGGTCGACGCCTGCGAATTGTAGCCAGCGCTTCGTGCCGATCTTCAGCCACTCCCTGCTGCCGTGGGCTCAGCGCTGGTGGCCGAGCCCGATGCCGAGCTGGTGGGCCTTGGCCCGAAGCGCCGGCACCGTACGCTTCATCTGCTTCGAGATCTTGGCGATCGGCGTCCTGGCCTTCGAGTGAGCCTTGAGCGCCTTCAGATCATCCTTGGTGTATTCCCGCCGGATGAGTGGCTTCTTCTGTTTGGAGTTTGGCATAGAATCCCTAATGAATGGACGAAAGAGCGGCCTCGAAGTGTCTGAGCTTTGGCCAAGGCCGCCGCCGCCCACATATCACACGGGCTGGTAATGACCAGCCTGCGACTCGCGTTCCGCAAACGTGACCTGCAAATTGCCGCGTTGACAATCACGATTCACCGCAGGCGCTTCGCGTCAAGTGTGCTGATGGGAGCTGAACGTGGTCTTCGGGCAAGAACTTCGACGCCTGATCGACCGACACATCGGCCCATCAAGCCAGTTCAAGGACCTGGGTCGAGATGATCCAGGAAATGGACCGCGCAGGATCGGCTTGGAGCGGAGGGTGACAAGGCAGGCGGTTTCTCGCCAGTGGATATGGATGGGGTCGAGCGGTAGATGAACTGATCAGGTGATCCAAGCTTCGGCCGGACATTATCCGTGCCGTGATCCGGTAATGACGAATTGCGAAGGAACGCACGGCAGCATGTGGGCGGCGCATGTCGACGGCAACGGCCTGCCGCCGAGGATTGGGACGAACAGGTACATCCCGGCAACCAGATGAAGATGGAGAGGAGGGAAAGGAAAACCCGACTGCCGCATGCCCGCCGGCCGCGTCAAGGGTGAAGCTTCGCCCGCGTGCCGCGGCCCTTGACCCGGCCGGTCGGAGAGGCGGCCACGGGGGAGGGGTCAGGAAGGGCTGAAGACGATGGCGGAATCGGAAGGATGAGCCGCGCTTCAGCCCGACGAGGCTGAAAGGAGCCCGCTCATGACCCTCTCTCCGATCCGCAAGGTCTATCAGGGCATTGCCGACCGCCGGCAGATGTTCCGCATGTTCGATCGCCACGCGCAGCGGCCGAACCGCTCCGAGAACGACGACAGCGTGCTTTATTGCGGCGAATGGTTCGAAATCGGCCAGGCCGACCACGACCATATGCTCGAGATCCTGCCGCCGCTCTGGATAAAGGCTGAGATGTTCGCGTTGCGCGAATTCCTCGCCGGCAGCATCACCGGCGTTTTCTTCGCGCTGAGGATCGACGGCCAACCGCGCTACTTCCACGGCTATTGCGATCTTAGCGACAAGGGCTCGCCGGATCGGATGCGCGCCGCGATCATCGAACGGGAAGCGCGTCCCGCCGAGGCAATGACGCGCGAGGAGCGGCTCGAGCATATCTGGTCGAGCACGCATGACGATTATCGTGGCTATGCCGGAGACCGCTGGGCCGAGCATCTGCGCGGCGAGCGCACGGTGCTGCTCTACGGCGGCGAGCACGGCACCGTGCTGAAGCCGCTCGACCAGCTGACCGACGCGGAGATCGCCGCGAAGCTGCCGGTGCATCTGCGCTACGTGCCTGACGCGATCGCGGCGTGAGGGAGGTGGTGATGTTCACATTCCCCATCCCCGCCGTCCGCACGGTTATCGATCGCGGAAAATCCGACGCCGCCGCCAATGACGGGTTCCGCAATCCCTATTACGGCCAAAAGCCCGGTGAGGGCGAGAAGCCTGGACTCTGGCTCGTCGGTGACAACGGCGTCTACATCATGTCGAACGGCAAGCTCAGCGATGGCGCTCGCCCGCTTGTGGTCTATTCCGAGGAATGCCATCCGATCGGCAATCCGGACTGGTTCGACTACAAGCGCCGCCATTTCGGCGGCGATGACGGCATCGAGTTCATCGAGGCCGAGCGGCTCATCCCTCTCATCAATCGTGATTTTCGCTACACGCATCTGCGGGTGCAGCTGAGCGAGACCGACATCTCGCTGTCGCTCATCGTGCGCTAGCGCCTCCCATCCCCAATCCACCGTGACCATCCGCACCCGCCGAGGCAGCTCGGCGCGACGACGGCACGTGCCCTCATCACAAGGAGAAATTTCGATGTCGCAAGACGATCCCTTCACGCTCGACCTTTTCGGCAATACAGCGCTGTCGTCCGGCCTCGGCCTCGGCGTTACCGCTTTCGCCGGCGGTTCGACCTTCGAGCCCGACGATGACGACGATCCCGATCCATCGACGCCGGCTCCCGCGACGGGGCTGGCGGCGGTCCCAGTTTCTGTGTCATCTGCTGGCCGCACGCGCGGCGCGAATTTTCTTCTCGCCGGCGACCGCGCCCTGGCGAGGGGCTGGAAGGATCGCGCCCGCGACAACATCACCGCGATCCGGCTCGCCGCCGGGATCGAAGCCGAGGAGCGACCGGCTACGCCTGAGGAGCAGGAGCAGCTGATCCGCTTCACCGGATTCGGCGCGTCCGAGCTCGCCAACACCGTCTTCCGGCGTCCTGGCGAGACCGAGTTTCGCAAGGGGTGGGAGGCGATCGGATCGGACCTTGAGGATGCGGTCGGCGATCTCGACCATGCCTCGCTCGCGCGCTGCACCCAGTATGCGCATTTCACGCCGGAGTTCATCGTACGCGCGATCTGGGCGGGACTGCAGCGCCTGGGCTGGCGCGGCGGCCGCGTCCTCGAGCCCGGCATCGGCACAGGGCTGTTTCCGGCGCTGATGCCGGAAGGGCTTCGTGACATCTCGCATGTCACCGGGATCGAGCTCGATCCGGTCACGGCACGCGTCGTGCGCCTGTTGCAGCCGCGCGCGCGCATCATCGCCGGCGATTTCGCGCGCACGGAGCTGCCGGCGAGCTTCGACCTCGCCATCGGCAATCCCCCGTTCTCCGACCGCATTGTGCGCTCGGACCGTGCGTATAGGTCGATGGGCCTTCGCCTGCATGACTACTTCATCGCGCGATCCATCGACTTGCTGAAGCCCGGCGCGCTTGCAGCCTTTGTGACCAGCTCCGGCACGATGGACAAGGCGGACGTCTCGGCGCGGGGGCATATTGCCAAGACCGCTGACCTGGTCGCCGCCATTCGGCTGCCCGAGGGCAGCTTCCGTGCCAGCGCCGGCACGGATGTCGTCGTCGACATGCTGTTCTTCCGGAAGCGCAAGATCGGAGATCCGGAAGGCGACCGGTCCTGGCTCGATGTCGACGAAGTCCGGCCTGCGACGGAGGATGAAGGCACCATCCGGGTGAACCGCTGGTTTGCTGACCATCCGCAGTCAGTGCTCGGCACGCACGGTCTCGCCTCCGGTCCCTTCGGCGAGACCTACACATGCCGTCCCCGTGATGGCGAGGATCTCGACGTCGCGCTCTCGGCCGTCATCGCTCTCCTTCCTCAAGCAATCTACGACGGCGAGCCCGACGTGATCGATCCCGATCCCGACCTGGAGGACGCTGGCGATCCGGCCCTCGTCGACCTGCCATCCGATCGGCATGTGCGTGAGGGCAGCTATTTCTTCGACAAGGCCCACGGCCTGATGCAGGTTCTCGACGGCCAGTCCGTCGCCGTAAATGCCCGCAAGGGCCGTAGTGCCGACGGCATCCCGGAGAAGCATGTCCGCATCGTCAGGAAGCTGATCCCGATCCGCGATGCGGTGCGTGAGGTATTGAAGGCGCAGGAGTTCGACCGGCCCTGGAAGGAGGCCCAGGTCAGGCTGCGCATCGCCTGGTCGAACTTCGCGCGCGACTTCGGCCCGATCAACTTCACCACTGTCGCCATGACGGAAGACGAGGAGACCGGCGAAGTGCGGGAGACGCATCGCCGCCCCAACATCCAGCCCTTCCTCGACGATCCCGATTGCTGGCTGGTCGCTTCCATCGAGGACTATGACCTCGAGACCAATACAGCGAAGCCCGGCCCGATCTTCACCGAGCGCGTGATTTCGCCGCCGGCGCCGCCGGTGATCACCAGCGCGGCGGACGCGCTGGCCGTCGTACTCAACGAGCGTGGCCGGGTCGACGTCGAGCACATCGCAGAGCTCTTGCATCGTGGCGCCCAGGACGTTGTCGCCGAACTCGGCAGCGCCATCTTTCGCGATCCGGCGGACGGATCGTGGCAGACGGCGGACGCTTATCTGTCGGGCCACGTCCGCGACAAGCTGAAGACGGCCGAGGCCGCTGCGGCGCTCGATCCATCCTACGAGCGCAACGTTACTGCGCTGCAGGCTGTACAGCCGGTCGATTTGCGCCCCTCCGATATCACCGCGCGGCTCGGCGCGCCCTGGATTCCGGCCGCCGATATCGTCGCCTTCGTCAAGGAGACGATGGACGCCGACATCAAGATCCATCATATGCCCGAACTGGCCTCCTGGACCGTGGAGGCGCGTCAGCTCGGATGGGTGGCGGCCGGGACGTCGGAATGGGGCACGGATCGCCGGCATGCCGGGGAGCTGCTCGCCGATGCGCTGAACAGCCGGGTGCCGCAGATCTTCGACACCATCAAGGAGGAGATGAGCGAACGGCGCGTGCTCAATGTCATCGATACCGAGGCGGCGAAGACGAAGCTGCAAAAGATCAAGGATGCCTTCCAGCGCTGGATCTGGTCCGACCCTGATCGCACCGACCGGCTGGCGCGGGTCTACAACGACCGCTTCAACAATATCGCGCCGCGAGCCTTCGACGGCTCCCATCTGAAGCTCCCGGGCGCCTCTGGCGCCTTTTCTCTTTATGGCCACCAGAAGCGCGGCATCTGGCGGATCGTCTCGGCCGGCTCGACCTATCTCGCCCACGCGGTTGGCGCCGGCAAGACCATGACCATGGCGGCCGCGATCATGGAGCAGCGGCGGCTTGGCCTGATCGCCAAGGCCATGCTGGTGGTGCCCGGCCATTGCCTGGCGCAGGCGGCGCGCGAGTTCCTGGCGCTGTACCCGGCGGCGCGCATTCTCGTCGCCGACGAGACCAATTTTAGCAAGGACAAGCGGCAACGTTTCCTGTCGCGTGCGGCGACGGCGACATGGGACGCGATCGTCATCACGCATTCGGCGTTCCGTTTCATCGCCGTACCCTCGGCGTTCGAGCAGCAGATGATCCAGGATGAGCTGGAGCTCTACGAAACCCTGCTCACGAAGGTCGAGAGCGACGACCGCGTCTCGCGCAAGCGCCTCGAACGGTTGAAAGAGGGCCTGAAGGAGCGGCTGGAATCGCTGTCGACCCGCAAGGACGACCTTCTGACCATCTCCGAGATCGGCGTTGACCAAATCATCGTCGACGAGGCGCAGGAGTTCAGGAAGCTCTCTTTCGCGACCAATATGAGCACCTTGAAGGGGGTCGATCCGAACGGCTCGCAGCGCGCCTGGGACCTTTATGTGAAGTCGCGCTTCCTCGAGACGAAGAACCCCGGCCGGGCGTTGGTGCTCGCCTCCGGCACGCCGATCACCAACACCCTCGGCGAGATGTTCTCGGTGCAGCGCTACCTCGGGCACGAGGCGCTGGCGCAACGGGGCCTGCATGAGTTCGACGCCTGGGCGTCGACTTTTGGCGATGTCTCGACGGAGCTCGAGCTTCAGCCCTCCGGCAAATACAAGCCGGTGACGCGCTTCGCCAGCTTCGTCAACGTGCCGGAGCTGATCGCGATGTTCCGCTCCTTTGCGGACGTGGTGATGCCGGACGACCTGCGCCAATTTGTGAAGGTGCCGACGATCTCGACCGGCCGGCGCGAGATTCTGACGTCCAAACCGACGGCTGCCTTCAGGCGCTACCAGGGCCTGCTCGACGAGCGCATCAAGGCGATCGAGATGCGCGATCGGCCGCCGGAGCCCGGCGATGACATCCTGCTTTCCGTCATCACCGATGGTCGCCACGCCGCGATCGATTTGCGGCTTGTCGATACCGACAATGACAACGAGGCGGAGAACAAGCTCAACAATCTCATCGCGAACGCCTTCCGGATCTGGAAGGAGACGGCTGAGAACAGCTACGTGCGCCCGGACGCCAAGCCGTTCGAGCTGCCCGGCGCCGCGCAGATGATCTTCTCCGATCTCGGCACGATCAGCGTCGAGAAGAGCCGCGGCTTCTCGGCCTATCGATGGATTCGCGATGAGCTCATCCGAATGGGCGTGCCGGCATCGGAGATCGCCTTCATGCAGGACCACAAGAAGTCCGAGGCCAAGCAGCGCCTGTTCGGCGATGTGCGCGCCGGTAAGGTTCGCTTCCTGATCGGTTCCTCCGACACGATGGGCACCGGGGTCAATGCGCAGTTGCGCCTCAAGGCCCTGCATCATCTCGATGTGCCCTGGTTGCCGTCTCAGATCGAGCAGCGCGAGGGCCGCATCGTGCGGCAAGGCAATCAGCACGACGAGGTCGATGTGTTCGCCTATGCGACCGAGGGCTCGCTCGATGCGACCATGTGGCAGAACAATGAGCGCAAGGCCCGCTTCATCGCGGCCGCGCTCTCGGGCGATACCTCGATACGGCGGCTCGAGGACCTGGGCGAAGGTCAGGCGAACCAGTTCGCCATGGCCAAGGCGATCGCCTCCGGCGACCAGCGCCTGATGCAGAAGGCAGGGTTAGAGGCCGATATCGCACGGCTGGAGCGGTTGCGCGCCGCTCATGTCGATGATCAGCATGCCGTGCGCCGTCAGATGCGCGACGCCGAGCGCGAGATCGAGTTCTCGACCCGGCGCATCGCGGAGATCCGACAGGACATCGAACGCCTTGTGCCGACGACGGGCGAGGCCTTTGCGATGAGCATGAATGGCAGGTCCTATACCGAACGCAAGGAGGCCGGCCGCGCGCTGATGAAGGAGATTTTGACCCTCGTCCAGCTTCAGCAGGAGGGCGAGAGCGTCATCGCTTCGATCGGCGGCTTCGACCTTGAATATGCGGGCGAGCGCTTCGGACGCGACGGCTATCGCTACACCACCATGCTGTTGCGGACCGCCGCCGAATACGAGATCGAGCTGCCGGTCACGGTGACGCCGCTTGGCGCAGTCTCCCGCCTGGAGCACGCGCTCGATGATTTCGAGGGGGAACGGGAACGCTTTCGTCAGCGTCTCGCCGATGCGCGACGGCGCCTTGCGTCCTATCAGTCCCGCGAAGGCGGCGCCTTTGCCTTCGCCGACGAGCTCGCGGAGAAGCGCCGGCAACTCGTCGAGATCGAGAAGGCGCTCGCCTCGGACATCGAAGGGGCAGGCGAGGCGGGCGCGATCGCGGCTTAGAGCAGCACCCCTCTGTCGGCTTGTGCCCATTGGCCGTCTTCGGCGCAAAGCATAGCCCGCGGCTGACAACAGCGGGAGATTGTATGAGAGGGCCGCCGCCAATTTCAGGGCGATCGAAGTTGTCCTAGCAACGCGAGGCATGCCCCCAAAATCAAGGAAGCACGGCGGCAGGAACCAGAAGCCGAGAAGCATTACCGTGACACTCAATGACGCGTTGAAGAGCTACCGCGTCACTTGGCGTAACCCTGAGAGCGGAGCCACGCGATCTTGCGGTCTCCGTTCATCCAGTCGTCGGCATCTGCCTTGCTGGTGAACCCTGTGATTTCGCGCTGTTCGCTGCCCGGGTAATCCGCAAGTATTTTCCAGTCGCTGTCTGAAATGCGGACGGCTTTGAAGGTCACTTTTGTTTTGGCCATGCCGCACTATGCAGGAGATGGCCTGAAAAGAGAACCCGCGGGTCGTGAGAGAAGAAGAAGAGGAAAAGCCCGCTCGCAGACCGGGCGGGCCGCTGGCGCTGAAGCTCAACCGCCACCTGCGCGATCCCGGCCCTCCGTCCTGCGCAGGGCTTTGGCCCTGCTGGTCCGGCCGGGCAGGGATGCTCGGCGGCAGTTGCACCGGCCCGTCCGCTCCGCGGGGCCAGGGGATGTCTTCGGAAAGAAGACGAGAAAGGCCGGCCGAGCCGGCCCGCAACCCCAAAAAGGAGCATTCCCATGCGTCTCATCAAGATCGATCCGCGCGCGCTGAAGGAGAACCCCGACCGCCTGCGTCAGACAAAATCCACGCCGCAGGCCGACGCGCTGCTGCTGGCGACGATCAAGGCTGTCGGCATCGTGCAGCCGCCCGTTATCACGCCAGAGGCTGGCGGCGGCAACGCCTACATCATCAATGCTGGGCATCGCCGCGTGAAGCAAGCGATTGCGGCCGGCCTTGAGGAAATCGACGTCATCGTCGACGAGGCGGCAAACGACAATGGCGCCATGCGCTCGATAGTCGAGAATATCGCCTTCGAGCCGCTCAATCCGGTCGACCAGTGGCGCGCGATCGAGCGTCTCGTGGCGCTTGGCTGGACCGAGGAAGCGATTGGCGTCGCGCTTGCGCTTCCCGTGCGCCAGATCAGGAAGCTGCGCCTGCTCGCGAATGTACTGCCCGCCATGCTCGACCACATGGCCAAGGGCGACATGCCGAACGAGCAGCAGCTGCGCACCATCGCCGCGGCCTCGCTCGACGAGCAGAAGGAGGTCTGGAAGAAGCACAAGCCGTCGAAAGCGGACCCGCAGGTGTCCTGGTGGAGCGTCGCGCAAGGCCTCCAGAAGACGCGCATGCATGCACGGCACGCCAGCTTCGGTGACGATCTCGCGCAGGCTTACGGAATCCAGTGGGTCGAGGACCTGTTTGCTCCGGCCGACGAGGACAGCCGCTACACCACTGACGTCGAGGCCTTTCTCGGCGCGCAGCATGAATGGATGGCGAACAACCTGCCGAAGAAGGGTGTCATCGCTGAGACCACGAACTGGGGAGAGGTGAAGCTGCCACCGAAGGCCGAACGGGTCCACGGCAAGCCGGCGAAGTCGGATTGCACCGCTCTATATCTCGACCGCGAGGGTCGCGTGCAGACGGTGCATTATCGTATGCCCGAAGCGAAGAAGCCCAAGGGCAAGGCTGCGCCGGGCTCGGACAGCGCTCCGGACGATGTCGGCGTAGTCTCGAAGCCTCGTCCCGATGTGACGCGCAAGGGCGTCGAGATGATCGGCGACTACCGGACGGACGCGCTGCGCGAAGCGCTCGGCCGCGCACCGATCGAGGACGATACGCTGATGGCGCTGCTGATCCTTGCCTTCGCCGGCCAGAACGTCTCCGCCACGACGGGAAGCGTCGGTTTCCATAACGGCCATAGTCGCCTCGCGAAGCACGCGGTGGTGCTGCTCGACAGCGACGGCAAGCTCGCCATCGATATGGACACGCTGCGGGCTGCAGCGCGCGCCATGCTCATCGACGTGTTCTCGTGCCGCGAGAACGCCACCAACAGCGGCATCGTTGCCCGTATTGCCGGCGCGACGATCGGCGCGGACGAGTTCTTGCCTAACATGGGCAGCGAGGACTTTCTCTCGTGCCTGTCGCGCCCCGCGCTCGAGGCATCGTGCAAGGACACCCCGGTCCTGCCGCGCCAGCGCGCAAAGGACACCCGCGACGCGCTCGCCGAGCACTTCAAGGACGGCCGCTTCGTCCACGCCGCGGCGCTCTTCGCACCGGACCCGACGAAGCTTTCCGAATGGCTGATGTCAAGCACGACCGTTCCGGACGATGCCGAAGAGGTGGATGAGGAAACCGCGGGCATCGCCGATGACACGGCCCGGGATGACGCCGAGGCGTTCAGGGAGGCGGCTGAATAACAGCCGGCCACCTTGTTCCGAACCATCTGCCGCCGCCGGCCAAGCCGGCGGCGGTTCTGTTTCCACACATCCGAAAAACCGGAGGACACGATGTCCGCGCATGTCACCGAGGAACAGGACCGCAGCATGAATGCGTCATCTCCCACACGCCAGAACCAAACCGTGCCTGAATTTCCTGAAGTCGCTTTCGGCCGCGGCGCTGACGCCCTTCTCGTCGCACTTGTCGGCGAAACGGCTTTCGCGATGGCGCCCGGCCGCGACGGCCGGCATCATCTCGTCACAGCCTGGCGTATTCCTCGACCAATGGACGAATGGAAGCGTAGCGATTTCTACGGCCATTCCGGCGAGCTCGCCGACGAGACGGCATTCCGCGCCGCCGTGCTCGAAAACGCCAAGCATCAGCGCGAGCGCAAGATGCTTGGCCGCTTCGAGGTGTATTCGCATGCCCACACGCCTTGGGGAGCCTCGCAGGGCGCAACCGTCTATGCCGAAGGCGTTGAACAACACTCGACGGCCGGACATGGAGGCTTCAAGCTCTCGGCCGAGGAAAACCGCAAGGTCCATCCCTCGCTGCGATCGACGGGCGGCTGGTATGAGGAGGATTGCGAATGGGCGATCGTCGCAATCACCTTTCCGCATCTCTTCACCACGTTCGAGCGCTGCTGCGCCGAACGCACGATCAAGGATTCATGGCCGGATGCCTGGGAGACGATCTTCGGCACCGTGCTCGCACCGGGAGAGTCCTACGAGAAGGATCGTCGCAGTTTCGAGTTGGCACATGCCAACGACTGGATCGTGATCTCGGCGGTCACCTCAACTCACTGCGAAGGCTTCGTGGAGTGCGTTGCGACGCCCGGCGGCAGGCGCGGAGCTGGAACGGAGGAGCGGTGCTTCCTGGTTCCATCCGCCGAATATGAGGTCAGACGCTTTGGCTTCGTGATCGACCCGAACCGGCACCAGGTCTATGGCGGGCCATCGGACTTCGTCGGCTGGCAGGCCGGGAGCGCAACATGAGCTCATCCTCGGATCGGCTGGCGCCCCTTCACCGCATACAGGAGGCGCGGCGGCAGATTCAGCGCCAGCTCGACTTGATCGACTGCCAGATCACGCGGCGGATGACGGCGCTGATCCCGCAGCTGTAGCCGACAAGCGCCAGTTATCGGTGGGGCATGGCGCCGGACCCGAGTGCCTTCCTCGAGCGATATCGCGCGCATCTTTCGGCAATCACGGCGGAACGCCAGCCAGAGATCGACGCACTGTCCCGCAAGCTCGCGCGGCAGGATGCGGTCATCGCGGCGTTCTGCACACGTAGCGGACTTTCCACTGACCCGCTCGATGATTTGTGCGGACATGCTGTCGACCTGTGCCATCGCGGCTGCCTTGTGCTGCGATCGCGCGGGCCATAGGCAGTGCGACCATGGAAGACGCCACACGCGCAGCCTTCGAACGCCTGCTCCACATCGCGAGGCGCGACACCGGCCGGTTGCGCCATGTCGCGAACTTCATCTTGGGGGGTACCTGGAGCCTCGGCGGATTCGACCTGTCCGACATCTTCGCCGTGGATCATGATATCGCCCGCGACATGGCGACCATCATCGGTGGTCTCGTCGAAGTTCTAGTCGGGAATGTCCAAAAGCCTACCGCGCCGAGATCGCGAACCAAGCTCTGGCGGCCGGAGGTCTGGGCAAAGGTCCATCGAGGTGGCCGCGCGCGTCGCTCTCGACCTGGGTCGACGAATGGGATCGCGCCAAGTCATGGAGGTCCCTACCTCCTGTTCTCCGCTTCATCGTTCCGGTTCGCCGGATCTCCCCTCGGGTTTGTTGCGCTCGTAAACCGGCGGCCGGTCACTTCCAGGCCGCTGTCGCGCCGCGTTGCGGCCGGATCACCGCCGATCTTGGCAAAACGGGTCCGCTTGCTGCGCGAGGGCCTGAAGGCCCTGCTGGCGCGCAAACCCGCTCCGCTCGATCTGGCGGCCCCGGACCCGGAAGCGCCCGTTATCCCGCCGGTTTTTTCCGATCGCACCCGAAGGGAGGACCGGCAGGAGCCGGCCCAAGCCTTCTGGGAGAACCGAAGGAAAGGATGTTCCCATGACCAAGACCGCTCGCACTCCCCGCCAGCCCGCCAAGGTCGTCCAGCTCCGCAAGAGCGCCAATCTCGAAATGGTCCGGCTCGCCTGCCCGGACGCCACCCAGGCCACCCTCATCTCCGAGAGCTTCGGCCTTCCCATCCTCGACAGCGATGGCATCCGCCATCTCCACGAGCGCCTGATCGTCGAGACCGCCGATGCCCTCAACGGAGGCCTCGGCGAGCGGGCGATGCAGATCCATCTTCAGCGCATCGTCGGCGCCTATGTCGGCTCCGCACATGGGGCCGGCCAGTTCTATTCCCGCGCGGTGACGGAAGCCCGGGACGCTACGGCCAAGGCCGCCAACGACGCCCGCGACGAGGACCTCGATGGTCCGGTCGGCTTCGACAGCACCGCGCAGCGTAAGAGGGAATTCGCCGCCGACATGGCGCTGCAGTCGCACGCGCTGCGAATGGCGGCCGAAGGCGCCATTGCAGCCTACGCGCAGGTCGTCGGCGAGGCCTGGAAGCCGTTCGAACGCCCGGTCGAGAACCCCGGTCAGACCATCGACCGCAAAGCGGCCACGCTCCAGATGGCAGCGTTCGGCTGACCGCCGCAGGCGGGGCTTCGGCCCCGCCAATTATCTCTCGTCGCCGACACGACAAAGGCCGCTCCCAACGAGCGGCCTTTGTTATCTCGCGCTCTCTTGCGCCGAATTGTTCAGTCCCGATCCTCCGCCAGATCGGCGAAGCGCGTGAACTCGCCCTGGAACGACAACATCACCGTGCCTGTGGGCCCGTGACGCTGTTTGCCGATAATGATCTCCGCCTTGCCGTGTGCCGCCGCAAGATCGGCCTCCCATGTCAGATGCTCTTCAGTGCCCAGCCTCGGCTCTTTGTTCTTCAGGTAATACTCCTCACGAAACACGAACAGCACGACGTCCGCATCCTGCTCGATCGAACCCGATTCTCGCAGGTCCGACAGCTGCGGCCGCTTCTCCTCCCGGTTCTCGACCAGACGGGAGAGTTGCGAGAGTGCGATGATAGGTACGTTGAGCTCCTTGGCCAGCGCCTTCAGGCCCGTCGTGATCTCGGTGAGCTCCTGGACACGATTCTGCGTAGCGCGCTGTGTCCGGCCTTGCATCAGTTGAAGATAGTCGATCACGATCAGATCGAGCCCGCGCTGCCGCTTTAAACGCCTTGCGCGCGCCGCCACCTGGCCAATGCTCAAGCCGCCAGTCTGGTCGATATAGAGCGGGGTGCGCCGCATCGCGTTGCGGCGGTCGACAAGCCGCTCGAACTGTCGTTCATCGATGCCGCCGCGGCGAATGCTCGATGACGATACCTCCGCTTGCTCGGATATGACGCGCGTGGCGAGTTGCTCCGACGACATCTCAAGCGAGAAAAACGCCACGATCCCGCCGGCAGCAGCCTTCCGGGAGCCGTCGTCTGCCGCCGCAGGCTGATATGAA
>NZ_JACMYO010000138.1 GCF_020889685.1 Bradyrhizobium oropedii
AACCACCAAAAATGTGCCGTTACATGGAATGTTGCCCCAGCGTCGCATCAAATACACAGCCGGGGTTGGGTCCCGGCTCCCGTGCGCAATTGCGCACTCGGCCGGGACGACGATGACGAGATAGCCCCCTTAACGATAACGCACGCTGCCGGTGGTCACCGGATCGGTCGGCAGCACGGTGGCGCCGGCGCGGTTGGCGGCGGCGGAAGTGATCATGCCGGGCTCGCCGGCCGCTACATTGCGGGGCGGGTGGAATTCGAGGACGACGAGGGCGACTGTTGCGAGCACCGCCACGGCGGCGGTTGCGATCGCAGGCACCAGTCTTCCGCGCGTATCGGCTGCGCGAACTTGCATTGATCAATTCCTTTATCGGGGTCGTTCTTTGGACGTGACATAAGAACGGCCAGGCTTCTTCCCAAGAGTGCGGCGCACATGCCTCACAATCAGTTGTACCGGCCGTGATGTCCCTCACGGTGTTCGAGCCGCGCGGCGTGGCCGCGTCGAATCGCAATCGTGTCGGACGGCTTGTTTGCACACTAATATCTGGAAGAGATCGTGGCGTTTTGCATGCGCCTCATGCGCTCGTGATGATGCGCAGTGATGTTGTGATTAATAGCGACGCGAGAAGCCGCTTCTGCCTTTATTTATAGGCTTTCTTGGTTGGTTAAGGCGCGTGCGTTAAGCGTTTCTTCACGCGCGGACGGCGCATCAGCAGAGATTCGCGCTGCGGCGAGCGATGACACCGCTGTCATTGGCAGCAGGTGGCAGTGGGCTCACCGCAGCTGTTGCGGATTCTGTCATTGCGAGGAGCGAAGCGACGAAGCAATCCATCTCTCCATGCCCATTCCGATGGATTGTTTTGCTTTGCACGCAATCGCGCAAAGAAGAATTCACTCGCGTCACGCCGCACGCGCGTAGGTCAGATCCCCGGCGAGACTGGGCTTTTTTTGTCACCGCCTTTGCAAGACGCTTTCGCATTTTCGTGGGGGACACCTACCACCAGGGCGTCGGGACCACACGCTTTCACCGTCCGCGACGAAGCGCGCTCGTCTCGCGCATCTCTCTCGTCCACCGCATCCCGCAACCCAACGTCCGTGACGATCGCGATACGCCCCTCTCAGAGGAGGCGCGACGCGGTGGATATACTCGTGAGTTGGGGTGTCAGAGAATAGGAATATTTTCTTTGCGGAAACTGGACGAGGTGTGTCGCGTTGAAGTTGCTGGATAAATTCGAATCTTGGCGCGCTAAATAGCTTAACGCCGCTTCTTTCGCGCGAGTTTAGCCTTGGCAACAATTGCGGAGAACGCGATTGCTGCATCTACGGAGTTAGTCGAATCAATACAGTGATTCAGTAAACGTCCAAGTTCGGCATCTTCGAAGTTTGAGCGGATCACCGCATCGGTCCACTCATCAATCCCACTATTGGGTTGTCGTGGACTGCTTGCCGTGCCGCGATTCGTAGGTTGCAATTTGCCTTGGAAAGTATCGTCCAAAGGCAAACTTGATTGAATCGTTTGCCCCGCGGGTCTCGAATTGATCGACCGCCTCTGATGTTGTGGTGGCCCAGGCAGCTGGGAGGAGTTCACTTTATCTCTCAGGTTGGCTTTGCGTTTCGCAAGTATCGACTGACCAAATGGCAGAGCGAACCACTGCCAGACAGCGTCACCTGATTTGTACTCTTCACTGATCGGCCGCAGCAAACCGAGGCCAGCAATTGCAAGTTTGTCCTCGTATCGGCCAATGGATGCAGTTTGCTTTGTCGGTGGATTCCAATGGCCAACATCCGGATACGAGAAGCTTTCTCGTGTTTCACCCCTGGCTATAGCCGCAAGACGTCGCGCCTCGGCAACAATATAGTCGTGGTCTTGAATATCCCATTCGGGAGCTTCGCGTGCGATTCCTCCAAGCAAAGCGCCAGCCATCGTTGCGATCGTGTCAGTATCACTTTCAAGCTCATTCGCTGCTACCACGAGCGCCACTGCTACGTCGTATTCCTTATAGGCGTAGGCGAGAATGGCGGCGGCGAGCGCAGTCTTGAAGCCCGATCCACGCAGGCGTTCCGAAAGGCAGCCTAATATCTCAAGGGATTGATGATAAAACTCATCTCGGGCGCCAAGCGAAAGGCTCAATACCGCATCTATGTCGTTGCGAGCCTCATCAACCATCCGCTCGATTGCGGAGGAAAGTGATCGGCCGACTTCGCTTTCCCAAGTTGGCAGCCAAAATGTTGCCAGTTGAGGATCGAGCGCAATAAGTCTCCCCAAATCTTTCAGTTTTTCAAGGTGCGCCTGCCAATCATTAGGGCCCGGGATGACGCCCCTATTAATCACATCATCAAGACACAGCGCATGAAAGACTGCTCCGCAGAAGCCGTGTGGATGACCGTGGGTGACGAGCGCGTCGCGCACGATTCCCCCCGAAGAATAACGTATCAACCTCTGGTCGATTCGCTAAGCGAAGAGTGTTCGGCCCAGCCAAAACAAAAACGGCCGGGTCATCGACCCGGCCGTTCAAAACTCTCTTCGCGAATTCCGCGTTCGGTCTAGCTCAGCTCGCCTTCTTCTCAAACACCGGCTTGCCGACCTTCTTCTCGATCGCGCGCTTGAGATCGAGGGCGCGGGGCGACAGCACGTCGGCCTTGGCCTTGATCAGATAGGCGTCGAGGCCGCCATTGTGGTCGACGCTCTTGAGCGCATTGGTCGAGACGCGCAGGCGCACGTTGCGGCCGAGCGCATCCGAGATGAAGGTCACGTTGGCCAGGTTCGGCAGGAAGCGCCGCTTGGTCTTGATGTTGGAGTGGCTCACCTTGTGGCCCGTCTGGGGGCCCTTGGCCGTCAGTTCGCAGCGCCGGGACATCTTACAAAATCCTTATTGCATCCCCGCCGCTCTGCCAGGCGTGCAATCACACGGCCCGCGCGGGGGTTTTGAATTCGCGTCCATTTTCCAGGAACCGCGGGTGTATAGGGGGAGAATACCCAAGCGTCAAGATTATATCGCCGCATGGACGTCCCGGGAAATGGCGGTTCATAAGCGCTTCCAGCCACTTAACGGCGGATATGGCAACCATATAAAGGGCGTATTCGGCTGCAACTCTTGGTTCCATAACAGACGCGCACGTTGTCCGGCCGAATTGAAGGACCAGATGGGCAACGAACAGAGCGCCGATAGCAGGACCGTCAGGTAGGTTAAGTGACCACCGCCATTGCCATTTTGCCCCCGCTCGGCCGGCTCCTCGGCCTGTGCGCCGGTGCCTTGCTGCTGTTTTGCGCCGAGCGCGCCAGCGCCCAAGGGCGGCTCGACGCCCAGTATGAGGCGACCTTGGCCGGTATCCCGGTCGGCAAGGGCAGCTGGACCATCGAAATCGGCGACGACACCTTCTCGGCCTCGGCCCAGGGCGGCACCGCGGGGCTGCTGAAGGCGTTTTCCGGCGGCTCCGGCTCGGGCGCCTCGCAGGGCCGCGTCGTCAACGGTTCGCTCGTGGCCGCCTCCTACACCGCGACCACCACGACCTCGAAGAAATCCGAGACGATCCGGATGGTGCTCGCGGGTGGCGGCATCAAGGAATCCGCGATCGAGCCGGAGCCGCCGGTCGATGCCGACCGGCTGCCGGTCTCGGACGCGCAGAAGAAGAACGCCTTCGATCCGATGACCGGCTCGTTCCTGCGCGCGCCCGGCAATGCCGAACTGATGAGCCCGGATGTCTGCCGCACCGGCGCCGGCGTGTTCGACGGCCGCATGCGCTACGACATGAAGCTGGATTTCAAGCGGGTCGAGATCGTCAAGGCCGAGCGCGGCTATCACGGCCCGGCGCTGGTCTGCGCGCTCTATTTCGTGCCGATCTCGGGCTACATCCCGGATCGCCCGGTGATCAAATATCTCGCCGCCCAGCGCAACATCGAGATCGCCTTCGTGCCGATCGCCGGCACCCGCCTTCTGGTGCCGTTCCGCATGACGATCCCGACCCCGCTCGGCCAGGCCATGCTGGAAGCGACGTCCTTTGTCACCACAGCCGCGCCGCCGCGCGTGGCGAAGACGCAGTAGGGGATTTCGTTCCGAACGGTCCGACCGTCACCCTGAGGAGCGCGCAAGAGCGCGCTCCTCAGGGTGACGGGACTGAAACGCGGGAGGATGCGCTTCCCTTCTCCCCCTGGTGGGAGAAGGTGGCGCGGACGTAGTCCGCGACGGATGAGGGGTCTCTATCCGCGGAGACAGAGCCCTCACCCGGCGCCTGCGGCGCCACCCTCTCCCACACGCAAGTCGGGCTTGCCCGACTTGCGTAGCTTCGTGATGCGCAACCGGGGTAAACCCCGGTTGCGGGGGGAGAGGGTACTTCGGAGGCGCTTCGCGTGATCGGGCATGCAACAAACGTCACCGGAATCCAGTTGACTCTTGCCCGCTTCTGATTCGACTCGCCTTCCTCTGGAACTTAAGGAATTCAGTCCGCATATCCCATGCTTGTGGAGCCCTCTCAAACTTGATCTAGTGCCGCCGCTGTGGGGTCTACCCGAGATGTTGCGGTGAACGTTTCAGGTCTGGAATGGAGTCACCGATTCGGCCGCGATTCGTTCCGGACTCGTTCCGAAGCTTAAGCCGGGCGCGGAAAGCGTCGCATTGTGAGACAGATTTTGCGAAACACTCTGCCGGTGTCAGACCGTCACCCTGAGGAGGCCGCGCAGCGGCCGTCTCGAAGGGCGACAGCCCCGCTCCGTCCGCTAGAGGAAAGTCCGATCAAAACGCGCGGATAGATCTCGGCCGATTCATCCTTCGAGGCTCGCTTCGCTCGCACCTCAGGATGACGGATCGGGTATCCTGCCAACAATTCAAGAAACACCTGCAAAAAATGGTTTTCTCAACTTCGTTCGGAAATGACCGCGTGCCCGGTGCGGGTGTCACTGCGGTGCTGGGGCCGACCAACACCGGCAAGACGCATCTCGCGATCGAGCGCATGCTGGCGCATTCGTCGGGCCTGATCGGGCTGCCGCTGCGGCTGCTCGCGCGCGAGGTCTACAACAAGATCGTCGATCGCGCCGGCGTCGACAACGTCGCCCTCGTCACCGGCGAAGAGAAGATCAAGCCGAAGGCGCCGCGGTTCTGGGTCTCGACCGTGGAAGCGATGCCGCGCGATCTCGATGTCTCGTTCCTTGCGGTCGATGAGATCCAGATCGCGGCCGATCTCGAGCGCGGGCATGTGTTCACCGATCGCATCCTCAATCGCCGTGGCCGCGACGAGACGCTGCTGCTGGGTGCTGCGACGATGCGGCCGATCATCGAGCGGCTGCTGCCGGGCGCCTCGATCGTCACGCGGCCGAGGTTGTCGCAGCTCGAATTCGCCGGCGACCGCAAGATCACGCGGCAACCGCGCCGCACAGCAATTGTCGCGTTCTCCGCGGATGAGGTCTACGCAATTGCAGAGCTGATCCGCCGCCAGCATGGCGGCGCGGCCGTCGTGCTCGGCTCGCTCAGCCCACGCACGCGCAACGCGCAGGTTGCGATGTTCCAGAATGGCGACGTCGATTACCTCGTTGCAACAGATGCGGTCGGCATGGGGCTCAATCTCGACGTCGATCACGTCGCCTTCGCCTCCGACCGCAAGTATGACGGCTATCAGTTCCGCCGGCTGACACCGGCCGAATTCGCCCAGATAGCCGGCCGCGCCGGGCGCGCGACGCGCAACGGCACCTTTGGTACGACGGGCCGCTGCGCGCCGTTCGAGCCGGAGCTCGTCAATGCGCTGCAGAACCACACCTTCGACAGCGTCAAGATGCTGCAATGGCGCAACGCGAAGCTCGATTTCTCCTCGCTCGGCGCGTTGCAGGTGTCGCTGGCGCTGACGCCTAATCATGAGGCACTGACGCGGGCCCCGGTGGCCGAGGACCTGCGCGTGCTCGAACATGTCGCACGCGACGCCGAGGTGCGCGAATGGGCGCATGGGGCCAAGGCCGTGGAGCGGCTATGGGAGGCCTGCCAGGTTCCGGACTACCGAAAGCTGTCGCCGGCCGCCCATGCCGAACTCGTGACCACGCTGTATGGCTTCCTGATGCAAAAGGGGCGTATCCCTGACGCATGGTTTGCCGCCCAGGTCGACCAGGCCAACCGGACCGACGGCGATATCGACACGCTATCGGGCCGGATCGCGCAGATCCGGACCTGGACCTTTGTTGCCAACCGGCCCGACTGGCTCTACGACCCGGACCACTGGCAGGGGATCACGCGCGAGCTCGAAAATAAATTATCCGATGCGCTGCATGAACGGCTCACGGAGCGTTTCGTTGACAGGCGGACCAGTGTATTGATGCGCCGCCTGCGGGAGAACTCAGTTTTGAATACGGAAATTGGCAAGACCGGTGAAGTGATCGTGGAAGGCCACGTGATTGGCCGGCTCGATGGTTTCACCTTCGCACCTGATGCGGCCGAGGCCGGCAGCGACGCCAAGGCGCTGCAAGCCGCCGCCCAGCAGGTGCTGGCGCGCGAGATCGATGCGCGTGCCGAGAAACTGGGCGCCGCCCCCGACGAGCAGTTCGTGCTGACCTCCGACGGCACCATCCGCTGGACCGGCGATGCGGTCGCCAAGCTCGTGGCCGCCGAGGACGCGCTGCATCCGCGGCTGCGCATCATTTCCGACGAGCGGCTGACCGGCGCCTCGCGCGAGGCCGTGCAGACCCGCCTCGACCTCTGGCTCAAGACGCATATCGAAAAGCTGCTCGGGCCGCTGTTCGAACTGTCCAAGGCCGAGGATATCCAGGGCATCGCCCGCGGCATCGCCTTCCAGCTCGTCGAGGCGCTCGGCGTGCTCGAACGCAGCAAGATCGCGGCCGAGATGAAGGATCTTGACCAGCCCTCGCGCGCGGCGCTGCGCAAATACGGCGTGCGCTTCGGCGCCTATCACATCTATTTCCCGCAGCTGCTGAAGCCCGCGGCGCGCTCGCTGGCCTCGCTGCTGTGGGCCGAAAAACAAAGCAATGTCGACATGGGCGCGCTGTCGAATGTGCAGCATCTCGCCTCCAGCGGCCGCACCTCGTTCCCGGTCGACAAGGCCCTGCCGCGCGATGGCTATCGCGTGCTCGGCTATCGCCAGTGCGGCGAGCGCGCGGTGCGCGTCGACATCCTGGAGCGGCTTGCCGACCTGATCCGCCCGGCGCTGGCCTGGCGCGAGACCTCGCCGGGCGAGAAGCCCACTGGGGCGTTCGACGGCCGCGGCTTTGTCGTGACGCAGGCGATGACCTCGCTGACCGGCTCCGCGGGTGAGGACTTTGCCTCGATCCTGCGCGCGCTCGGCTACCGCATGGACCGCCGTCCGCCGCTGCCGCCGAAGCCCGTCGAGGCTGCGCCGGCCGAGACCACCGAGACGATCGCCGCCGAGACGGCGCCGGCTGAGGCGACATCCGACGCCGCCGTGGACACATCGGTCGATGCCGCCGCTGAGGTGGTGGCCGATGCGCCGGAGGCTGCGATCGATCATCAGCCGGTGTCCGGCGATCCCGCGCCGTCAGCCGCGCTGCTGCCCGGTATCGGCTTTGCCGAGGTGGTCGCCAGCGAGGCGACGCCGGTCGTGATCGAGGCCCATCAGGATGCCGTGGCCGGGCAAGCAGCTCCGGTCGATGAGCCCGTAGCAGAGCCTGCCGCTGCCGCCGAAGAATCCGCTGCTGAAGCGCCCGAGGCCGTGGCCGAGCCTGCGCCTGCTGTGGAAGCCGTTGCAGAGACGCCCTCTGAAGCTGTTGCCGACGCGCCCGCAGAGACCGCAAGCACCGAGGCTGCCACGGCCGAGGCCGCGGAAGCGCCGGCCGAGCCGCAACTGGTCGAGGTCTGGCGGCCCGGCGGCCGCTCCGATGAGCGCCGTCCGCATCATCGCGGCCACGATCGCAACCGCGGCCGCCATCAAGGCAAGCCCGCGGAAGGCGCGCAGGCCGCTGAGGGCGGCGGCGAGGGCGACAACAAGCGCGAGCAGCATCGCCGTCCGCGCCGTCACCAGGATTTCCGTGCGCCTCGTCCAGGCGCGCCTGCCGATCCGTCGGCGGCGCCTGCCGATGGCGCGCAGGCCCGCGACAACCGTGAAGACCGCGGCCAGCGCCGCGAGCGCTTCGAAGGCAAGGGGCGCGATCGCGACAATGAGCGTCGCCGCGACAACAAGTTCGGTGGTGGCGATCGCAAGGGCGAGCGCGGTGATCGTGACCGCGGCGGCCGCGATTTCGGCAAGGGCGGTCGCGACAAGCGCGAGGGCGGTCCGTCGCATCGGCCCTACGCCTCGAGCGCACCGCGCGAGCGCGACCGGCCGATCGATCCGAACTCGCCATTCGCCAAGCTCGCTGCCCTGAAGGAGCAGCTCGCCGGCCGGAAGGAATAGTCCGACATAGCGTTTTCAAGCGAAGTGGAAACCGGTTCGCGTGAAGAAAGCGCGTCAGAACTAGAAGTCCCTTGGACAGACAACGCCTCGACAAATGGCTGTGGCACGCGCGGGTGGTGAAGGCTCGCACCAGCGCGGCTGAACTCGTCGCATCAGGTCATGTCCGCATCAACGGCACACGCGAGAAATCGCCGGGCCATGCAGTGAAGGCGGGCGATGTCGTTACCATCGCGCTCGACAACAGCGTCCGCGTGCTGAAGGTGACCGGCTTTGCCGAGCGGCGCGGCGATGCGACCTCGGCGCGCGTGCTGTATGAGGATTTGCAGGGTGGCAATTTGCAAGCCGGTAAGGAGTAGTTATCTAGCGCTTGCTATCTGATTTGAGCGTGATCCGGAAAAGTGGGGTCCGGTTTTCCTCGCGACAAACGCGTAGCGTTTGCCCGGGGGGCATGCTCCCAGTAAAACCGGTGGCAGGGGCGTGAGAATACTGGCGTTTTTCGGGTGCCGCTTCCCTTGCGGCTCCGGTATTCCTGCGCTACGCAACGCCAGAAAAATCGATCGTTCCGGAGTTTTGGATGACCTACGTCGTCACTGAAGCCTGCATCAAGTGCAAATATACCGACTGCGTCGAGGTCTGCCCCGTCGATTGCTTCTACGAGGGCGAGAACATGCTGGTCATCCATCCTGACGAATGCATCGATTGCGGCGTGTGCGAGCCGGAATGCCCGGCTGACGCCATCAAGCCGGACACTGAGCCGGGCCTGGAAAAGTGGCTCGAGGTCAACACCGAATACGCCAAGAGCTGGCCGAACATCACCCAGAAGAAGGACTCGCCCGAGGACGCCAAGGAGTGGGAAGGCAAGGAAGGCAAGTTCGAGAAATATTTTTCTCCGAATCCGGGCAGCGGCGACTGATTCGCTAGCGTCCGCGAATATCGGTCGGGACTACCCCGATAAGGGCGGGCCTGGGCCGGCCGCGGCCCTGCGTTCGGCCGCCGATTTAACCCTAATGACGGACATATGACCTGAGGATGCCCTGTTATGCCCGGAATCGGGCGTAAACCATTGATTTTTGCGGAAAATGTGCTATATCTGCACCATTACAGGCCAAGAACCCCCTGCCATGCGTACCTTGTGGCTTCGAGGTTCCCGCAAACATCGAACAGGGGCGTGGCAGTTTCCGCGCGCAGGCTGTGTCACAGAAAACGCGTAAAAAGAGTGCTTCAAAGACGACAAAGAAAGCCGCTGTCGTTGCTCGCAGCGCAACCAAGGGCCGTGCCAAGGCGCCCGTGAAGGGCGCCAAGAAGGCGGCGGCTGCAAAGTCCTCAAAGAACAAAAGAAGCGTGATGCCAGAAAAGACTGCCAAGACTGCCGCGAAAGCGGCAGCTGCGAAGCCCGCTGCTGCGAAGGTCGCCCCGAAAACTGCTGCTGCCGCGCCGAAGCCGGCTGCCCCGAAGGCTGCCGTCCCCGCCGCTGCTCCGAAGGTTGCCGCCAAGCCGGCCGCCGCACCGCGCGTCGAGGAGCCGAAGAAGGTCGTGACCCAGCGCCAGGGCTTCAAGGCCAATGAATTCGTCGTCTATCCCGCTCACGGCGTCGGCCAGATCCTGGCCATCGAGGAGCAGGAGATCGCGGGCGCCAAGCTCGAGCTGTTCGTGATCAATTTCATGAAGGACAAGATGACGCTGCGCGTCCCGACGGCGAAGGTCGCCAATGTCGGCATGCGCAAGCTGTCGGAGCCGGCGCTGGTCAAGAAGGCGCTGGAGACCCTGAAGGGCCGCGCCCGCGTCAAGCGCACCATGTGGTCGCGCCGCGCCCAGGAATACGAAGCGAAGATCAACTCGGGCGACATCGTCGCGATCGCCGAGGTGGTCCGCGATCTCTATCGTTCGGAATCGCAGCCCGAGCAGTCCTACAGCGAACGCCAGCTCTATGAAGCGGCGCTCGACCGTCTGTCGCGCGAGATCGCTGTGGTCCAGCACTCGACCGAGACCGAGGCGATCAAGGAGATCGAAGGCCAGCTCGCCAAGAGCCCGCGCCGCGGCGCCAAGGCGGAAGCCGAAGGTGAAGGCGAGGGCGATGCCGACGATGCCGATACCGATGGCGACGATACCGCCGTCGAGGACGAAGCCGCCTAAGCAGCGCTACGAGATTTCAAACGAAAGCCCGGTCGCAAGACCGGGCTTTTTGTTTTTGGAGTTGGGTCCCTCGTCCCGGACGGTTCACCTCTCCCCCTGTGGGAGAGGTCGGATTGCATCGCCAGATGCAATCCGGGTGAGGGGTGCGGTCTGTCCGCGAGCGGAAGTCCCTCGATAGACCGCAACCCCTCACCCGGACCGCATTCCGCTCCGCTGCATGCGGTCCGGCCTCTCCCACAAGGGGAGAGGCGGACCGAATGTCCGGAAGCAACCTCGAGAGTCACACTCGTGCAAGCGGCGGCGTTGCACATCGCCCTGCCGCAATCGCCGCTTGGCTGATTGCCGCGACTCATGACCTCCTGCGCCACGCCGGCGGCGAGTTCGCGGAACCGGCGAGGGGCGCGGCATGCTTGCAGGACGGTTGCTGGGACGCGGTTACGACTGGCTGTGGACGGCGTTCGCCGTCTCGACATTCGGCACCTGGATCGCCTTCGACGCCTTGCCGTTGCTTGCGATCCTGGTGCTGCATGCACCGCCGGAGGCGGTCTCGGCGCTCGCGGCCGTGGGGCTGCTGGCCGGGGCCGCGGTTGCCGTGCCGCTCGGGCCCTGGATCGAATTCCGCCGCAAACGGCCGGTGATGATCGCGATGGATCTCATTCGTTTTGCCGCGACGATCAGCGTTCCCATCGCGTTCGTACTGGGACGGCTGAGCTTCGCTCAGCTCGTCGTCGTGGCCGTCATCATGGCCGCCGCTGATATCGCCTTCCGCGCCGCGAGCGGCGCCTGCCTGAAGGCGCTGGTGAAGCCGGACGATCTGGTGATCGCGAACGGCCGGCTTGAATCCACCACCTGGACCGCGACCGCGATCGGCCCGCCGCTCGGCGGTGCTGCGATCGGATTGCTCGGCCCTGTCGTCACCGTGATCGCCAATGCGCTGAGCTTTCTGCTCTCGGCGCTGGCAATCCGGCGGATCGGCGGAAACGAGCCTGCGCCGGCGCAGCGCCAGGTGCAGGCGTTTCGCGCGGCCGACTTGATCGAGGGCTGGCGGACCATTCTCGCGCATCCCGTGCTCCGCCTGCTGTTCGTCAACACCGTGGTGGTCAACGGCCTGATCATGGCGACGGCGCCGCTGCTTGCGGTGCTGACGCTGCGCGATCTCGGCTTTGCGCCCTGGCAATACGGGCTCGCCTTCGGCGCGCCTTGTATCGGCGGACTGATCGGTGCGCGGCTGGCGCCTTCTCTCACCGCACGCTTCGGGCAGCACAATGTGTTGCTCGCCGCCGGCACGCTGCGTGCGTGCTGGTCGCTCGGCCTCGCCTTCATCCCGCACGGCGCGGCGGGCATCGCCGTCGTCTTTGCGCTTCAGTTCGGTCTCGTCACCTGCATCGGCATCTTCAATCCGGTGTTCGCGGCCTATCGCCTGGCGCAGATCGAGATGGAGCGGACGGCGCGCGCGCTTTCGGCCTGGACCATCACCAGCAGCGCGACCATTGCGGTGCTGACCGCGCTGTGGGGCGTGCTGGCCGGCATTGTGGGCGTCCGTGCGGCGGTCGCGCTCAGCGGCCTGCTGCTGCTGACCACGCCGCTCTTGCTGCCGCGCCGGGCACTCAGGATGAGCGCTGCTTGATCCGTCGTCGCGGTCGCGACGCGCGGGAAGTACAGCAGCGCATCCATGCCGGCGAGGTCGCGCTCGAAGCTATGTAAACGATCCTGACCAGTATCGTCCTGTCTTGCTTCATGGATGACGACGGCAATCGGAGCGCAGCGTGCTATGCTGGCCGCCCTGCCGCTATTTGATCGACATTAATGTGCCCCATCAATTTGCAGCGAGGAGAATCCGATGACATCGAATGTTGAGGCAACCAGGAAGGGTTATGAGGCCTTTCAACGTGGTGACATTCCGGCGCTCATGAGGGATCTGATCGATGACGATTGCACGTGGATAACCCCGGGTCCCCAAGACAAATTGCCTTGGGCCGGAACCTTCAAGGGAAAGCAGCAGATTGCAAACTTCTTCGTCCAGGTCGGCGAGAATCTGGAATTCAGCGAGTTTGCACCGCGTGAGATGATTGAGCAGGGCGACACGGTTGTGGTCCTGGGTACGCTCACGGCGCGGGCAAAGAAGACAGGCAAGACCGTGACGAACGAATGGGCCCACGTCTTCAAGTACCGCGACGGAAAGGCGGTCCGTTTTCAGGAGTACATTGACACTGCGGCGGATGTCGCCGCGATGACGTGACGGAGCGAGAGGCGGCCGGTTGAATCAGGCGCGCACTCGCGTGTCTCGTCGGCGTCGCTCGCCTCTATTGCCTACTTCACCCGCTGCTTCTCGAGCTTGCGCGCCAATGTCCGGCGGTGCATGCCGAGGCGGCGGGCGGCTTCGGAGATGTTGAAATCGGTCTCGATCAGGGTCTGGTGGATGCGCTCCCATTCCAGCGTCTTGATCGAGGTCGGCCGTGCACCGACCTCGATGGCGGCGTTCCCCGCGGCCTTCTGGAATGCGGCCTCGATGTCGTCGGTGTTCGACGGCTTGGCCAGATAGTGGCAGGCGCCGAGCTTGATCGCTTCGACCGCGGTCGCGATGCTGGCAAATCCGGTCAGCACCACGATCAGCATCTCCGGATCGTGCGCATGCAGCGCTTCGACGCAGGCAAGGCCCGAGGCGCCGCCGGCGAGCTTGAGGTCGACAACGGCATAGCCGGGCGATTGCTGCTCGAGCAACTCGCGGACTTCGTCGAGCGAGGTGGATACGGCGACGCCGTAGCCGCGGCGCTCGAACGAGCGCTTCAACGTGCGGGCAAAGCCTGAATCGTCCTCGACGATCAGAAGCTGGCGTTCATCCGTCAAGAGGGTCTCCGATCGCAAGCGTCGACAGCGGCAGCTCCAGCTTCACCGCGGCGCCGATATCCGGCCGGTTGCGCGCCGTCACCACGCCGCCGAGCTTGCGCACCACGTTGACGACCAGGAACAGGCCGAGGCCGCTGCCGGGGCTGCCCTTGGTCGATTGATACGGCTTGCCGATATGCGCCAGCATCTCGCGCGAGAAGCCCGGGCCGCGATCGGTCACCGACAGCACGAGCCTGTCGGCATTGCGTTCGGCCATTAGCTCGATCCAGTCGCGCGAGACCTCGGCGGCATTGTCGAGCACGTTGAAGATCGCCTGCTTGAGCGCGACGTCGGATACGATCGCGAGATCCGTGCCGAACGCATTGCGGAAATACAGCGTGGCCGACGGCCGCGTGGTCCGCCATTCCTCCACCAGCGCGGTCAGGAACGCCGCGACCGTGGTCGGCGAGGAGCCTTCGCCGCGGGCTTCGCCGGCCGACAGCAGAATGCCCGTGACGATCGACTTGCAGCGCTGCACCGAGATCTCCATCTCGCCGAGGTCTTGCGACAATTCGGGATCGGAGGCGAGTGCGGGCATCCGGCGCCAGTCGCCCAGGATGACCGAGAGCGAGGCGAGCGGCGTGCCGAGTTCATGCGCGGCGCCGGAGGCCAGAAGGCCGATCCGGACGATGTGGTCCTGCTCGGTGGCGTGCTGGCGCAGCGCCGCGAGGCGGAGGTCGCGGTCGCGCAGATTGCGGTTGATCCGCGTCATGAACACCACGAGCAGCACGGCGTCGAGCACCAGGCCGATGAAGGTGCCGGCGACATAGAGATTGAAGGAATCGGCAAAGCCCTGCTGCGGCAGCTCCAGCGGCCGGTAGTAGCTGGTCAGCCAGGCGAAGTTCATGCAGACCAGTGCCACCAGCGACCAGGTCGAGGGCGCATCGAGCAGCACCGCGCCAAGCGTCACCTGCAGCAGATAGAGCGACGTGAAGGGATTGGTGGCGCCGCCCGCGAGATAGAGCAGGACGGTCAACGCCGCGACGTCGAGCGCCAGTGCGACCAGCAGCTCGCGGTTGTTGATGTCGGCGCGGTAGCGCAGCCAGAGCAGGCTGACAACATTGAGCGCGACGAGCCCGGAGATCACGGCCCCCAGCGGCAGCAGCGGCAGCGCGACGCCCATCCAGAATTGCACGAAGCCGATAGTGGCGATCTGGCCGATCACGGCGATCCAGCGCAGCTGGACCAGCAGGGCCATGTTCTTGCGGTTGGTCGCGAGGTCGGCGGGGGCTGCGAGATCGAACGGCATGCCGCCAGCCGCGCTCACGGCGGACGGCATCACGGCCGTGCCGGTCGCGGCGTTCTCCTCATGCGGATCCGATGTGCGCTCGAGCATCTGGGCCTGGGTCGCGTGACAGATTGCGGGCTGCGCCGATCAGGCGGCGCACGGCGGCGCGTCGTGAGTCCCACCCTGGATCGGAGGCGCCGGCGCGGCTCCTGCCGCTGACGATGCGCAGGAGCGCGCCTGCCAGCATAAGGGCCAGCGCGAACCATGTCAGCGCGTAAATCAGGTGGTTGTTCGGAAACCGCACAATCGTGAGCCCGCCAACCGGGGCGCCGCCAGGATTTGCCGTCGCATCGGCGTCGATGAAGAAGGGGGCGATGTGCGACAATCCGTGCGTGGCGGCGATCGCGGCGACGTCGCGCGAATACCAGCGGCCTGCCGCGGGATCGTTGCTGCGCAGGAAGCCGCCCTTCGGCTCCGATATCCGCAACAGCCCGGTGACGCTGACAGAGCCTTTCGGCTCGCCGTCGCGCCGCGTCGCGGGATCGCGCTTGTCGGGCGGAACAAAGCCGCGATTGACCAGGACCGTGGTTCCGTCGGCCAATTGCAGTGGCGTCAGCACCCAGAAGCCGGGGCCCTCGGCCGTCACGGCCTGCACCAGCGTCTCATCGGCATTGAGGAACGTGCCGCTCACGGTGACGCGGCGATATTCGTCACCCGCGGCCGTGACCGCCGGCCATGACGATGGGGACGGCGGAGCGACGGGTGCTGCATGCATGCGCTGCTCGACCCGCTCGATCAGCGCCAGCTTCCAGGTCCTGCGTTCGACCTGCCAGCCCCCGAGCGCGCCGAGCAGCACCACGCCCAGCATGCCGAGCGTGAGCAGTACAAGCGGTGGTCTGGCAGACCGCGCGGTCACGGCATCTGGCTCATGTCGTGCATCGGCATCATGTTGACGTTGAGATGATGCATGACCCACAGCGAGCCGGTCAGCGCGATCACCACCATGATCACGGTGAAGATCATCGCCATCATGGTCCAGCCGTTCTCGGACCGCGTGTTCATGTGCAGGAAGTAGATCATGTGGACGACGATCTGCACCGCGGCCAGCACCAGCACGATCAACGCGGTAACTGCCTTGTCGGCGATGGTGCCGGCCATCACCAGCCAGAACGGCACCGCGGTGAGGATCACCGAGAGGCCGAAGCCGATCAGATAGCTCTTCAGCGAGCCGTGGGCGCCGCCGCCATGGTCGTCATGGCCGTGGTGGCCGGCGTCGGAGTGCAAGATCTGAGCTTCGACGTGAGAGTTTGTTGTCATCGCAGCATTCCCAGGAGATAGACGAAGGTGAAGACGCCGATCCAGACCACGTCGAGGAAGTGCCAAAACATCGAGAGGCACATCAGGCGGCGCCGGTTGGCTTCGGTGAGGCCGAAGCGCGCGGTCTGCACCATCAGCGTCACCAGCCAGACCAGGCCGAAGGTGACGTGCAGGCCGTGGGTGCCGACCAGCGTGAAGAACGACGACAGGAAGGCACTGCGCTGCGGCGTCGCGCCTTCATGGATCATGTGGGCGAATTCGGTGAGCTCGATGCCGAGAAAGGCGAGGCCGAACAGCCCGGTGATGGCGAGCCAGAGTTGGGTCTGGACGATCTTCGATTTCTCCATCGTCAGCATGGCGAAGCCATAGGTGATCGAGGAGAGCAGCAGCATCGTGGTGTTGAGCGCGACGAGCTTGAGATCGAACAGGCCCTTCGGCGACGGCCCGGCGGCATAGTTGCCGCCGAGCACGCCATAGGTCGCAAACAGCATCGCGAAGATGAGACAGTCGCTCATCAGGTAGATCCAGAAGCCCAGCATGGTGCTGGCGCCTTCCGGATGGGCGTGCTCGTCGATGACGTGGAAGACCGGCTCGGAGTCCTGGATGGAGCTCTGGGTGGTTATGGCAACGCTCATGTCTGGGCTCCCGCGGCGAGAATGCGTGTCCGTGCATCTTCGGCCCGCACCACCTCATCCGCCGGGATGTGGAAGTCGCGGTGATAGTTGAAGGTGTGGCCGATCGCGACCGCGAGCAGCGCAACGAAGCTGAGGGCAGCGAGCCACCAGATGTACCAGATCAAGGCGAAGCCCATCACCGTCGCGAAGCCGGCGAGGATGATGCCGGTGCCGGTGTTGGACGGCATGTGGATCGGCTTGAAGCCGGTCAGCGGGCGCCTGTAGCCGCGGCGCTTCATGTCCCACCAGGCGTCGTTGTCGTAGACCACGGGCGTGAACGCGAAGTTGTAGTCGGGCGGCGGCGAGGAGGTCGCCCATTCCAGCGTGCGCGCGTTCCAGGGATCGCCGGTGGTGTCCTTGAGCTGCTCGCGTCGGAGGATGCTGACCGCGAACTGCATCAGCATCGCGCCGATGCCGAGCAGGATCAGGAAGGCGCCGAAGGCTGCGATGACGAACCAGATCTGCAGGGACGGATCGTCGAACACGCGGAGCCGGCGGGTCACGCCCATCAACCCGAGCACGTAAAGCGGCATGAAGGCGAAGTAGAAGCCCGAGACCCAGAACCAGAACGACAGCTTGCCCCAGAACGGATCGAGCCTGAAGCCGAACGCCTTCGGGAACCAGTAGTTGATGCCTGCGAACAGGCCGAACAGCACGCCGCCGATGATCACGTTGTGGAAATGCGCGATCAGGAACAGGCTGTTGTGCAGCACGAAATCGGCCGGCGGCACCGCGAGCAGCACGCCGGTCATGCCGCCGATCACGAAGGTCAGCATGAACGCCACCGTCCACATCATCGGCAGCTCGAAGCGGATGCGGCCGCGATACATCGTGAACAGCCAGTTGAACATCTTCGCCCCCGTCGGGATCGAGATGATCATCGTGGTGATGCCGAAGAACGAGTTGACGCTGGCGCCGGAGCCCATCGTGAAGAAGTGGTGCAGCCAGACCAGGTAGGACAGGATGGTGATGACGACGGTGGCGTAGACCATCGAGGTGTAGCCGAACAGCCGCTTGCCGGAGAACGTCGCGGTTACCTCGGAGAAGATGCCGAATGCAGGCAGCACCAGGATGTAGACCTCGGGGTGGCCCCAGATCCAGATCAGGTTCACGTACATCATCGGGTTGCCGCCGAAGTCGTTCGTGAAGAAGTTGGTGCCGACGTAACGATCGAGCGACAGCAGCGCCAGCACCGCGGTCAGCACCGGGAAGGAGGCGACGATCAGGACGTTGGTGCAGAGCGAGGTCCAGGTGAACACCGGCATCTTCATCATCGTCATGCCCGGCGCGCGCAGCTTGACGATGGTGCAGACCAGGTTGATGCCCGATAGCGTCGTGCCGACGCCGGCGACCTGTAGTCCCCATATGTAATAGTCGACGCCGACGTCAGGACTGTAGCCGATGTTCGACAGCGGCGGGTAGGCGAGCCAGCCGGTGCGGGCGAATTCGCCGACGAACAGCGACATCATCACCAGCACGGCGCCGCCAACCGTCATCCAGAAGCTGAAATTGTTGAGGAAGGGGAAGGAGACGTCGCGGGCGCCGATCTGCAGCGGCACCACGTAGTTCATCAAGCCCGTCACCAGCGGCATCGCCACGAAGAAGATCATGATCACGCCGTGGGCGGTGAAGATCTGGTCGTAATGATGGGCCGGGAGGTAGCCGTCGGCGCCGTTGAAGGCGATCGCCTGTTGCAGGCGCATCATCAGCGCGTCCGCGAAGCCGCGCAGCAGCATCACGATGCCGAGGATCATGTACATGATACCGATGCGCTTGTGGTCCACCGTGGTGAACCATTCGCGCCACAGATAGCTCCAGAGCCGGAAGTAAGTGACGAGCGCGAACAGCGCGAGGCCACCGGTCGCGACCACCGCGAAGGTGCCGACCAGGATCGGCTCATGCAGCGGCAGCGCGTCCAGGTTGAGGCGGCCGAAGATCATCTTGACGAGATCGGGATTCATGCGGTCCTCCTCAGGACTCTGATTTCGGACGCTGGCCGAGCAGCAAGGATGTCGATGACGGATGAGCGGGCGAGAACGGCGGGCGCTTCAGCCCGAAGCCGCGCAGCGGGGTCAAATCGAGCGGGGCGGTGATCTCGCGCGACGGCGCGTCCTTGATCTCGTCCATCGAGCAGATGCCGGCGACGAAGGTCGGCTCGCTGCCGAGCGGCGCGCCGCGGCGGGCGTATTTGTCGTAGGTCAGCGGCAGCGTGTTGTTGAGGCCTTCGCGGCCGAGGCCGCCCTTGGCGTCGATCGCCATCATCTCGCTCATGCACATCTTGCCGGGCTCGACGCACATGTTGAGGATCGCCTTGTAGAGATCGCGATCGACCGAGCGATAGAGCCGGACCGGATCGTTCTGGCTCGGACGCTCGAGCTGCAGATAGTCGGTGCGGCCGAGCATGTTGGCGCTCGCCTTGGCGCCGGCGATCCACTTGTCGAAATCGGCGTTCGACAGGCTCTTGAAATCGAAATGCATGCCGGAGAAGCCGGCGCCGCTGTAATTGGCGGAGAAGCCGCGGAAGGTGCCCGGCTTGTTGGCGACGGCGTGCAGCTTGGTCTCCATGCCGGGCATCGCGTAGATCTGGCCGGCAAGCGCGGGGATGTAGAACGAGTTCATCACGGAAGACGCCGTGATGCGGAAGCGGATCGGGCGGTCGACGGGAGCCGCGAGCTCGTTGACGGCGGCGACGCCGTAATCCGGGTAGATGAACAGCCACTTCCAGTCGAGCGCGACCACCTCGACATTGAGCGGGGCGTCCTTGCTCTCGATCGGCTTGTCGGCGGCGATGCGGCCGAGCGAGCGATAGGGATCGAGCAGATGGGTGCCCATCCATGTCAGCGCACCGAGGCAGATGATGATCAGCAGCGGTGCCGACCAGATCACCAGCTCGAGCTGGGTGGAGTGATCCCAGTCCGGCTCGTAGGGGGCTGCGGTGTTGGATTGGCGGTAGCGCCAGGCGAAGTAGACGGTCAGCGCCATCACCGGAAGCACGATGACGAGCATCAGGACGGTGGAGATCACGACGAGGTCGCGCTGCTGGGCGGCGATGTCGCCGGCAGGCGCCAGGACGATGAAATCGCACCCGCCAAGGAACGCCGCGAACGGCAATAAGGCCAATAATTTCAAGGCGCGCACGGCTCACCCCACTTGAATTTTATGAGTTCGGCCAAGGGGTAGCTGCGATGCAGCAAAGTTGACATTGGACAATTTGTCCAATGTTGCACTGCGGGATAGGAGGTCAGAAGGTGAGGTGGACCGCGTGGCAAAGTCTGCCCGTGGCCTCATTTCTTGCTTGAGCATGATCGGTTCGGAAAACCGGTTTCCAGCTTTCCGGATCTTGCTCCAAAGGACGGTTCTCCGGCGATGGCACAAGCCCCAGCAATGGCTCACGGCACCCCGACCGCATCAGGTCATGGGCAGGCGAAACCCGGCGAAATCGCCATCGGCGTCATCATCGGGCGCACGTCGGAATTCTTCGACTTCTTCGTCTACGCGATCGCCTCGGTGATCGTGTTCCCGAAGCTGGTGTTTCCGTTCGTCAACGAGCTGACCGGCACGCTCTATTCATTCGGCATTTTCGCGCTGGCTTTCGCTGCGCGGCCGCTCGGCACCGTCATCTTCATGGCGGTCGACCGCCGCCACGGCAAGGGCGCCAAGCTCGTCATCGCGCTGTTCCTGCTCGGCACCGCCACGGTCGCGCTCGCCTTCCTGCCCGGCTACGACACGATCGGCGTCGCGGCGATCTGGCTCTTGGCTGCCGCGCGCGTCGTGCAAGGTCTCGCCTGGGGCGGCGCCTGGGACGGCCTCGCCTCGCTACTGGCGATGAATTCGCCGGCGAACAAGCGCGGCTGGTACGCGATGGTGCCGCAGCTCGGCGCGCCGCTAGGGCTGATCGTGGCGAGCGCGCTGTTCGCGTTCTTCGCCGGCAACCTTTCGGCGGATGATTTCTTCGATTGGGGCTGGCGCTATCCGTTCTTCGTCGCCTTCGCCATCAACGTGGTGGCGCTGTTCGCGCGGCTCCGCATGGTGGCAACCGACGAGTATTCCGAGCTGTTCGAAAGCCGCGACCTGGAGCCGGCGCGGGTCGGCGAGACCATCGCGCAGGAAGGACGCAACATCCTGCTCGGCGCCTTTGCGCCGCTGGCGAGCTTTGCCCTGTTCCACATGGTCACGGTGTTTCCGCTGTCGTGGGTGTTCCTGTTCACCAAGGAAAGCCCGGTGCGCTTCCTCATCATCGAGATGATCGGCGCCATGGTCGGTGTCTTCGCGATCATCGCCTCCGGCATGATCGCCGATCGCGTCGGCCGCAAGCCGCTGCTGCTGGGCTCGGCGGTCGCGATCGCGGTGTATAGCGGCTTTGCCCCGCAGTTGCTCGACGCCGGCGCGTTCGGCGAGACGATCTACATGGTGCTCGGCTTCGTGCTGCTCGGCCTGTCGTTCGGCCAGTCGTCGGGCGCGATCGCCTCGAACTTCGCGCGCAACTATCGCTACACGGCCTCGGCGCTGACCTCGGATTTCGCCTGGCTGTTCGGCGCCGGCTTCGCGCCGCTGGCCGCGCTGCTGCTGGCGACGCATTTCGGCCTGATCTCGGCCGGTGCGTATCTCTTGTCCGGCGCGGTGTGGACGCTGCTGGCGCTCTGGCTGAGCGGACTGCGCGAAGTCGAAAGCTGATTTAGCGGAGCAGCCCGTCGACGCGGAAGGAATAGCCCAGGCCGACGATGTAGTTCGGCGAGTTGCGGTTGAGCCCGAACGCGACGTGGAGGTCGATCTGCTGGGTCGGCGTGATCCGGTACATGCCGCCGGAATTGATCAGCTGGATCGGCCGTGCGCCGTCGGGATAGTCGCCGACATATTCGGTGAACACGCTCATCCGCTCGGTCAGCTTCCGCTCGATCACGAAGGTTGCTTCCGACATGTGCCGGCCGGTCAGCTCGGCGGGCCGGAAGAATTCCGTGAACATGCCGCTGACGCCCCAGCCGTCATGCAGCTCCCATGACCATGGCAGCTGGATGTAGGGCTGCGCGCCGCGCCCGGCGATGGCAGCCGTGCCGGTCGGCAGTGCGACGCCGGCGGTGATCGAGAGGTCGATCTTCCCGGGTATCGGGCTGATCTGCCATTTGATCCCGGGAGCGACGTCGGAAAAGCCGGAGGCGCCCGGCGATCTCACATTGCCGGAATAGCTCGGCAGGTCGACCAGCACTTCGAGGCAGGGCGCGATGCCGAGCCGCCAACGGCTGTTAGTGCCGTCGATGGTTCGGCCGCCATCGCGTCCGGACAGGTTGACGCCGTTCTCGCTTTGCAGGCTCCCGACCGGCACGACGATACTCGAATTGGTGACGTCGGGCCGGTCGGTCGCGATTTCATCGCTCGCCTTGGGACAGCCGTCCGCGCGCGCGGCGGTGGCAGCTGCGAGTGTGAGCGCAGCAAGCACGCACCCGAGTTCGGCAAGTCGAGCGACGGCGCCGAACCGATTGTGAAACACTGGGGATGCTCCAATAGCGCGGCGCGGCTGCGGAGGTGGCAGCTGCGATCAAGATCGACGGGGGCGCACGGATATTCCGCGTGGGCGGGAAAAAACTTCAACAAGAGGTATTGATATCGGCGATCAATGCCGCCGGTGTCCAGTGCAATCACGGGCCGGCGGCAATCCGGGGAATAGAATGGCAGCATGGCTGCTCCTGTTGTGGTGGCAAACAGGAGACCCCGGGAATGACTATTCGTTCGATCGCAGGCGTGCTGGCGCCGCGGCACGCCAAAATCGCCGCGATGGCGGCCATCGCGATCCTGCTCGCGCTGCACAGCGCCCGTGCCGCGGGAGATCCGGCGCGCGGCGCCACGCTGTACCAGGGCTGCGGCGATTGCCATTCGATCGAGAAGAACGACGTCGGCCCGATGCACAAGGGTGTCGTGGGCCGTCTTGCCGGGACAGTCGCGGGCTACAATTACTCGCCGGCGCTGAAGGACTCGAAGATCGTGTGGACCGAGGCGAACCTCGACAAATGGCTCACCGGTCCGGACGCGATGGTTCCGGGCACCAAGATGTTCTACGAGGTTCAGGATCCGAAGGATCGGGCCGACATCATCGCTTTCCTCAAGGAGAAGGCGAAGTAGCGCGTTCTCTCTCTACGTCGTCCCTGCGGAA
>NZ_JACMYO010000139.1 GCF_020889685.1 Bradyrhizobium oropedii
CTTCAGCTGAAGGATCTCGCCGCGGACGTCGACCGTGATCTTGCGCGACAGGTCGCCGCCGGCGATCGCGGTCGCGACCTCGGCGATGTTACGAACCTGCGCCGTGAGGTTGCCGGCCATCGAGTTGACGCTGTCGGTCAAATCTTTCCAGGTGCCGGCGACGCCGGGCACTTCGGCCTGGCCGCCGAGCTTGCCGTCGGTACCGACCTCGCGCGCCACGCGGGTGACTTCGCCGGCGAAGGCGTTGAGCTGGTCCACCATCGTGTTGAGCGTTTCCTTGAGCTGAAGGATTTCGCCCGACACGTTCACCGTGATCTTCTTCGACAGATCGCCCTTCGCCACCGCGGTCGCGACCTCGGCGATGTTGCGGACCTGGGCCGTCAGATTCGACGCCATCGAGTTGACGCTGTCGGTCAGATCCTTCCAGGTGCCGGCGACGCCGCGCACCTCGGCCTGGCCGCCGAGCTTGCCTTCGGTGCCGACCTCACGCGCCACGCGCGTCACTTCGCCGGCGAAGGCGTTGAGCTGGTCCACCATCGTGTTGATGGTGTCCTTCAACTCGAGAATCTCGCCGCGCACGTCGACCGTGATCTTCTTCGACAAATCGCCATTGGCGACCGCGGTGGTGACGCCCGCAATATTACGGACCTGCGCGGTCAGGTTCGAGGCCATGAAGTTGACGTTGTCGGTCAAATCCTTCCAGGTGCCGGCGACGCCGAGCACGTTGGCCTGGCCGCCGAGCTTGCCCTCGGTGCCGACCTCGCGCGCCACGCGCGTCACTTCCGACGCAAACGCGTTGAGCTGGTCGACCATCGTGTTCAGCGTTTCCTTCAGCTGAAGGATCTCGCCGGACACGTTCACCGTGATCTTCTTCGACAGGTCGCCGCCGGCGATCGCGGTCGCGACGTCGGCGATGTTGCGGACCTGCGCGGTCAGGTTCGACGCCATGAAGTTGACGTTGTCGGTCAGATCTTTCCAGGTGCCGGCGACGCCGGGCACCTGGGCCTGGCCGCCGAGCTTGCCTTCGGTGCCGACTTCGCGCGCCACGCGCGTCACTTCCGAGGCAAACGAGTTGAGCTGGTCCACCATGGTGTTGATGGTGTCCTTTAGCTCGAGGATTTCGCCGCTGACGTCGACCGTGATCTTGCGCGACAGATCGCCGCGCGCCACGGCCGTGGTCACGTTGGCGATGTTGCGGACCTGGGCGGTCAGGTTGCCGCACATCGCGTTCACCGAGTCGGTGAGGTCCTTCCAGGTGCCGGCGACGCCGGGCACGATCGCCTGGCCGCCGAGCTTGCCGTCAGTGCCGACCTCGCGGGCCACGCGCGTCACTTCCGACGCAAACGAACGCAGCTGATCGACCATCGTGTTGATGGCCTCCTTCAGCTGCAGGATCTCGCCACGGACGTCGACCGTGATCTTCTTGGACAAGTCGCCGTTGGCGACCGCGATCGTCACCTCGGCGATGTTGCGGACCTGGCCGGTCAAATTGTTGGCCATCGAGTTGACGCTCTCGGTCAGGTCCTTCCAGACGCCGGTCACTTCCGGGACCTGAGCCTGGCCGCCGAGCTTGCCCTCAGTGCCGACTTCGCGGGCCACGCGCGTGACCTCGGAGGTAAACACCGAGAGCTGCTTGATCATCGTGTTGACGATGTTCGCCGACTGCAGGAATTCGCCGCGCAGCGGCCTGCCCTCGACGTCGAGCTGCACGGTCTGCAACAGGTCGCCCTGCGCCACCGCCGCCACCGCACGGGTGACTTCGCGGGTCGGCCACAGCAAATCGTCGATCAGGGTGTTGACCGAGCTTTCCATATCGGCCCAAGCGCCGCTGGCGAGGCCGAAATTGACGCGCTGGCGGGTCTGTCCCTCACGGCCGACGACCTGCCCGACGCGCGCCAATTGCTGCGCCATGCGCTCATTGGCGGCTGCGATTTCGTTGAAGGCGTCGGCGATCTTGCCGTCGATCCCGAGATAGTCGCCACGCATCCGAACCGAGAAGTCGCCACCGCGCATCGCCTGCAGCGATTGCAGCAGATCGTGCGAGGCATCGAGGCTTCCGTTCGATGATTGGGCGCGGCGTGTATCGGGACGGGGACGAGGCGGCGAACCGAGATCGGTCATGTATTTTCCCCTACGCGCTGGCCACGAATCCAGGGACTCGGAGAAGCCAGTGTGACCATAAGAATGACTGCCCTTGATCTATTCAAGCGGGAAAACGCCAAAACCGCGATTTGTGACGCAAACCGAGGGGCTTAATCGTCGATGGAACCAAAAGTTCCCATGCGCATTGGAACTTTTTGCGCAGTAGCGTAAGCCGTTCGTATTGCTTGGGCCCGATCGGCGCATTTGATCGCATTGGAACATTGGCCTCGCCGGAACGTTCCCGGCGTTGGCAGGATTGGTGATGGTTAAAAAGTCAGACCAGCTCAAGCGGGGCATTCTCGAAAGCGAACGCAGCTTCCGCCTGTTGGCCGGAGGGGCAATTGACTATGCGATCTGCACACTCGCCCCCGATGGACGGGTGATCAACTGGAATAAGGGCGCCGAGCGCATCACCGGCTATCCGGCCAAGACGATCCTCGGCAAGCACTTCTCGGTCTTCTACCCTGAGGAGGATCGTGCATCGGGCCTTCCCGCGATGGCGCTACGGATGGCGCGGAAGGAAAAGCACGCCGTGGCCGAGGGCTGGTACATCCGCAAGGATGGCTCGCAATTCTACGCCTCTGTCGTCATCGATCCGATCTACGAGAAGCGCAAGCTGATCGGCTACGCGATGGTCACCCGCGACGTGACCGAGCGCCAACAGGCGCGCGCGGATCTCGACGCCAGCGAAAGCCAGTTCCGCCTACTAGTGAGCAACGTCACCGACTACGCGCTGTACATGCTGACGCCGGCCGGCATCGTCGCCAACTGGAACGCCGGCGGCGAGCGCATCAAGGGCTATTCGCCAAGCGAAATCATCGGCCAGAGCTTCGCGCGGTTCTACACGCCGGCCGACCAAGCCGCGGGCAAGCCCGCCCGCGCGCTCAAGATCGCGGAGGAGACCGGGCACTACGAGGAGGATGGCTGGCGGGTCCGCAAGGACGGCTCGTTCTTCTGGGCGAGCGTCGTGATCGATCCGATCCGCGACAGCGATGGCAGCCTGGTCGGCTTTGCCAAGATCACGCGGGACATTTCCGAGCGGCGCGAGGCACAGCAGAAGCTCGAACAGGTGCAGCGACAGCTGGCGGAATCGCACAAGATGGATGCGCTGGGCCAATTGACCGGTGGCGTCGCGCACGACTTCAACAACCTGCTGATGATCATTTCGGGCAATCTGCATCGGATCAGGCGCGAGGTGACGAGCGAGCGCGGCCGGCTTGCACTGAGCGCGATCGAAACCGCGTCCGAGCGCGCCGCATCCCTGACCAGCCAGCTGCTCACCTTCGCGCGCCGCCAGAGCGTCAATCCGCAGACCATCGATGTCGCCGACAGGGTCACCGCAGTGCGCGAGGTGTTGAGCAGCGCGCTCGGCGGCGCGATCAGGCTGGACATCGATATCCAGCCAGATCTCTGGCCGGTCTTCGTCGACCCGAACGAGTTTGAGACCGCGCTGATCAACCTTGTCGTCAATGCCCGGGACGCGATGGCCAATGGCGGTACGCTGACTGTCTCGGCCCGAAACGTACCCGCAACCACCGAGGTCGCCGTCGACGTAGTCGATACCGGCGAAGGCATCCCGCAGGATGTGCTGAGCAAGGTCTTTGACCCGTTTTTCACCACCAAACCCGTTGGCAAAGGGACCGGCCTCGGACTGTCCCAGGTCCACGGCTTTGCGCACCAGGCCGACGGCCGGATCGAAATTGCCAGCACGCTCGGCAAGGGCACGAAGGTCAGCATCTACCTTCCGCGCGGGACGACGGACGCAACGGGTACGACCGAAGGTCACAGCGTGCGCGGCTCCGCAACCGTCCTGCTGATCGAGGACAACCCAGCCGTCGCGGATGCCAGCACGGGCCTGCTCGAACAGCTCGGCTACACGGTGCGCTGGGCGTCGAGCGCAGAAGCTGCCTTATCGGAAATCGACGCCAACGGGATCGATGTGGTGTTCAGCGACATCGTCATGCCCGGCAAGATGGATGGGCTGAAGCTGGCGCGCGCGATCCGGGACAGGAAGCCTGCGCTGCCGATCCTGCTGACGACAGGCTACAGCGAGAGTGCACGCGACGTGCGGTCCGACTTTCCGGTCCTGCGTAAGCCGTACCACATTCACGACCTCAGCCGCGAACTGTCGAAGCTGACCGGGCAACGATCTGAACACGCGTCGGGCGAGATCGATCCCCCAGCAGATGAAGCGCACAGAAAAGCGAGAGCGCGTTCGTAAATTCAAATCGAGGGGCTAGCGGTCCGCCGGCCAGGTCCGCCGCACCAGTTGCACCCGTTCGATGCGGCTGCATTGTTCGCAGCGGTATTGAAGGATGTCCCTGCCCTCGCTGCCCGGAGAGCTGCTCTCAAGCCGCATCGTCCTGATGCAGCTGATGCAGGAGATCAGCGTCAGCAACGGGCTGCGATCGTCATTCATCGATACCCGCGGTGGCGCGGTCGGATCGGCGATCATGGCGCTGGGCGATGCTATGGTGTTGGCTCTCACCACAAGAAAATACAGATGCTGCGGCTCGGGTTCCAGCCCTGAAACTGATTTGAGCCCGAGGCGGTCTCCTAACCCGTCTTTCGGCCAACGGGCCGCATCACGCCCTGGCGTTACTGTGGCCCGGCTTGGGCCTCGCCTTGTCCGGCTTGACGGTCGCAACGGGGCGATCCCCGTAGCTGCGGCTCAGCCGTTCCCGAACCGTCGGGAGATGGTCGCCGCCGCCTGCGGCCTTCCAGCGACCGATCAGCTCGGCCACTTCGGCGCGCATCGCCATCAGCCGGTACGACGCTTCGCTGCAATCGAGGTCGTGGTTGACCTGGTCCCGGATCGACGCCTCGACCAGCGTCATTTCGGCCCGCAAGGTGCTGATCTTCCGACGAATTTCATTGATCTTGTTGTCCATGTCTTGTTAGAACAAAAATAGAACATATTGTCAAGTCACGATCCAGCAAGTGAGGTGAGCGATGGGCATGGCAGCGGTGAGATTTGGCGGGGTTGCGGAACGCTTTGGCGGACTGATGACCCGTGCGCAGGCGTTGCGGTTGAGGAGCCTCGCCGAGGAGGCCTATCAGCCGAACCAGTTCGCGGGTGACCTGACGTCCGAGGAAGCCGAGCGGCGCATCGATGCCCTGAAGGCCGAGATCGCGCTGGCGGATTCTTTCTGACCCCCGTACCCGACCGGGCGGACAGCCCTTTAAGGCTTTGATATAGCGGCGCAGCTAGTTCTGTTCCTGTTGTTGCTTATTACCGCTTTGCCTTATTGCTGCTTGGTCCTGGGGGAGCCTTACGTGCTGGAGCTGGAGAAGCGATCGCCGCTTGCGTTCCCGATCACGCTGAAGGACGGCAGAACGCTCGCAACCGTCGGCGATGCGGCGGACTATTTGTCCGCGCTGAACGTGGATCAACGCGAGCGCGGCTACTGGAAGACGGCGATCATGATGTTCAACAACGCCATGCGCGAACCCGGCTATCTGAAGATTGCAACGATGAACATGCGCTCCGCCCTTGTATATGACCGGCTCGTCGACGATGTCGGCACGTGATTGTGGTGCAGCAGCTACAGCCGAATCGGCGGTGGTTTCGTACGGCCTGTTCGTTATGGCCGCAAACAAGGTAACGGCGGTACACGCGACGGCTGGTGCGTAATGCGCTCGGCCGCACTCTCGGGCCGCCTCGGAGGGCCAAGGCGGCCCACTTCTTTTTCAGAGCAGTTTTGCCCTGACGAACAGCACCCGCAACGCGTTGGTTGCCTGCACCGTCAGCATGGCATTGCCAGCCGCCAGCTCCAGTGCAGCGACCGCGTCGTCATGCAGCGCGCGGAACTCCATCCATTCGACGGCACTGAGATTGCTGATGAAGCGATAGGCTTGGCCAACGGTCGCGAGCGTCACCGTCTCGCCGTTGAGCCGCACCTTGAATGTCGCCTTCAGCGGCGTCTCGGATTTGGATACGTCACCCATGGCGCGGTTGTGCTCCGCGCCGCGTTAATGTCAATCTAATTTCTCGGCTGGCGCCAAGGCGTGTCGGCTCCACTGAATCGCAATGTCTGTTAGCGTTTCGTGGGGGTGATTCGTGCCTGATCTTGCCAACACAGCCTATCTCGATGCGCTCAATTCCGAGCAGCGCCGCGCCGTCGAGCACGGCGTCGGCCAAGACGGCATTGTCGGCGCGCCGCTGCTGGTGATTGCGGGCGCAGGCTCCGGCAAGACCAACACCCTCGCCCATCGCGTCGCGCATTTGATCGTCGCCGGCGCAGATCCGCGCCGCGTCCTGCTGATGACTTTCTCGCGGCGCGCCGCGGCGGAAATGGCCGGCCGCGTCGAGCGCATCGCGCGCCGCGTGCTCGGTGACCGCGCCTCCGTCATGACCGATGCGCTGAACTGGGCCGGCACCTTCCACGGCATCGGCGCGCGGCTGCTCCGCGAATTCGCCGAGCGTATCGCGCTCGACCCGGCCTTCACGATCCATGATCGGGAGGATTCCGCCGATCTGATGAACCTGGTCCGCCACGACCTCGGTTTCTCGCGCACCGAAAGCCGGTTCCCCACCAAAGGCACTTGCCTTGCGATCTATTCGCGTTGCGTGAACGCGGAGATGCCGATCGAAGCCGTGCTCGGCCAGTTCTTCCCTTGGTGCTCCGGCTGGTCCGGTGAATTGAAGCAACTGTTCGCGGCCTATGTCGAAGCCAAGCAGCGGCAAAACGTGCTCGATTACGACGACCTCCTGCTCTACTGGGCGCAGATGGTGACAGACACTGCGCTGGCCGAAGAGATCGGCGGCCGCTTCGACCATGTGATGGTCGATGAATATCAGGACACCAACCGCCTGCAGTCCTCCATCCTGCTGGCGCTCAAGCCGGCGGGGCGCGGGCTCACCGTGGTCGGCGACGATGCGCAGTCGATCTATTCGTTCCGCGCCGCTACCGTGCGCAACATCCTCGACTTCCCGAGCCAATTCAGCCCGCCCGCCGAGATCGTCACACTCGAGCGCAACTACCGCTCGACGCAGCCGATCCTGGCGGCCGCCAATGGCGTGATCTCGCTGGCCAAGGAACGCTTCACCAAGAACCTGTGGACCGATCGGACCTCGACCCGCAAGCCGCTGCTGGTCACGATCCGCGACGAGGCCGATCAAGCCCGTTACATCGTCGAGCAGGTGCTGACCAATCGCGAGGAAGGCGCGCTGTTGAAGCATCAGGCGGTGCTGTTCCGCACCTCCTCGCACAGCGGACCGCTCGAGGTCGAGCTGACCCGCCGCAACATTCCTTTCGTGAAATTCGGCGGGCTCAAATTCCTCGACGCCGCGCATGTCAAGGACATGCTGGCACTGCTGCGCTTCACCGCCAATCCGCGCGATCGGGTCGCAGGCTTTCGCATCCTGCATCTGTTGCCCGGCGTCGGGCCGGCTTCGGCGCAGCGGGTGCTCGACCACATGACCGAGGCCGCCGATCCGATTGCCGCGCTCGCCGCACTGCCCGCCCCGCCCCGCGCCGGCGCTGACTGGCGGCTGTTCGTCGAGACCATCGAGAATCTCCGCTACTCGGAATGGCCGGTCGACATCGAGCGCGCGCGGCTCTGGTACGAGCCGCATCTCGATCGCATCCATGAGGACAGCGAGGTCCGCCGCGCCGACCTCATTCAGCTGGAGCAGATCGCCGCCGGCTATCCGTCACGCGAACGCTTCCTCACCGAGCTCACGCTCGATCCGCCTGATGCCACCAGCGACCAGGCCGGTGTGCCGCTGCTCGACGAGGATTACCTGATCCTGTCGACGATCCATTCCTCCAAGGGCCAGGAATGGAAATCGGTTTACGTGCTCAACGTCGTCGACGGCTGCATGCCCTCCGATCTCGGCGCCGGCACGTCGGCGGAACTCGAGGAGGAGCGCCGCCTGCTCTATGTCGCCATGACCCGCGCCAAGGACGATCTGCATCTGCTGGTGCCGCAGCGCTTTTTCGTCCACGGCCAGGCCGCCAAGGGCGACCGCCACATGTACGCCTCGCGCACCCGCTTCATCCCGGAACGGTTGCTGCCGATGTTCGAGCGGACCACATGGCCGCGCGCCGCGGCCGCACAGGCCGCCTCCGCCAGCCGCGCGCCGCCGATCGACATCGGCGCCCGGATGCGTGGGATGTGGCGCTGACGCCGGTCCGAAGGATTTCTGCATGCAGGCGGGAACGAAGCTGCCCGCCTCGCGTTGATGCGACGTTCGTAATCGGCAAACGACCATCCCCGACGGCTTCGGCGCGGTGTTCCGCGCTGGAGCCGTCTTTTTTTGCGCCGCGTCAATTCACGCAGGAAACAGCGTGACGGGCTGGTCGAAGCCCTTCAGCGTGTAGTCGGAACCGGCTGCCGTGACCATGTCGCCGGTTCGATCCCGCACGGTTGATGTGACGAGGATCTCGCCCGACTTTGCGATCGCCTGGGCGCGTGCCGCGCGATTGACCACGGTGCCGACCGCGGTCAGGTCGCGATGGGCCTGACCGAACTCACCGAAATTGGTGTCACCGCTATCCATCCCGATTCCGATGCCGAGCTCGATGTCCCCGGCGCCAATCGCCCGCACCAGCGCGTCGTGCCTGTCCTGAAAGCGCCGCTGGATGTCGCGCGCCGCCAGCAAGGCCTGCGCGGCATGGTCGTCGCGCCGCACCGGAAAATTGAAGATCGCGAACACGGCATCGCCGATCGTCTTGTTGAGAATGCCGTCATAGCGCCAGATCGCGGCGGCGCAGTCGTCGTAAAACGCATCAAGCAGCGAGGTCAGCCCGTCCTGCGCGATGGTCTGCGTTAGTGTGGTGTAGCCGCGCAGATCGGCGAACAGGATGGTGGCGTCGATGGTCACGGCGCGCGCTTTCATGATCTTCGAGAAGGCCATCTCGCAGATCGTGCACACGTTCGGGCTCATGCGGCTCGGCCGGACACCGAACAGGCGAAACGGCGCCGACAAGGGGCCGCGCAGCGGGATCGGCATGTGCAGGTTTTGCCAGCAGCCGAGGCAGATCGTTGCAGGTTCCGGAGTCATCGGCGTGTCACCTGCTGTTGCAGAAACAAAACCCGGGCACCCCTGGCACGGTCGATCATGGGCGTCCCCATCGATTGCTCAGGCGGTCGTCACGAAGCTTAGTCCAATCCGCGTCTTCTTGCTCCAGATCACCTGACACTCGTAAACCACTGAGGCGTCGCGGGCCATCATCAGGCGGAAACGATGCGGGACGAAGGCCGGATTCTCGACCTCGATGGCCGCCCCTTCCGATGATATATTCACGATCGTGCAGTGCATGACCGAACCGCCGGACGAGACATAGCCGGGTTCATTGACCTCGGTTCGCGGATGCCTGCGCTTTTCGTCCACTTTGCCTGCTCCCCAGCTTTCTTCGGGGCAAACGTGGGCGATCGGCATTGCAGGAGTCAACGGCTCCCACGGCTCACGCCGGGCTTTCGCACCACCATTTGTGCGCAGCAGTGGGCCGAATTGCTTATCGCGTCCGTGCAGATGAGCCCCGCGTCGGCGCGGGCTTGCCGTTCGCGACGGCGCGAGGATAGCCTCACCCCATGAGCGATGCGCTGGCGCGACGCACGCTCCGAACAATAATGAACAGGCGCCATGGGGAGACGCGCCATGTTCGAGATTCTCGATCGCCGGACGACTCTGACCGGCAACCAGATCAAGATCCTTGCGGCGGCCATCATCGGCGATGCGCTGGAATTCTTCGACTACTTCCTGATCGGCTTTGTGCTCGCGTTCCTGATCGGGCCATGGAAGCTCACCTTCGGCCAGTCGGCCACCGTGCTGATGAGCTCCGGTATCGGCGCCATCCTCGGCGCCTATCTCTGGGGCTGGCTCGCCGACCGGGTCGGGCGCCGCATCGTCTTCATCGGCACGGTGCTGAACTTCTCGATCGCGACCGGTCTGCTCTATTTCACCCCCGACAATGGCTGGGTCTATCTGGCGATCCTGCGTTTCTTCGTCGGCACCGGCGTCGGCGGGCTTTATTGTGTCGACCTGCCGCTGGTGCAGGAGTTCATGCCCTCGCACAAGCGCGGTTGGGTCGGCGGGCTCGTCACCTGCGTGATCCCGCTCGGCGTCGGCCTCGGCGCAGTGCTGGGAGCGATCATGGGTACCGATCAGTGGCGGCTGCTGTTCGCGATCGGCGTGCTGCCGTCGGTTCTGGTGCTGCTGGTCCGGCTCTGGGTTCCGGAATCGCCGCGCTGGCTGTGCCGGCAAGGACGCTATGACGAAGCCCGCAAGTCGCTCGCCTGGGCCTTGCAGGTGCCGCCGTCCGAACTGCCCTTGCCGAGCGCGGCCGACGCCGGCCCGATCGTCAAAACCAGCTGGTTCGACCTGTTCAAATACCCGCGCAGTCTGATTGTCTCCTGGCTCGGCAATGCCGGCGCGCAGACCGGCGTCTACGGCATCACACTGTGGGCGCCCGCGCTGTTCGTGCTGCTCCTGAAGGTCACGCCGCAGGAGGCCGCCAAGATGATGATCCTGCTCAGCATCACCGGCTTCCTCGGCCGGATCTCGTTCTCGTGGTTCTCGGAGCTGCTGGGACGACGTGTCGCCGGCGGCCTGCTCGGCTTCGGCGCCGGCGCGCTGACCATCGTCGCCGGCTATCACTACGACGCGACGCTGTTCGGCATGTCGGCATTCTGGCTGCTGCTTGGGGCCGCCTTCTTCTTCGCCGACGGCGGCTTTGCGATCGTCGGGCCCTATGCCGCGGAGGTCTGGCCGTCGCATCTGCGCACCACGGGCATGGGGTCGGCCTATGGCTTCGGCGGCATCGGCAAGATCATCGGGCCGGTCGGGCTTGCCCTGATCGTCGGCTCGAACAACTACCTCAAGCCGGATGTGCCGCTGACCCAGATCCCGACCGCCTTCGTCTATCTCGGCTGCTGGTTCCTGATGGCGGGTGCCGTCTATTTCTTCTTCGGGATCGAGACCCGCGGCAAGTCGATCGAGCAGATCGACAAGGAGCTCAGCGCGACGGCTGACGTCGCGGCCTCCGCAACCATCCGGCGCGCCTGAGGGAGGCGGATATGAGCGTCACTTCAGCCGATCTTGCAGGCGATCGCGATGTGATCGCCCGCGCCGAGGCGATCAGGGACGCGGTGGCTGCCGCCTCCAACGATATCGAGACGACGCGACGCCTGCCGCCCGATCTGCTCGACCGGCTGCACGAGGCGCGGCTGTTCCGCCTGCTGCTGCCGCGTTCGACCGACGGGATCGAGACCGATCCCGTCACCTTCTTCCATGCCATCGAGACCATCGCCAAAGCCGATGCCTCGACGGCCTGGTGCCTGAGCCAGGCCGGCGGCTGTGCGATGTCGGCGGCCTATCTCGACCTGCCGGTCGCTCGGGAGGTGTTTGCCGACCCGCGCGCCGTGCTGGCCTGGGGCCCCGGCCCCAGGGTCAAGGCGATCGAATGCGAGGGCGGCTACCGCGTGACTGGCGTCTGGTCGTTTGCCTCGGGCGGGCGGCACGCCACCTGGCTCGGCGCGCACTGTCCGATCTATGCGGTCGATGGCTCGCCCCGCCGCGACACCAACGGCGAGCAAGTCGAGCGCACCATGCTGGTGCGAACCGAGGACGTCGAATGGACCGACATCTGGAACACGGTCGGGCTGCGCGGCACCGCCAGCGACCAGTTCGCGCTGAACGACTTCTTCGTCCGCGCGGACCACTCGATCACCCGCGAATTCGACCGCGAGTGCCGTGAGGATGGTCCGCTGTACCGGATGAGCAACCACACCTGCTATCAGATCGGCTTCGCCGGGGTCGCCTGCGGCATTGCCCGCAGCGCGCTGGACAATTTCGTCGACGTCGCCCGCAACAAGGTGCCGCGCGGCATGACCAAAACGCTGCGCGACAATGCGGTGGTGCAATCCGGCCTTGCTCAGGCCGAGGTCAATCTGCGTGCCGCCCGCGCATTCCTGCTGCAGTCGATGGCCGACATCTGGAAGGATCTGGTCGCAGGCCACAGCATCACGGTCGCGCAGCGCATGACAATCCGGATGGCCGCGACGCACGCCATCCACAAGGCGCGGGAAGCGGTCGACTTCGCCTACAACACGGCCGGTGCCACCGCGATCTTCGACGGCCATCCGCTGGAACGGCGCTTCCGCGACATCCACACCGTGACCCAGCAACTGCAGGGCCGGTTCAGCCATTTCGAGACGGTCGGCGCGTGGATGCTCGGCGTCGATGCCGACCTCAGCTTCGTCTAGCGCCTGGCGCTCTAACGCGATTTCTCAAGGAGAAGAACCATGCCATTGGGCGGACTACAGCATTTCACCATCGAGCCGCAGGATCTGGAAAAGACCAAGGAGTTCTATTGCGACGTGCTCGGGCTCGAGAACGGCGATCGGCCGCCGCTCGATTTCCCCGGCTACTGGCTTTATTCCGGAGGCCAGGCCACCGTCCATTTAATGGGCACCCGCAAGCCGCGCGACGGCATCGTCGTGCGCGGCACCGAGAAGAAATATGAGGACACCGGCCGCCTCGACCATATCGCCTTCGCCGCCACCGACGTCGAAGGCGTGCGCAAACGCCTGCAGTCGAAGAACGTCACCTTCCGCGAGCAGATCGTGCCGCGCACCGGCGACACCCAGATCTTCCTCTACGATCCCGATGGGGTCGGCGTGGAGCTGAACTTCCCGAAGAGCTGAAACGGCCTTCGCCAGCTTCGGCGCCGCAAGCAACGGCCATTTTTCATTTCGCGAAAGTGGTTCCCGACATGGCCCTGACTCGGCCATCACTCGGGCGTGATCCGGTCCGTTTTTCTTCAACATTGAATGACGAATTAGCCGGGCCGCGCCGCTGCGGCAGAATAGCCGGGTGCTGCGCCTTTAACCTACCCCAGGGCATGGTGGCCCGGCTATTCGTCCCCACTTCGCCGACGATCGGAACGGAAATGGCTCTAGTCGAGCCCGCGTTCGTGGCTGAGTCGGACCATTTCATTGATGAAGATTTGTTTCTGCTTGTCGTCCAGGCTCGCAAAGAGCGGTTCGGCGGCGTCGGCAACGCTGCGCTGGTCGCCCGCGCGGTCGTTGAGGAACTGGGCCTCGTTGCGCATCTGCTCGATGATGTCGTCAGGTGGATCGCGCTGGGCCCGCGCGATGCGCAGGTTGAGCCGGTCGGCGCCATTGTGGCCGAGATAGTGCATCGCACTGTTGAAGCCGGCCCAGTTCTTCTCCTGCTCCGGCGTCAGATTGAGTTCCTTCTTGATCCGCTCGATGTTGGCGTCGCTGTTGGCGACGATCTGTTCGGCGGTGAGTTGCGGTGCGCCTGTCTGGGTCAGCACGGCCGGGGCTTGCTTGGCACCCTTGTCCTTGGCGGCGGCCTTGGCCGACTTGGTGGCCTTGGCGCCCTGCTTGTCGCCGGGCGCCGGCGTCTGTGCGTTCTTGCCGCTGCCGGCATTTGGGTTGGCGTTGTTGGCATTGTTGCCGGTGAACACCCCGGTCACGCCGGTCACCACCCCGACAACGCCGCCGATCGCTCCGCCCAGAACGCCGCCGACCGGTCCGGCGGCCTTGTTGCCCTCGCGCGCGCCTTTCTCGACGCCCTGCACGATCTGCGCATCGACCAGATGAGGCATGGCGAGCAGCGTGATGGTGGCGGCCCCAACCGCGACGCACAATCTCCATTGCGCTCGCAGCTTCGCTACCGGGATGAGCATGGTCGGGTCTCCGTGATCGATGGTGGATTGCAGAATTTGAGGCGGGGGTAGGTTCGACGAATCCGGACTTTATCGTTTCCGGCTTCCGCAAGTCTATCGGTCGGGCTGGGCATCAACATGACGGAACACAACTCGGCCGGGGTTGACCTGAAACCTGCGGCTCAACCGCGCGCCGTCTGCGAAGGTGTCCGCGCCAAACATCGCGTGCGTCGCAGCATGAGCGCGCGAAGCCTGCAAACCGCCTGCAATCACGCTGGCGCTGACGACGCTGCCTGCGATTTGACCACAACGTTAGTACTACGTGGCATAAGCATCTCGTTTCTCGACAGCAGCCGGCAATTCTGTTCTGATCGGTGCCAACGAAATCCCGCGACGTCGCGCGAACGCGACGCACAAAACAACAATGGGATCCAAAGTCTTTGTCCGTCGGCTGCCAGGGAGGGATCGCCATGTCACGGAAGAAGCTTTCACGCCGAGAATTCGTTGCAGCGACAGCGCTGTCATCGGCCGCTTTGATTACAGCCCCCTACGTTCGTGGCGCATATGCAGCCGGAAAGCTCTCAATGGGCTTCTGGGATCACTGGGTGCCGGGCGCGAACAGTGCGTCCACCGAGCTCGTCAACGAGTGGGCCGCCAAGGAGAAGGTCGAGGTTCAGATCGACTACATCACCAGCCAGGGCAACAAGAACATCGTCACCATCGCCGCCGAAGCGCAGGCGAAATCCGGTCACGATATCTTCCAGATGCCGACATGGTGGCCACAGGCCAATGCGGAACTGCTCGAGCCCGTCAATGACATCATGGACCCGCTCATCAAGCTGAACGGCGAGGTCAACGGCACGGTGAAGTATCTCGGCCAGGCCGACGGCAAATGGCTCGGCGTTCCCGCCAGCGTCGGTAGCCAGATCAAGGGGCCCTGCTCCCGCATCGACCTGATGAAGAAATATGCCAATATCGACGTGCAGGAGATGTATCCGGCCGGAGGCCCGCCGAAAGCGGACAACTGGACCCTCGATACGTTCCTCAAGGCGGCTGAAGCCTGCCACAAGGCCGGCTTCCCGTTCGGCATCGGCCTTGGCGAAACCAGCGACAATGTCGACACTGCCGGTGCGATCTTCCAGTCGTTCGGTGCACAACTGGTCGACGCCAAGGGCGACCTCACCGTCAAGACCGACGCGGTGCGGCAGTCGCTCGAGTTCTACAAGAAGCTGCTCGCCTTCCTGCCGCCCGATGTTGCCGCCTGGGACGATGCCTCCAACAACAAGTGGCTGGTCGCCGGCAAGGGCGCCATGATCATGAACCCGCCGAGCGCTTGGGCGGTCGCCAAGCGCGATGCTCCGCAAATCGCCGAGCAATGCTGGACCCATGGGTTCCCGGCCGGGCCGAAGGGACGCTTCGCACCCTATTTGCCGTTCTTCTGGTCGATCTGGTCGTTCTCGAAGAACAAGGAAGCGGCCAAGAGCCTGCTGTCCTTCCTGTCGCAACCAGCATCGATCGAGAAGATGGTGGTCGCGAGCGGCGGCTACGACCTGCCGGCCTATGAGAAACTGACGACGTTGAAGGTCTGGGAGGAGCAAGGGCCGCCGAAGGGCACGCTCTATCACTACCCGAACCCCTACAAGCACCAGACGTTGTCGATTGCCGCCTCGCCTGCGCCGCCCAAGGTCGCTCAGCAGATCTACTTCCAGGCCACCCTGACCAAGATGTGTCTGCGATACTACCAGGGCGAAGCCATGGAAAAGACGCTCGCCTGGGCCGAGGGCGAGTGCGAAGGCTTCATGCGAAGCTGACGAGCGGACGGGTTCGCGCGCGGCCGCCGATCGAGCTGGCCGCGCGGGGTCTCGCCTTCACATTGCGGACGCCGAGCCGGCGAGCTGTGCAACCAACCCGCGCGAGGGACCTGCGTTATGGTTGATGTCGCATTCCAATCCAACCGCACGGCTGCAGCCCAGGCGGGGCGCAGGCGCGTCGGCCTGCGCAACGCGCTGCGGCGCAAGTCGATGTCCGCGTTCCTGATGACGCTGCCGTTGATCCTTCTCATCGCTATACTGGTGATCTATCCGGCCCTCTACTCGGTGCACCTCGCGACGCTGAACAAGGCGATGACGAAGTTCGTCGGCTTCGGCAATTTCGAGTTCCTGTTCAAGCGCGACACCTTCTGGCTGGTGGTCAAGCAATCCTGCATTTTCGCGATCTCGGCGGTGATCTTCAAAGCCCTGATCGGCTTCATCGTCGCGCATTTCGTGCACAATGTGCCCGCCAACAAGCAACGCAAATGGCGCGGCATGCTGCTGGTGCCGTGGGTGATCCCGCCGGCCATGAGCACGCTGGCCTGGCTGTGGCTGTTCGACCCCTCCTACAGCGCCTTCAACTACACGCTGTCGTTCTTCGGCATCGGACCGATCCCGTGGACCGGCGACGCGATGTGGGCACGCTTCTCAGTGATCCTGGTCAACGTCTGGTACGGCGCGCCGTTCTTCATGATCATGTATCTGGCAGCCTTGAAATCGGTGCCCGAGCAGCTCTACGAGGCGGCCGCGATCGACGGCGCCAATTGGTGGCAGCGCATCTGGTATGTGACGCTGCCGATGATGCGCAACATCATCGCGATCACCACGCTGTTCTCGCTGATCGTCACCTTCGCCAATTTCGACATCGTGCGCATCCTCACCGCGGGCGGGCCGCTCGACCACACCCACATCTTCGCGACATGGGCGTTCCGTGTCGGCATCGAGGGCAGCGATATTCCACTCGGCGCCAGCGTCTCGCTGTTCATGGTGCCGATCCTCGCGGTCGCGGCGATCTTCATCCTGCGCGACATCACCAAACGCGGGAACGAATCCTGATGAGCACGATGACGATCGACAAGTCCGGACCGACCCGCAAGGTCAAATACGGCAGCATGAGCCGTGACCGGACCTGGGCACTGCGCTGGTCCTATTTCTTCCTGACGCTGTTTGCGATTTTCTCGCTGACGCCGCCATTCTACATGTTGATCACGTCCCTGAAGGGCAGCGCGGAGATTTCGGCCGCGACCAATCCGTGGTGGGTGCACCAACCCACCCTCGAGAACTACGTCCAGCTTCTGACGTCGAACCAGTTCCTGCGCTTCTTCTGGAATTCAGCCTGGGTCTCGATCATCGTGGTCACCGTCACGATGCTGATCAGCGTGCCGGCGGCCTTTGCGCTGGCGCGGATGAAGTTCTGGGGTTCGGCGACGCTCGCAACCGGGGTGTTCCTCACCTATCTCATTCCGGACAGCCTGCTGTTCATTCCGCTGTTCAAGATGTTCGCGGTGTTCGGCGACCTGACCGGCATCCAGCTCGTCAATCGCTGGTACGTGCTGCTGTTCATCTATCCAACGCTGACGGTGCCGTTCTGCACCTGGATCATGATCGGCTATTTCGCCTCGATCCCGAAGGAGCTCGACGAGGCCGCGATCATCGACGGCGCGAGCTGGTTCCAGACGCTGACGCGGATCTTCATCCCGGTCGCATTGCCCGGCCTGATCGCGGCGACGATCTTCGCCTTCACCGTCTCCTGGGCCCAGTTCCTCTATCCGCTGGTGTTCACGACCTCGACCGACCAGCTCGTGCTGCCGGTCGGCATCATCACGACCCTGATCAAGGGTGACGTCTTCAACTGGGGACAGATCATGACCGGCGCCCTGCTCGGCGCCGCGCCGCCGCTGATCATCTACGCCTTCCTGATGGACTACTACATTGCCGGCCTGACCGCCGGTGCGACAAAAGGTTGAACGCGATAAAGGTAGGATTCATGGCCGACGTGAGTTTGCGCAAGGTGGTGAAGCGTTACGACGAGGTCGAGGCGGTGCGCGGCATCGACCTCGATATCGCCGACCATGAGTTCGTGGTGCTGGTCGGGCCGAGCGGCTGCGGCAAGTCGACGACGCTGCGGATGATTGCCGGCCTCGAGGACATTTCCGACGGCGACATCATGATCGGCGGCGACGTCGTCAACGACGTGCCGCCGAAAGACCGCGACATCGCGATGGTGTTCCAGAACTATGCGCTGTATCCGCACATGACCGTTGCCGAGAACATGTCGTTCGGGCTGCGGCTGAAGAACTATCCCAAGGCCGAGATCAAGAGCCGGGTGACGGAAGCCGCCCGCATGCTCGACATCACCGACCTGATCGACCGCAAGCCGAAGCAGCTCTCCGGCGGCCAGCGCCAGCGCGTCGCGATGGGCCGCGCAATCGTACGCAATCCGAAGGTGTTCCTGTTCGACGAGCCACTGTCCAACCTCGATGCCAAGCTGCGCGTGCAGATGCGGATCGAGATCAAGAAGGTGCACCAGAAAGTCCGCACCACGACGGTCTACGTCACCCATGACCAGGTCGAGGCGATGACGCTGGCCGACCGCGTGGTGGTGATGAACCACGGCAGGATCGAGCAGATCGGTACGCCCAACGAGCTCTATCACAAGCCGGCGACCAAGTTCGTCGCGAGCTTCATCGGCTCGCCGGCGATGAATTTCGTGCCCTGCCGGCTCGAGGACGCCGCAGGCAAGCTCAACGTGCGGCTGACCGATCGCCTCGCCTTCACGCTGCCGCCGGCCCGCGCCGCCCGCTACCAGGCACTCTCCCGCACCGACAAGCTCCTGCTGGGCATCCGCCCCGAGCATGTCATGGAGGCGCGGCCGCATGCCGAGCCCGGCGTCGAGCCGTTCGATGCGATGCTCGACGTCACCGAGCCGATGGGCATGGAGACCTTGGTCTATTTCACGCTCGAGGGCAGCCAGGTCTGCGGTCGGGTCAGTCCCAATGCCGGCGCGCAGGATGGCAGCCCGCTCCGATTGGCAGTGGACCTCAACAATATGCATTTGCTAAACGAGGTGACCGGCGCCGTCCTTTGACGGCGCACAAGAAACCGCAAGGGCAGGAAATGGCCACCAACAAGAAGAAGATCTTCATCACCCAGACTCTGTCTCCGGGGGCGCGGGTGCTCCTCAACGAGCGGGACGACGTAGAACTCATCGAATTTCCCAACCTGATCTCGGCCAAAGATTTTCAGGTCATGCTCGAACAGCATGCGCCGGTCCATGGCGTCGCGCTCGGTGCGACCCGCTTCGGCGAAGCTGAGCTTGAGGCCTCCAAGGGCATGTTGGTGGTGACCCGGATCGGCGTCGGTTACGACGCCGTCGACGTGCCGGCACTGTCCCGCCGCAAGGTGCCGCTGATGGTCGCAGGCACCGCGAACTCGCCGTCGGTCGCCGAACAAGCCCTGTTCATGATGCTGACGCTGGCCAAGCGCGCGCAGGAAATGCACGCGATGGTCAAGGACGGCACCTGGGCGAGCCGGCTCGGTGTGCTGCCGTTCGATCTCTACGGCAAGACCGTCCTGATCGTGGGCTTCGGCCGCATCGGCACCCGCACCGCCAAGCGCTGCCTTGCGATGGAAATGAATGTGCTGGTGTACGACCCCTACAAGGCCGCCAGCGAGATCACCGCGGCCGGCTGTGAGGCCGTGCCGAGCTTGGAGGCGGCGCTGCCGCGGGCGGATTTCGTCACGATCCACTGCCCGAAGAATCCCGAAACGGTCGGCCTGTTCAACGCGGCGCGGATCAGGCTGATGAAGCCGACGGCCTATCTGATCAACACCGCCCGTGGCGGCATCGTCGATGAGAAGGCGCTGCACGACGCGCTGGTGTCGGGCAAGCTCGCCGGCGCCGGCCTCGACGTGTTCGAGGTCGAACCGCCGCCGGTCGGCCAGCCGTTGCACGCCTTGCCCAACGTGATCATGGCCCCGCATGTTGCGGGCGTGACGGTCGAGGCGGTCGATCGCATGAGCGAGCAGACCGCGCGCAATATCCTCAGCGTGCTGGACGGCAATCCGCTGCGCCAGAATGTGATCAACCAGGACGTCCTCGGCTGAGCTTTCAGCCGTCCCCAAAGCGCGATGAGATAGATCATCGCGCTTTGGTTTGTTGTTTGAGCACGATCTTTTCGGAAAATCCGCTTCACACTTTTCCGGATCGTGCTCTAGTTGCGCCGTGGCCGACACCCCAAGATCGGCCCGGCGATGCGGAGCATGCACATGGCTTTCAAGGAATTCGGCAACTATGACGCGGTCGGACTTGCGGAGCTCGTCCGCAAGAAGGACGTGACGCCAAAGGAGCTGCTCGAGGAGGCGATCGCGCGCACTGCCGCGGTCGATCCGAAGATCAACGCCGTCGTCGTCAAGCATTACGATTACGCCGAGCGTCAGATCGCCAAGGGGTTGCCCGACGGTCCGTTGACCGGCGTGCCGTTCCTGCTGAAGGACCTCGATCTGCTCGAAGGCACCCGCACCACGTCGGGCGCCAGCCTGCTGAAGGACTTCGTCGCCGACCACAACGGCACGCTGGCCCAGCGCTTCCTCGATGCCGGCCTTGCGATCTTCGGCAAGAGCGCAAGCCCGGAATTCGGCCTGATGCCGACGACGGAATCCCGACTGTTCGGCCCGACCCGCAATCCCTGGAATCTCGAACATTCCTCCGGCGGCTCGTCCGGCGGCGCCGGTGCCGCGGTCGCAGCGCGCATCCTGCCCGTCGCGCACGCCAGCGACGGCGGCGGCTCGATCCGGATCCCCGCCTCCGCCTCCGGCGTGTTCGGCATGAAGCCGACGCGCGCCCGCAACCCCTGCGGCCCCGACCGTGGCGAAGGCTGGGGCGGTTTCTCCGTCGGTCATGTGCTCAGCATCAGCGTCCGCGACAGCGCGGTCATGATGGACGCGATCCATGGGCCTGAGCCGTCGAGCCTCTACGTCGCGCCCGCGCCGGAGCGGCCGTTTTCCCAGGAGGTCGGCCGCGATCCCGGCCATCTGCGCATCAGCTTCACCGACAAGTCGCCGTATGGCGACGCGATTGATCCCGAGATCGCCGCGGCGGTCCGTGACATTGCCAAGCTGCTGGCGGGCCTCGGCCATCATGTCGAGGAGCGCGCGCCGCCGCTTGCGGCCGATCCCGCAGCAACCATGACGACGATCGTCGGCGGCAACACGGCGCTGACGGTGCGGCTGCTCGAGCAGCGCGTCGGGCGCAAACTGACCTCCGACGACGTCGAGCGCCTGACGCTGGCGAGCGCGGAGAATTCGGTGAAGATGACACCGGCGGATTACGTTGCCGCGCAGCTTGCGGCGTTCCAGATATCGCGCGGTCTCGCGACGTTCTTCGAAGGTTGCGACATCTTCCTCAGCCCGACGCTGTGCGCGCCGCCGCTCCGCCTCGGCGAGCTGAACACGATGTCCGAGGACCTGACCCACATTGCGCCGGTGCTCCGCCGCTACATGCCGGGCACCTCGATGTTCAACATGTCCGGCCAGCCGGCGATGTCGGTGCCGCTCGCCTGGAACAAGGCCGGATTGCCGCTCGGCATGATGTTCGCCGCCAAGCTCGGCGAGGAAGGGCTGCTGTTCCGCCTCGCCGGCCAGCTCGAGCAGGTCCGCCCCTGGAAGGGCCGGCGTCCGCCGGTCTGCGCTTAGGCTGCGCCGGCGCAGAAGCGCCGGGCTGACAAAGGGTAGTCAGACCAGGTAGATAGAAAGGGCGTCGGCGCGATTCCGCCGGCGTCGTGCCTGGGAGACCGAACCGTGAGTGACCCGACCGACAATGCGCTCGCTGCGATTGCGAGCATTCTCGATCAGACGACGACACCTCCCGAGACGGCCAAATCGGCCGACAAGTCGTCCGACAAGGCGGCGGACAAGGCAGCCGAGCCCGCCCAAGAGCCGCCGGCCTCGATTGCAATGCCACCGCCTCTGCCAACTTCCATCACAGTCGCTGCTGTCGAGGCGGTTTCCGTTGAGGCCGAACCGACGGCGATCGAGCCGCCGCCGCTCGAACAGGCCGAGCCGGAGATCGAACAGGCCGAGCTCAACGAGCCGGAGCTGGAAGCGGTCGAACCGGAAGTGAACGAACCGGAGCCGAGCGAGCCGGAGCCGATCCAGCCGCGCCAACCGATCGAGGCCAACGGCTATTCAAAGTCCGGCCCGGGCCCGATGGCCGCGCTGCGCTTCCGCTGGACGGTGCGCGAGGACGGCGCCGAATACTATGTCGACGAGACCGTCGGTGAAGGATCGACCCCGCTGGTCAACGGCCCGATGGACAGGGACGCCGCAATCAAATTCGTCGACGATCGCGAAGCGGAAGCGCGGCGGCGCTTCGAGCAGTTCAGGCACGAGATCATCAGCCGCACCGCGACCGCCCTTCAGGCGAGCAAGGACCGCAACGACGCCTAAACCTGCGGCTGCCGCGGCGGTCCGAGGAAGTCCTTCTTCGCGAGATCGACGCCGGCATGACGCAGGATGTCGTAGGCCGTTGCGACGTGAAAGAAGAACTGCGGGACGCTGAAGGTCAGGATCAGGGACTTGCCCGTGAACGGTCTGGTCGCGCCGCTCCGGAACGTGAATGTGACGTCCCTTTCGGCGGCAGCGTCGATCACCTCTCGCGGCAGGCTCTGCGCGAAATCAATCGTGGCGGCAATCCGGGCTTTCAGCCCGGCGATGCCGGTCTCCGGCTCGCCGAAGACCGGTGGTGCGGACCCCGCGAGCAACGCGCAGCTCAGGACGACGTGACGGTTCGCCTCCCCGACCTGCTGGCGAAGGCTGTACATGTTCGGGGACAGCCGCATTCCAAGCAGCACGTCGGGTTCGATCTTGCGCGCCCTGGCGTGGGCTTCCGCGTGATCGAGCAGCGCGGAGAGATTGCACAGATACGGCACATAGACACCGACGGATGCTTCGTGGAGCGAGATGGTCACTTTTGCGCCCGCTGTGCTGGCTCGATCGTCTCAACTGGTCTAACA
>NZ_JACMYO010000140.1 GCF_020889685.1 Bradyrhizobium oropedii
CTTCGCCGGCCGCGATCCTGATCCGCGCCAGCCGCGGGCCGCCGCCGAGATCGCGCAGGCTGTTGCGGAAGCGCTCGATGCCGGCCATGTCGGCGATATCAGACACATTGCCGATCCCCGCGCCATCAGCGATCACCTCGAGCCTGGCGCCGAGGCCGGAGTGGCTGGGCTGCATCCCGGTCTCGCCGAAATGCCCGTTGTCGAGCACGGCGATCGAGAGGTTGCCGGGCTGCTTGGTCGCGATGGTCAGGAGGCTGCCGATCCCCATCAGCTGCTCGCCGTCGCCGGTGACGACCAGCACCGGCCGCTTCGGCTGCGCCAGCGCGAGGCCGAGCCCGACCATCGCCGCGCCGCCCATCGCGCCCCAGAGATAGAAATTGCTCGCGTGCTCGCCGGCATCGAACACATCGTAGGACGAGGAGCCGAGCCCGGAGATCACGAGCAGGTCGCCGCGGTCGGCGAGCAGCGCCTTCACGGCGGCGCGGCGGTCGAGGGTACCAGGTGTGATGGACATCAGTGCGTCTCCTTGGTCCACTTCTTGCGACCGATCATCCGCTGCGAGATCAAGACCGCGACCTGCTGGTCGCCGTCATAGGCGAGCGAGGCCGCAGCCGAGACCACTTCCTCGGCGTCGTCGGGATTCTCCAGCCGCAGTACGGTGGTGCCCATGATCTCGAACGCCTGAGGCGTCGCCCGGCCCATCGGGATCTGCCAGGGATTGAATTCGGCCCATTCGCCGCGCATCGTGACCAGCGTCAGCAGCGGGAAGCGGCAGCTCGCCATCAGCGACAGCATGTTGACGCAATTGCCGACGCCGCTCGATTGCATCAGTAGCACCGCGCGGTCGCCGCCGAGCCAGGCGCCGGCGGCCATCGCCACGCCTTCCTCCTCGGTCGTCAGCACCGTGGTCTTGATGTCGGCATCCGCGTGCGACAGCTTGATCAGCTTGGAATGTCCCGCATCCGGGACGTAGGACACCTGCGCCACGCCGAAGCGCTTCAGCGTGCGGTAGATCGCAACCGGCCAGTCGCTGCTGGTCGCGCTGTCCTGGTGAACGGCAATCTGGTCCATCATGGCCTCGGTCTGGGGACGCGCATTGGCGCGTCCTCACACCGGAAGCATTAGCGTACGGGGCGGTTTAGCTCCCGTCGCATCTGTTTCGCGCAGCTATGCCGGAATTGTATATCCCGTCATTGCGAGTGAAGCGAAGCAATCCATCTCTCCTCATGCGTGGACGGATGGATTGCTTCGTCGTTTCGCTCCTCGCAATTGTCGATGTTCACTAATTCGCTGATTGGATCGCGGTGGTCTTGGTAGCGGCGAAGGCCTTCGGTGTTTGCCCTGCCAGGGCCTGATGGGGTCTGTGGTTGTTGTAGTAGATCAGGTACTCGAACAGTTCATTGGCGAAGTGGTCAAGATTGTCGAAGGTGGCGCCCTCGATGACATCCTCGTCGAGGGTGCGCCAGAACCGCTCGACCTTGCCGTTGGTCTGCGGCCGATAGGGCCTGGTGTAGCGGTGCTTGATGCCGAGTTCGAGCAGCATGGCCTCGAAGGGATGTTCCTGAGGGTTGTTGCGAGAGGCGAACTCGGCGCCGTTGTCGGACAGGATTTCCTGGAAGGCGAGCCCATAGGTGACGTTGAGGGTGTTGATCATCTTCAGCGTCTTGAACATGACTGGCAGCGCCTTCTTGGAAATCAGGACCTCGGCCCAGGCCAAGCGCGAGCAGCTGTCGATCAGGCTGATGATGTAGGCCGTGGCCGGGGGCGGCGCGAGGAACATATCGCGCGGCAATTGATGCAGATCGACGTGGCCCAGCTCCCCGAGCTTGTCCTTGATAATGCGACGTTTCTCCTCGCGCATCGCCGGCGTGCGGCGGTTCAGCTGATGGCGTCTCAGCACCCGGTAGATCGTCACCGGCGAAGGTACTGTGTCCCGCTGCTCGCGCAAGACGGCATGGATCTCGTAACGATTCATCCCGCGCTTGCGGCAGGCGATGATCTCAGCCTCGATCCCTTCCGGCTCGCGCCGTTCCCGCCATTTGGGCCCACGGCGACGCGGCAGCAAGTCCGCTTCGTCGCCACTCTGCAAATAGCGATTGTAATACTTGCGGAACGTCTGCGAGCAGGTCCCGTGGTGGCGGTAGAAGTCTCCGACCCGCTTGAACAGCTCCGACCGCCCCGCCTTCACCGCCTCATATTCCGGGATCAGGAACCGCCACTTCTGTAGGTAGTTGCGTTCAATCGTCCGGTCGTAGCTGTTATCGCGCATCGGACCGTCCTCCAGTGGAGCGATCCAATCAGCGAATTAGTGAACATGCACAGCAATGACGGGGCTGACGATCTCCGAACTCAGGCATTCGGCTGCAAGAACGTGCCGTATTGCTCGCTGGTGGCGACCGCGGCGGCGGCGTGTCCGATGGCACGCATCGCCGCCATTATCGGCCACGGCCCAAGGCTCACCCTGCGGACACCGACGCGGGCAAGGTCCCCGATTTCGGGGACACCTTGCGTCACCATGATGTTGACCGGCAGCGGCGTGAGCTGAACGAATTTCTCGATCAGCGCGAGGTCGGTCAGTCCAGGGACGAAGATTCCATCGGCGCCGGCATCGGCATAGACCTTGGCACGCCTTGCCGCTTCATTCAGGCATTGCTCCGGCGAACCGAACTTCAGCAGAAACGGATCGCTTCGGGCATTGATGAAGAGACGGATTCCGAGTTTTTGCGCGGTGTCGCGCACCGCCCCGATCTTCGCGGCATGCTGCGCAGGATCAGCGAGTTGCCGCTTTCCGCCAACAAGCCCGTCCTCGATATTGATGCCGATGGCGCCGGCCTTCAGGATCCGGGCCGCTGAATTCGCGGCCGCCTCCGCCGTGTCGCCATAGCCCGCCTCCAGATCGATCGATACCGGAACCGGGACCGAAGCGGTCATCCGCGAGACCAGGCCCTCCACCATGTCGAGCGGGGCGTTTTCTCCGTCGGCATAGCCGAGCGCGGCTGCGACGGCGCCGCTGCTGGTCGCGACCGCCGGCGAGGACTTCGCGATCGCCTTGGCGGTGGCGACGTCCCAGGCGTTGAACAGCACGAGCGGATCGCCCTGCTTGTGAAGACCGTGAAACGCTTCGGCATATTGCTGCTGTGTGGTGGCGTCCATTGCGCGCACTCCTGTTCGGAGAATCTGAAGATGTTGTCGTCAACGCCGCCCTGGTCGGGCATCCGTGCCAAAGGCGGCGATTTCGTTCAGCAGGCGGCGCTGACCAGCGTCCGCCATCTGCGTTCAATCGGGGGCGTGGGTCTTGAACCATTCCATGATCAGGCTGGTGACCTCGGCCTCACGCTCGAGGTGCGGGAAGTGCCCGACATCGGGCAGGACAACGCGCTGATGTGGCCCCTTGAAGAGCGGCTCTTCCTTCATCGAATACCGCGCCGTCGGATCGTTGCCGCCATAAATCGTCAGCGTCGGCGTATGCATGTCGTTGATCGGCAGCCGGCCCGCAACGCCCGCATCGACCAGGCCATTGTAGTATTTCAGCGCCGCCTTCATGGTGCCGGGAGAGCTGAGCGTCTCCTTGACCGATCGGAGATGCTCGTCGTTCTCCAGGGTTGGCGACCACAACTTCCAAAGGTAGTCGACGAAGGGAAGTCCCTCGATGTTGACCGCCGAGTGAGCGCCAGGCACCGTAAAGAAATAGACATGGAAGACCGATCGAACGGCATCGGGATCGCTCCTTAGGCTCGGGATTGTGATCGGGTGCGCGGTGTTCATCACCACCGCGGCCTTGATCGCCGACGGCGCCGTCGCCAGCGCCTGAAAGGTCGACGTGCCGCCCCAATCCATGCCGACGACGCGCGCCTGTCCGTCGTCGCTCAGCGCCGCGATCAGCGCTTCGAGATCCCTGCCCAGCGCGATCGGATCGAAAATGCCGTCGGCCGGAATCTCGGTCGGCGCATAGCCCCGCAGGAACGGCGCGACCGCGCGATACCCGGCATCCGCGAACACCTGCAATTGCTTTCGATACGACCAAGCATTGTCGGGAAAGCCGTGCATGAACATGACGAGCGGGCCGCTGCCCTGTTCGAGATAGGCAAACCGCACGCCGTTGGCTTGCACGTATTTCAGCGCGGGTTCGCGGCCGGCGGCGTCCGGTGCTGCCAGCGCGGTGCTTCGGGTTGTCATCACTGTTCTCCATCGTTTTTTTCTTGGCTGCTCTCCCGGATAAATATGTGCGTAGCGCACATATATAGTCAAGTTGTTTTTTGTGCGCAGCGCACATATTATTCACCGCATGGAAAACGGAATTGCCAATCTGCTGGGCGCGTTGTCGCTCGCCGTCATGGATCGGATCGAGCAAGGCGCGCGCGAGGTGGTCGGCCGCGGCGGCGAGACGCCCGCGGCCCTCATCGTCATCGGCTACGGCCAGGGCATGACCAACGACAAGCTGCGGCGGATCCTCGGCCTGTCGCATTCCGGAACCGTCCGGCTGGTCGACCGTCTGGTTTCGGATCGGCTCGTCGAGCGCCGGGCGGGAAAGGACGGCCGGGAGGTCGCCTTGCACCTGACGGCGTCAGGCGCCGCGTCCCGCAACGAATTGTTGGCGTCCCGGATCTCAGCCGTGACGTCCTTGCTGGACGTGCTCTCGTCGGCAGAACGAAAGCAGCTCGCAACGCTGATCCGCGAGTTGCTGGCAAGGCAGGATACATCAGAGATGGATCGCTTCACGATCTGCCGGATGTGCGACGACAGGGTCTGCGCCAACTGTCCGTTGCCGACCAACAAGGGCCAGCACGCGCGCTAGCCCCCTGCCGTCAGGGTGCGCTCTTCCTCACCGTGAAGACGTACATGTCCCAGAACGTCTCGGGGTGAGCGACCTCGAAGCGATGCCACTGATCCAGATTGGTCTCGTCGGCCGTGCCCGGAAACTGCTTGTGGAATTGCTCGAGCACCGCCGGATCGTCGAACGGCTCGAAGCCCTGGAACGACAGGCCGTGCTCGTTCAGGAACGCTGCGATCTCCGGGATCGTCAGGCGGTGCTCCATGACGTTGAACAGCAGATCGCGGCAGCCGCTCATGCTGTAGAAATCCTTGGCGCCGATCAGCGGTTTCCACTGATCCGCCTCGCGGAAGATATCCTGCCGGCATCGTCTGATATCGTCGGCAGTGGCGCGATAGCCGCGCGCGGAGATACGGGTGCGGGCCTCCACGATGACGCGGCGCGCCAGATCGCTGTACAGGCCGATGCGCATCGTGCCGCCCGGCCGCAGCAGCGAGACCAGCACGCGCCAGCCGGTCATGGGCTCGGCAAGATGGTGCAGCACGCCGACCGACTCGATGCTGTCGAAGGTGCGATCGATCGCACCTAGTTCGAGGATATCAGCCTGTGCGTATTCAATGTTGCGCAAGCCGAGCTCCCGCGTCTTGCGGCGCGCATAGGCGAGACTGGTCATGCTGATGTCGACCGCGAGCAGGCGGGCGTTCGGATAGACTTGTGCGATCTGGATCGCGTGCGAACCGGTGCCGCAACCCGCGATCAGGATATCCCGTTCGGCTCGCTGTTCCGCGGTCGCGACGGTTCGTCCTCGCGCCCGATCGGCGGTGAATGCCGTCAGCGGGTTCACGGTCCAGCGCGGATAGGGATTTTCCTCGTACTGGCGCATCACCTCGACGGATACGTCGTTCCTGATCGGGGTGAGCGCCGCAATGGCGCTGCGCTCTTCCATCTCCTCGCGCGGCTCGCGAAGTTGCACCCGCAACAGGCCGGCTGTGGTCGCAGGCCAATCCCGACGCAGCAGCGCGTCCGCCTCAGGCAGGGCATGAAGCGGGAAATAGGCCGCAACGACGGCCAGCGTGAGCGGCGTGATCGCGGCGCCTGATGCCAGGTCCTGCAGCAAGCGATCGCGCAGTGCGCCCGCTGCTTCGCTTTCCACTGCAGCCTGTCCATCAACATATTCGTTGATGAAGCACTGCCGGGCGAGCGCGCGGGCAAAGGCAATGATCTCGTCGTCGACGTCGCTTTTGTTGCTCGCGAGCCGCAGCAGCTCGGTCCGCGCATATCCAAGCAGCACCTCGAGCTGCATGCTCGCCAGCGTCGTCGCTTCCATCGCCGAGCGCAGGAACAGGTCGCCCGCAAGCGGCGCAATGCCTTCGCTGCCGAACAATTCGACGCTCGGTACCGGCAGCGGCCATTGGCCGGCAATCCGCCCGACATAGGCGGTGACGGTAGGGCTCTGGAGGATGAAGCCGACGGCCTTCGCATCCATGCCGAGCGCAAGCGCCTTGCTGAAATGCGCGGTCGCCTTGGCGCGATTGCCCAGCGCCAGGTAGGAGTTGCCGGCATTGTAGTGGCAGGCGGCGTTCACCTCGTCCGAAGCGATGGCTTTCGCAAACATCTTCGCCGCGGCCCGGTGATCGCCGGATGCCTGCGCCATCAGGCCTAGAAGGTTCAGGCTCTGCACATGCGCAGGCTCACGCGCGAGAATTTGCCGGCAAATCTCCTGCGCTTCGTTGAAGCGTCGCATCCCGTAGAAGCGGCTTGCCTCCGCAGCGAGGCCGGCAATGCTGACGCCCGCGGAGCCGAAAGCAGGTGCGTTCCTGGCGGACTCGTCCCGTCGCTTACCGGCCGCACGCCGTTCTTTTCGGTTCATGTTCCGTCAACTGGCCCAAACTGCGAGACGCGGCGCATCGACCGCTCGGCCCAGACATAGGGCCGATCGCATTTGTGGCCAAGGACTATCTAAGCTCAGCCCGGGATCCGCACCGGCAGGTTCTCGATGCCGCGCACGAAACTGGAGTAGACCCGCTTCGGTTCGCCGACCACCTCGATGCGGTCGAAGCGCTTCAGCATCTCCTGCCAGACGATCTTGAGCTGCAGCTCGGCGAGCCGCATGCCGACGCAGCGATGGATGCCGAAGCCGAACGACAGGTGGATGCGCGGCCGGGCGCGATCGATGATGAACTCGTCGGGGCGCTCGATCACCTCGTCGTCGCGGTTGCCGGAGACGTACCACATCACGACGCGGTCGCCCTTCCTGATCGTCTTGCCGCCGATCTCGGTATCCTGAAGGGCGGTGCGCCGCATATGCGCGAGCGGCGTTTGCCAGCGGATCACCTCCGGCACCATGGTGTCGATCAGTTCGGGGTTCTCCTTCAGCTTCCGGAACTGATCGGGATGCTCGTGCAGCGCCAGCACCGAGCCGCTCATGGTGTTGCGGGTGGTGTCGTTGCCTCCGACGATGAGCAGGATGATGTTGCCCATCAGATTGTCGGGGTCCATGTGCCGGGTGGCGTCGTTATGCGCCATCATCGACAGCAGGTCGTTGCGCGGGGCCGAGTTGACGCGCTCGTTCCAGAGCTTCGAGAAAGTGGCGTAGCACTCGTCCATCTCCTGCCGGCGCTGTTCCGGCGAATCGACGATGCCGCTCTTCGGCAACGCGGTGGAGACGTCGGACCAGCGCGTCAGCTTGCGCCGCTCTTCCCAGGGGAAGTCGAACAGCGTCGCCAGCATCTGGGTGGTCAACTCGATCGAGACGCGCTCGACGAAATTGAAGGTCTCGTTGCGCGGCAGATTGTCGAGCACGCTGGCCGAACGCTGACGGATCAGCTTGGCGAGCTCATCCAGATGCGTCGGCGTGAACATCGGCGACACGGTCTTGCGCTGATGGGCGTGCTTCGGCTGGTCCATCGCGATGAAGCTCGGATAGTCGTAGCCGGGCGGCACGTCGCGGATCGAGATGCCGCCGAGCGTGGAGTCCGACGAGAAAATGCCGTGGCTGGTGTCGACATGCATGATGTCGTTGTACTTCACCACCGACCAATACGGTTCGATCGGGGCATTGGTGCAGTAGTGCACCGGCTCTTCCTTGCGCAGCCGCTCGAACCACGGCCACAGCGTGTCGTTCTGGAACAGTTTTGGCGCGCCGGGATGAAAGTCCTGCAACGGTGTCGAATACGCTTCCTCGCGCGCCTGGCGCTCTAGCTCGGCCCGGTCGGCACGGATGGCGGTCTGGACGTTCATGCTTCTTGATCCCGATTGGCTCGCGACGCGTCAGGCGGCAATGCGCACTGGCAGCGTCTCGTAGCCCTTGATGAAGCTGGAATACACCCGCTGCGGCTCCTCTACCACATCGATGGTGTCGAAGCGCTTGAGGATCTCTTCCCAGATGATCTTGAGCTGCAGTTCGGCCAGCCGCAGGCCGACGCAGCGGTGAATGCCGAAGCCGAACGAGATGTGGGTGCGCGGCCGGGCGCGGTCGATCAGGAACTCGTAGGGCTTCTCGATCGCTTCCTCGTCGCGGTTGCCCGAGACGTACCACATCACGACCTTGTCGCCCTGCTTGATCTGGCGTCCGCGGAATTCGAAATCGGCGAGCGCAGTGCGCCGCATGTGGGCAAGCGGCGTCTGCCAGCGGATCACCTCGGGCACGAAACTGTCGATCAGCGCCGGATTCTCGCGCAGCTTGCGGTACTGCTCCGGATGCTTGGCCAGCGCATAGATGCTGCCGGACAGCGTGTTGCGCGTGGTGTCGTTGCCGCCGACGATCAACAGGATCAGATTGCCGAGGAAATTCTTCGGGTCCATGTTCCGCGTGGCGTCGCTGTGCACCATCATCGAGAGCAGGTCGCTCTTCGGCGGCTGGTTGCTGCGCTCCTTCCAGAGCCTGGCGAAATAGCTCGCGCATTCCATCAGTTCGGCCTGCCGTTCGTCTTCGGTGGCGACGAGGCCGCCGGCGCCGGGCAGGGTGGTCGCGACGTCAGACCAGCGCGTCAGCTTGCGGCGGTCTTCCCAGGGGAAGTCGAACAGCACCGCGAGCATCTGGGTCGTCAGCTCGATCGAGACCTTGTCGACCCAGTCGAACACCTCGCCACGCGGCAGGTTGTCCAGGCATTCGGTCGAGCGCTTGCGGATATTGGTTGCGAGTTCGTCAAGATGCGTCGGCGTGAACATCGGCGCCACGGTCTTGCGCTGCGCCGAATGGCGCGGCTGGTCCATCGCGATGAAGCTTTCGCGGCGCAGATCCGGCGGCACGTCGCGGATGGTGATGCCGCCGAGCGAGGCGGCCGAGGAGAACACCGAATGGTTGGTCTCGATGTCCATGATGTCGTTGTAGCGGGTGATTGACCAGTACGGACCGAACATCGAGTCCTTGCAGTAGTGCACCGGATCCTCGCGGCGCAGCCGGTCGAAATACGGCCAGAAGGTATCGTTCTTGAACAGCTCGGGATCGCCGGGATCGTAGTCCGCGAGCGGAAGCGTGTTGGCGCGTTCGCGTGCGGCGTCCAGATTCATAGCCTCGGCGAGATCGATGGTCCCGTGCATGAGCGGCTCCTCAACCGTTTCGCAGCCGGGGCATCGCCGGCGCGGCATGTTTTACCGAATTACATTCCCATTCCGCGGTTTGCGCAAGGGCTCTCAGCGCGCATTTGGCCGCATTGGTAGCCGGCCAAAACGGCCGAATCCGGGCTTTTCCTGTTGTGGAGGCGCAGCGGCGGCGACCACGCGCGTTTGAAACGGTGTTTGATTTGGCCGGGCGGAGGTGTGCGAACGGTGCCGGGCCTCTATTGGCTGTCGGGTTTTTCGGTGCCGGGCTTTTCGCAGGGGTAGGTGTCCTGCATGCCCCAGAGCAGCAGGAGCGCGACCAAGGCGTCGCCCTTTGCGGACCGCTTGTCGGCCGACTTCAGCATGATCTCCTCGGTTTGCTCGGTGGACAATGCGAGGTTGCCAGGCATGCAGAACGACGGTTGGTCGTGGCGCCGCAGCCATGCATTGTAGGCCATCAGGCCGCCTTTCACGCCGTCCAGGTACATATGATTGAAGATGCGGAAACTCTCATTCGCTGGATTGCGATAGGAATCCAGCCGCACGTCGCCGGCCGCTGCGGGAGCCGCCGTCAGCGCCAGAATGCATGCTGACAAAATCCACTTGTTCATCGCTACCTCGCTCGCGGCGGCGCCATCGCCTGTTCCGTAAGTCACGTGATTGCTCGCTTGGGTTCGACGCCGGCCCGCGACGGGGGGAGCCGCTGCGAGGACCGCGCCGTTTCCGGCAATGCCGTTAAGGCATGGCCAACCGCACCCCGCCAAAAATCGGCCGGCGATCTCGACCTTATGTGAAACCTGGATCACACTCAGAGCGACAAACCTGTGCTTTTGATGCGCAGAGATTGTCCCGTCCTGGAGTTATCCCGTGAACGACATGAGCTGGACCCCGCTGGGGCCGCCGCAGCCGCCCCCGCAACCGGTTCCACCGCCGATGCCTGTGGCATTTTCAGGGAGCCGGAAGGAGTTCTTCCGGTTGGTCGCGCGCGGTGCCGGGCTCGAGCTGGTCACCGTCGGCTTCTACCGGTTCTGGCTCACCACCGACATCCGCCGCCACCTCTGGTCGAACACCCTGATCGATGGCGACGCGCCGGAATATACCGGCCGCGGCAAGGAGCTGCTGATCGGCTTCCTGGTCGCGCTGGCGATCTTGCTGCCGGTCTATCTCGGCTACTTCCTGATCGGTATCGAGGCGGAGCATCTCAAGGCGTTCGCCTCGCTGCCGCTGGTCGCGTTCTTCTACGTGTTCGGCCAGTTCGCGATCTATCGCGCGCGGCGCTACCGCCTGACCCGCACGGTGTGGCGCGGCGTCCGCTTCTGGATGAGCGGCTCGGGCTGGATCTATGCGCTCAAGGCCTCGCTGTGGGGCCTGCTGGTCGTGATCACGTTCGGCCTGGCGCTGCCGTGGCGCGAGGCGGCGCTCGAACGCTACAAGATGCGGCATTCCTATTATGGCGACCTGCAGGGCTCGTTCGAGGGCCACGGCTGGGAGTTCTTCAAGCGCGGCTGGTGGCTGTGGCTGTTGATGCCGTTCGCGCTGTCTTCCTACGTCTTCGCCCCGTTCGCCTATGCCGCGTTCAAGGCGGTCGAATGGCGCTGGTGGCTGTCGGGCATCCGCTTCGGCGAGGTACGGCTTGAATCGACGCTCAGCCGCGGCGCGCTGATCGGCCTTTACTGGAAGGTCATCGGCTGGATCCTGCTGCTTGTCGTGGTGTTCGCGGTCTACGTTGTGCTCAGCACCTTGCTGGTCGCCAGCATGAGCGGCTCTTCGATCGATACGTTCTTCAAGACCGAGGCGTTCGCCAAGAGCATTCCCCTGATCGTCCTGCTCGGTATCGGCTATCTCGCCTTTGCGCTGGCGATGAACGTGGTGATGCGCGTCTATCTGATGCGCGATCTCTGGGTCCGGGTGCTGTCCTCGACCATCGTGCACAACATCGCTGCCGCCGCCAACGTCACCGCGCGCGGCGATCTCGCCAATGCGCTCGGCGAGGGCTTTGCCGATGGCCTCGATGTCGGCGGCTTCTAGCGACATGGAAGCAGATTCCAACGAAACCAGCTCCGCGGCGACGCCCAATCCCGGCGGCGTCTTCTTCGACGGCCTGTCCAACCGGCGGCGCATCGTCGCGCTCAAACTGTCCGATGCGCTGGAGATCAGGCAGGACGGCGAACAGCTCGCGCGCTGGGCGTTTCACGACATCCGCCGTGCCGACAGTCCGTCCGGCCTGTTGCGGCTGAGCTGCCTGACCGCGCCATCGCTGGCGCGGCTCGAAATCCGCGACGCAGCGCTGATCGCCGAGCTCATCGCACGCTGCGACACGCTCGAGGCCGACCTGCCGAACCGCAAGGGCGTCGTCGCGATCGTCGGCTGGTCGGTCGCGGCTGCGGTGTCGATCGTGCTGGTGGTGCTGTTCGGCGTGCCGCTGGCCGCCGAGCGGTTGACACCGCTGGTGCCTGATTCCTTCGAGCGCCGCATCGGCGATGTCGCGGAGGCGCAGGTCAAGGTGCTGTTCGACGGCAAGCCCTGCAGCAACGCGGCCGGCCAGGCGGCATTCGCGAAGCTGGTCGGCAAGTTGCGGGAGTCCGCAGGTTTCGACAATTCGGTGCAGTCGGGCGTGCTGGCGACGCCGGTGCCGAACGCCTTCGCGCTGCCGGGCGGCAAAGTGTTTCTGTTCGACGGGTTGCTGGAGAAGGCCGAGAACCCCGACGAGATCGCCGGCGTGCTGGCGCATGAGCTCGGCCATCTCCGGCATCGCGACAGCATGCGCGAGCTCATCCACAATGGCGGCACCTCGTTCCTGATCGGGCTGTTGTTCGGCGACGTCACCGGCTCCGGCGCGCTGATCTTCGCATCGCGCTCGCTGGTGACGTCATCCTATTCGCGGGACGCCGAGACCAACGCCGATACGTTCGCGATCGAGACCATGCACAGGCTCGGCCGTCCGGCGAAGCCGATGGGCGAACTGATGTTCCGCGTCACCGGCAAGGAAGGCGGCAAGGGATTCTCGCTGATCTCCAGCCATCCGCTGACCGAGGACCGCCTCGCGCGCATGGACAAGGCCGACGCCGGCAATAAGCCCAACGGCCAGCCGCTGCTGTCATCAGCCGAATGGCAGGCGCTGAAGGGCATCTGCGGATCGGGCAAGGGCAAGGTGTAACGCAAGGGATTTACGAAATCGGGATCTCGAGAACCGGAGCCATCCCATGCCGCGTGACGACAGATACTGGTTTCCCGCCAAGCGCTACGGCTGGGGCTGGGGACCACCCAGCAACTGGCAGGGCTGGTCGGTTCTCGTAGGCTTTCTGGTTTTGATTGCGGTCGGCGGCGCGATGAACCTGCCGCATTCTCCCGCGCGCTTCGTGACCTATGTGGTCGTCCTGAGCCTTCTGCTCATCGCCATATGCTGGTGGAAGGGCGAGCCGCCGCGCTGGCGATGGGGCGGCGACTGAGGCGCGATGGGACCAGGCTGAATCGTCCAAATCGATCCGGGCTAGCGCGACATTTTGACGGAATTGACTTGAGCGGGGGCAGACTGCTCATGGTCTCCGAGCTCGCACGCGCCCGGAGGATTTGCCTGTCTTGACCATCGAAAGCGACGCCCGCTTCTGGGACCGGGCTGCACGCAAATATGCCGCGCGGCCGATCGGCGCGCCGGCCGAATATGAGCGTACGCTGGACCGCACCCGCGCACTGTTGAAATCCAGCGATCGTGTGCTTGAGCTCGGTTGCGGGACCGGCACCACGGCGCTGCGGCTTGCGGGCGACGTCGAGAGTTATCTCGCCACCGATATTTCGGCGGAGATGATTGCGATCGCCAATGAGAAGCGGTGAATTTGAAATCATCGTCTAGCCGGTCGCGAGCCTCTACTTCACCAGCCGGAACTTGCCGCCGTCGACCTTGATCAGGAACGCCGACCGTTCGTCATAGCCGTTGTGGTCGGTCGGGCTCATGGTCGAGAGGCCGTTGTTCAGATAGACGTCCTTGCCGCGTTCCAGTTCGTCGCGCAGCGCGGCGCGGAATTCCGGCGTGCCGGGCTTTGCCGTCTTCAACGCGATTGCCGCCGCGCGCTTGAACAGGGTGACGGCGTCCCACAGATGCGCGCCGAAGATGTTCGGCTTTTGCCCGTTGACCTTCTCATAGGACGCCACGAACTCGTCGCGCACCTGGCGGAACGGATCGTTCGCCGGCAGATCGTCGGCGATCGTGAAAGCCTCGCCGGTGAAGATCGCGCCCTCGACATTGGCGCCGCCGAGCTTGATGAATTCCTCCGACGCAACGCCGTGGGTCTGGAAGATCTTGCCGGCATAGCCGCGACTGCGCAGCGCCTCCTGCGGCAGCACGGCCGGCGTGCCCGCGGAGGCGATGAACACCGCGTCCGGGTTGGTTGCGATCACCTTCAGCGCCTGGCCCGTCGCACTGGTGTCGGCGCGCGCATAGACCTCATGGGTCGTGACGGTGAGGCCGAGCTGAGGGGCCAGCCGCGACACCTCATTGTAGTAGCCTTCGCCATAGCCGTCGGAGACGCCGACATATCCCAGCGTCTTGATGCCGGACTTGGCGATGTATTTCAGGATCGCCGCCGCCATCAGGTCGTCATTGGGCACCACCTTGAACGCCCAGCGGCGGCGGTCGTCCATCGGGCGCACGATCGCGGTTGCCGCGGCCAGCGAGATGATCGGCGTCTTGGCTTCCGCGGCGACGTCGAGCATCGGCATGGTCACCGGGGTGAGCGAGGAGCCGATCAGGATGTCGACGCCGTCCTGGATCACCAGGCGGCGGGCATTCTGCGTGCCTTTGGTCGGATCGGATTCGTCGTCGAGCGCGATATAGGTGACTTTCTCGCCGCCGATCTCCTTCGGCAGCGCGGCGATGGTGCGCATCTGCGGCTGGCCGAGCGCCGAGCCCGGTCCGGATGCCGACACCACGACGCCGACCTTGATGTCGGCCCGCGCGTCCGGTGCAATCAGGATCGCACCCGCGAGTACCCAGAGTCCGGCCATGGCCAGCTTCATTGCAAATCCTCCCAGCAAGTTCTTTTTGTTTAATGCGCGGCCGATGATAGCCGACCGCTGTCCGGTTCCGCATCATATTGATTCCACCTGATGCGTCTGTCCCCCGGATTGGGGACAGCGGACAGCACTTGGGTAAGGGGTGCACGTCCGGCAGCACGGGAGGCCTCAGACGGAATCGGTCATTCGTACAGCGGCCGGATTTCGATCTCGCCCGGTCCCGGAATCGGATTCGGGCAGCACTTCCGGTCCGACCTCGATCCGGCCTTGAACCCCGCGTTTACCAATCCCTTAAAGGCCGCGCGAACCAGTTTCCCTAATCGGGCGGCAATGTCTCCCTGATATTGGAAGGATCAGAAAAGGGAGTACGAACATGTTCAGCATTGTTCGGATCCTCGTCTTGATCGCATCTGCGTATGCGGGATCCGTGGTTGCAGTTGGACGGCGCGCCATCGTCGCAAGCGGTCCACGTCCATGAGTGAGCTTCATCCGATCGCGTCCGTGCACGCGCGCGCCATCTGCGAAGAGATCGGCGAGCGGCTGCGTCATGCCCTGCGCGGCGACTATGCCGACTTGCCGCCAAGGCTGCGCGACCTAATCAACGAACTCGCGCTGCAGGATTGCGAGGCGCCATCGCTGGTGCCCGCGATGGCGGACCTGACGAGACCGGTCGTGTTTGCAGCCTAGTCTAGATATTGACTTGCGATGACCTGCCGACCCGCCGAACCTGAATTTCGGGCGGCGAATGTGTGTGCTAGATTAGCCTGCATCCCGGTATGGAGTTGCGCCCGGCATCTTGGCAGGACGTGAGGTCGCCTAGAAGGGCGTCCAGGCTCCATTCAAAATCGTCAATGATGGCGGCGCCTGATGTCGCGGGCCGGGCTTGAACAACCCGCTGACCAAAAGATCATTGACCGCGTTTAGGCGAACCCCGTCTTGGACATGGCCACCCCACTGTCGAACGCAATGCCCCCGGAGCACTGCCCCGCGATCGAGTTTGCAGCCTGCCTGCCGTTGTCGTGTTGGTCAAAGTCGGAGGCGACAGCCAGGATACAAGCCGAGCCGGACGAAAAGGCAGGCTCGCTCTTCATGGAAAAGAAGACGTCGGGCGCCAGTTCTCTGCGTTCGCAAACAGACCAGGAGGGAGCCCACACCTCGCAGGCCACAAACTCGGCCTGACGGCCTGAGAGGAGCACTCCGTTCTCAGTGTGCGTCCACTTTTGGCATCCCGCCTTACTCCAGCCAATGCGCCCAAACGAAATATTCCTTTGATTGGGCGTGCCGTTCCCTGGATGTAGTTGGCTTGATCGTACCGCTGCATCACGCGCTACGTGGATAAGGGGATCCAGAGCGTTGAATATGTGGGTCCACGTTCGTTCAACCCACGGCGGGGCCGTCGTCGGACTTCCGAGAACGGCGTAAACCAGATATTTGCGATCTCGAAATCCCATTCGATGCCGTGCTCATCGCCGTTGCGTCGAACTCTCAGACGGCGCGCATCATTAGCAGTCTCCCTTGAGTCTGCAAGGTACGCCGAGCGCGACTGCTGTCCCAGCGGTTCTGGTTGGTGACCAAGCGGAAGAGTGAAGCGCCGTTCCCTGTGCCGAGCATACCCCGTGCCGCGCTCACACGTTCTTCGCGACCTTCCGCGTCCGCGTCGGTCCGGCGCCGGCGATCGCCGGCTTGATATTCCACACTGCGCGCACGCTTGCGAAGGCGTGGGCGATCACCGGCTCGTGGCGGCGGGCGGCGAGGGTGGCGAAGGAGAGATCGCAGGTGAGCTTCACCTTGTCGGCGACGACGAATTGATGCGGGCGCGCCATCCGGGTCGCCAGCACATTGTCGCGCGCAAGGCTGAGGCACAGGCCGGATTCGACGAAGTCGATCATCGCCTCTTCCTGGTCGGTATAGCCGACGCGCTTCGGCAGCGCGCCGAGCGGGCGGAAGATGTCGTCGAGCATCCGCCGGTGGCCGGAATGCGGCGGTGTCGCCAGCCAGGGCATCTCGGCGAGCTCCGCCCAGCCCTTGCCGATCACCCGGTCCCGCCAGCCGATCGGTGCGATGACGCGGTAGTCGTAGCTGAGCAGCGGCGCCAGCTGGTAGCGGCCGTCGGCGATGGTCCGCTCGGCGAAGCTGTGATGGACGAGCTGCTCCGGCGGCGTGGCGTCGACATAGTAGCCGACGTCGAGTTCGCCCCTGCCGATCTGCGCCAGCACGTCGTCGCTCACGCCATGGCGCAGGAAGACCTCGGTGCGCTGCGAGGACATCGCAAGGCTGCGCACGAACGGTCCGAGCCGGGTGAATTCGGGATCGAGGATGGTGCCGACGCGCAGCGTGCCGCGCTGCGCCTCGTTCAGCGAATCCGCCATCGCCTTGAAGTCGGATGCCGCCGCCACCGCCCGGTGCGCCAGCGGCAGCAGTCCCGCGCCGGCCTCGGTCAGCGTGAATCCGCTCGGTGTGCGGTTGAACAGCAGCAGTCCGGTGCTTTCCTCCAGCGCCTTCAGTTGCAGGCTGACCGCGGGCTGGGTCAGTTTCAGCATCGCGGCGGCGCGCGACACGGTGCCTTCACGGGCAACCGTGATGAAGCAACGCAAGGCCTGGGTACGGGGAAGCTCGGTCATCGTGTGTGCTTATAGCACACTTTTTTTGAGTGCATCCGACCTGCGTCGTGCATTGTCGTGTGATTATAATACAACCATTGCGAGAAGTCAGGATGGTCGCCACGCGATCATGCCTTCGGTCCGCGCGCGCACCTCCGGCGAGGCGAGGCAGGTCGCGACCGCTTCATAGCCGGGCGCGCCGGGTACCGGCCTGACGCAGATCGGCCGGCTGTGATTGGCGGGGCACAGGATGATCGCTTCGTCGTCGCCGACAGCGTCGAGGTCCAGGATCGCGTTGGAGCGTGTCAGGAAGAACAGCGGCCGGGCCTCCGGTCCGCGACGGCGCAGAAACGCGATCATGGCTTCCTGGCTGGCCGCGTCGAGCCTCTGTTCGAGCATGTCGATCACGAGGATCGCACCGTCGCAGGCCTCGATGGCCGCGAGCAGGGTGGTCAGCGCGGTCGAGTCCATTGCGCCGCCGGCCCGGAGGACGGCAAGGCTCGCTTCGACCCGGGCCTTGTGCGCCGGGTCGGCATCGAGCCGCGCGCGAACGGCCGCGCCGCCGTCGGCTGTGCGGTCCAGCCCCACGAAGCTGGCCTCGGGCAGTGCCTCCGCGAGCCGCTGTGCGAGGCGCGTCTTGCCGCTGCCGAGTGGGCCGACGATGTAGTTCAGCGGCTTGATGTCGCGCAGCTCGAAGCGCTCACCGCCCCACGGCCACGGCAGATCGAACGCGACGCCGATCGCCGGCCGCGTCCTCACAGCGCCGATGACGTCGCGCGTCGCGGGCATCTTGCCGCGGCCGAGGTCGGCGCGCATCCGGCGCACCCTGGCGATGCTGTCGCCGCTTTGGCGGATGCTCGCTTCGAGCGTGGCCTCGTGCGCCGCCAGCACCCGATCGAGGATGACGGCGTCGCCGCTCAGGATCCGCGCCACTTCATTGATGCTGAGGCCGAGCGCGCGCAGCGCGACGATCTCGGCGCAGCGTGCCATCTCGGCCGCACCATAAGCGCGCCATCCCGCCGGCGTGCGGCCGGGTGCGATCAGGCCGCGCTCCTCGTAGAGGCGCAGCGCTTTCGCCGAGATACCGAGCTGTCTGGCAGCTTCGGACGGGCTGAGGAAACGGGCGGCAGCAGCATTCATCGAATCACCTCGCATTGTCTGACCGCGCCTCTTATGGAGCGGCCGCAGGGGCAAGGTCAAGCGGGAAGGGGGGGGTCCCGCACTCTGCGGTACGACTCACAAGCCGCACCACACACTCGGTGTCGTCCCTGCGAAAGCAGGGACCCATAACCACCGATGGTGATTGTTGCGCGACGATGTGGCCACAGCTTTCCTCACCAAGCCAATCCTGTGGTTATGGGTCCCTGCTTTCGCAGGGACGACAGCTTTATGTGTTGCGGGCGTCGGTGCCTATCATAGCACCCTCACTCCAGATGGTTCACCTTTGCCACCCAGGCGCGGACGTCGGTCAGTACGGCGGGCAGCACGGCCTTGACCTCCTGCACGTTCATACCGGGCTTGATGCGGGGGTCGTAGAGCAGATTGAGCAGATATTGGTCGTAGACGTCGAAGAAGCCCATCGAGACGCTGTCGTTGAACATGGTCCACGGCACCGTCGCAGTGTCGTTGATCGGGCCGAGCGACTGCAACAGCTCCTCATAGGCGCAGTCGAGGAAGACGAAATCGCCATTGTCGACGGTGAGGATCACGTCGGAATGCTCGATCTCGTATTTCTCGTTCTTGCGGAAGCCGGACAGGCATTGCGGATCGAGCGAGGAACGGATCTCCTTGGCGCGCTCCTGGCCGTAGAAGGTCGCGATCGTCCGGTACAGCTCGCGATCGCGCACCAGCTTGACCACGACACTGGCCGCATCCTTGTCGTCGGTCATCGCGATGTCAAGATGCTGCACCTTCGTGCCGATGTCGGCGATGACCTTGGCGAGCTGGGCCTTGCGGTCGGCGCGGCTGCCGTCGGCGAACACGCGCACCGGGCTGTCGTATTTGCGGATGCGGTCCACCCGTCCGGCAAGATGATATTCGGCACCGAACGCGGTCTTCAGAAAGCCCTCGACGATCTCGGCATCGGTGAAGACCTTCTTCTCGTGGCGCTGGCGCGCGGCGATTGCCGGCACCTCGGTGGCGGTTGCGGGTCTGGTGGCGTCAGCAAGGCAAGCGGCGAGCGCTGCGGCGACAACGAACAGGATCGAGAGGCGGGGCTGGGACATCATGACAACGCTGCCGCAAGGTTTGCGGCAGCGCAAGACGTGATCAAGGTGGCGGGATCAGCGATCGTGCCGGATGGCCGCGGCCTGGTCCCGCTGAAATCGACGCGATCAGTTCTTCACCACCACGGTGGCGCCGACCGAGACGCGATCATAGAGGTCCTTGACGTCTTCATTGGTCATGCGGAAGCAGCCTGATGAGACCGCCTGGCCGATCGTCTCGGGCTCGTTCGAGCCGTGAATCCGATAGAGCGTCGAGCCGAGATACATTGCGCGCGCGCCGAGCGGGTTCTCGATGCCGCCGGCCATGTGGCGCGGCAGATCGGGGCGGCGGCGCAGCATGTCCGAGGGCGGCGTCCACGACGGCCATTCCTTCTTCGCGGAGATGCGGTGGACGCCGCCCCAGCGGAAGCCGTCGCGGCCGACGCCGATGCCGTAGCGCAGCGCCTGGCCGTTCGCCATCACCAGATAGAGCCGGCGCTCGGCGGTGTTCACCACGATGGTGCCGGGAGCATAGTTGGTCGGGTAGTTGACGGTGGTCCGTGGGATCGGGCTCGCACCGCCACCGCCGAAGAAGCTCGGGGGCTCGGACTGGTAGCCGCGGGAGTCGAAGAATTGGGCCTGGGCCTGGCCGGCTCCTGCCAGGATCGTGAGCGCGGCAAACATCAAGGCAAACGGGCGCATCGTCGTCGTCCTCGCGAACAATCAAATATGTACTCAGAGAGGCCACAATTACCGGCATTTCGCAAGCGACGAAGCCGTGACTTCCGGCACTTTCGAACAACTCGGTTTAAAAAGGCAACAGATCGTAAGCGATACCTGCATTGTCCGGCCAAGCCTTTGACGAAGCGGATGAAGAATGGTTGATCTGGAGCGTTCTCAAGCGAAGCAAGAAACATCTCTGACGGGAGCGAGTTCATGAACGGTGCGGAAAGTCTGGTGCGGACATTGGTCGCGGGCGGCGTAGATGTCTGTTTCACCAATCCGGGCACCTCGGAGATGCATTTCGTCGCAGCACTGGACAAGGTCCCCGGCATGCGCTGCGTGCTCGGCCTGTTCGAAGGTGTGGTGACCGGTGCGGCCGACGGCTATTTCCGCATGAAGGGAACGCCGGCCTCGACGCTGCTGCATCTCGGGCCCGGTCTCGCCAACGGCCTTGCCAATCTGCACAACGCCAAGAAGGCGCATTCCGGCATCGTCAACATCGTCGGCCAGCACGCCACCTACCACATCGGCTACAACGCGCCGTTGACCTCCGACATCGAGGGCCTGGCGCGGCCGATGTCGTCCTGGGTGCGCACCTCGCCGGACGCCAAGTCGGTTGCGGCCGACGGCGCCGCCGCGATCGCCGCGGCGAAGAGCGCGCCGCCGCAGATCGCAACGTTGATCCTGCCGGCCGACACCGCCTGGAACGAGGCCGACGGTATCGCTGATGTGCCGGTCGACGCGCAACGCCCGAGCTACTCGCCGCAGGCGGTCGACACCGCGGCGAAAATCCTGCACGGCGATGCCGCGCATACCCTGCTGCTGGTTACCGGCAGTGCGCTGACCGAGCACGGGCTGGCGCTCGCCGAGCGCATCGCCGGCAAGACCGGCTGCACCGTGATGGGCCAGACCTATCACCCGCGCATGGCGCGCGGCCGCGGCCGCTTTTCGGTCAACCGGATTCCCTATGTGATCGAGCAGGCGCTGCCGATCCTGAAGAATTTCCGTCACATCGCGCTGGTCGAAGCCAACGATCCGGTGGCGTTCTTCGCCTATCCGAACAAGCCGAGCATGCTGAAGGCGGAAGGCTGCCAGGTGCATCGCATGACCGCCTGGGGCGAGAATTCGGTCGCGGCGCTCGAGGCGCTCGCCAATGCGCTGCATGCCACGGCGCAGGACGTCAAGCCGCAGCAGCACCCGGAACTGGTGAAGCCGACCGGCGCGCTCAACCACGCCACGATCGCGCAGGCGATTGCGTGCGCGATCCCCGAGAACGCCATCATGGTGGATGAATCCGTCACCACCGGGCGTGGCTTCTTCCCGCCGACCGCGGGCGCTGCGCCGCATGACTGGTTGCAGAACATGGGCGGCTCGATCGGCTTCTCGACGCCGGTCGCAACCGGCGCCGCGATCGCCTGTCCTGACCGCAAGGTGATCTGCATGGTCGGCGACGGCAGCGCGATGTACACGATCCAGTCGCTATGGACGCAGGCGCGCGAAGGGCTCAATGTCGTGACCATCGTGTTCGCCAACCGCATCTACCAGATCCTGCGCGGCGAGTTCGACGGCGTCGGCGCCGGCGAGCCGGGCAAGCGGGCGCAGGACATGCTGAAGATCGATCGGCCGACGCTCGATTTCGTCGCGCTCGCGAAGGGCATGGGCGTGCCGGCAGTGGCGGTCACGTCAGCGGATGAGTTCAACAAGGCGCTGGCGAATGCAGTTGCCGAGCCGGGACCGCGGCTGATCGAAGTGCAGATGTAGCAGCTCGAGTGCAACGGCCGCGGCGGCGGTCGAGCATGATCCGGAAAAGTGCGAAGCGGTTTTCCGAAAAGATCATGCTCAAACAGAGAGCTAAAGCAATGATGGATCAACCTGATCTCATCGCGCTTTAGTCCAGTCGGAGGCGCCAATGCAGGCCGAGCTGAACAAGGTGATCGCCGCCGTGCAGGAGTTTTACGCGCAGGAGACCTTCCTGCTGGAGCGCGATCTCGGCGAGCGAACGCTTACTCACCGGCTGGCGGTCTATGTCGAGCGGCAGTTTCCCGGCTGGCAGGTCGACTGCAACTATGATCGGCTCGGCGAGCGCACGCTGCGGCTGCCGCGCGGCTCGGGGAGCTCGACCGATGACCATCTCGGCAAGTCGATCTATCCCGATATCGTCGTGCATCAGCGCGACATCCCGAACAATCTGCTGGCCGTCGAGCTGCGCAAGGACAGCAACCACCAGCCGATCGAGCACGATCAGCGCAAGCTGCAGGCGCTGACCGATCCGAATGTCTGGTTTGCCTATGCGATGGGCGTTCTGGTGATCGTCGGACAGCACGGCGTGAGCTTTTCCGAAGTCTATGCCGGCGGTGCCATCGACAGCGCCATGTCGCGCTGGTTTGCGGAGCGTATACGCGAGAGCGGGCTCGCAGGCAGGCACGACGATGGTGCTCAGCATTAAGTCTATCGATGATTCTTTCTACGCATTGCAGTGATAGCCCGTTTGGATCATGCGCCGCCCCTGCATGCACGGCAGAAAAGAAGGTGCGGGAGGTGGAGCAATTCCTGGAGCTGGTGGTCAATTTTCAGAACGATCCGATGGCGGTGCGGATTATCGGCTCCGCGCCTCTTTCGCTCCCTCTCCCGCACTTCAATTCGCTGCCCCAAGTCTTCGCTGCCCCAAGTCTTCGCTGCCCCAAGTCTTCGCTGCCCCAAG
>NZ_JACMYO010000141.1 GCF_020889685.1 Bradyrhizobium oropedii
CACAGCCGCACGGTTCCAACCAGCCGGCCGTCATGGCGCACGGCCGACAGGCTCAGGCCTGCGGCGGGCGCGCGTCCGTCGCGCAGGCGCTGGCAGGTGCGCGCATGGCGGTTGTCGCCAAAGCAGGCATCCAGCAGCGCTTCGCGCGCGACGACGTCCGAGGCACGCTCCGCACGGATCGCGAACGGGGCGGCTTCACGGATGAGGGCAACGGGGTTGTTCCGTTTTGCAGTCATGGCACGTCAGTCCCCGCTTGCAACGGCATGTCGTACGCCGCGGCAAGCGTCGTTCAGAAAATCAAAAATGATCGGGAAGGAGCCGGCGGGGCCGGCTCCCGGTTTATCAGGCCTCGAAAAGGAGGCGGCTTAGATGTGGTAGGTCCTCAGCGGCGGAATGCCGTTGAACGCCACCGACGAGTAGGTCGACGTATAGGCGCCGGTGCCTTCGATCAGCAGCTTGTCGCCGATCTCGAGCGTCACCGGGAGCGGATACGGCAGCTTCTCGTACAGCACGTCGGCAGAGTCGCAGGTCGGGCCCGCGAGCACGCACGGCGTCATGTCCGCCCCGTCATGCGGAGTGCGGATCGCGTAGCGTATCGACTCATCCATCGTCTCGGCGAGACCGCCGAACTTGCCGATGTCGAGATAGACCCAGCGCACCTCGTCCTCGTCGCTCTTCTTCGAGATCAGAACGACTTCGGTCTCGATGATTCCGGCATTGCCGACCATGCCGCGGCCCGGCTCGATGATCGTCTCCGGGATCTGGTTGCCGAAATGCTTGCGCAGCGCGCGGAAGATCGACCGGCCATACTGCAGGACCGGCGGAACGTCCTTGAGATACTTGGTCGGGAAGCCACCGCCCATGTTGACCATGGTGAGGTTGATCCCGCGCTCGGCGCAGTCGCGGAACACGGTCGAGGCCATCGCGAGCGCGCGATCCCACGCCTTCACCTTGCGCTGCTGCGAGCCGACATGGAACGAGATACCGCACGGCTCCAGCCCAAGGCGCTTGGCGAGGTCGAGCACGTCGACCGCCATCTCCGGGTCGCAGCCGAACTTGCGCGACAGCGGCCACTCGGCGCCGGCGCAATCGTACAGGATGCGGCAGAACACCTTGGCGCCGGGAGCGGCGCGGGCGATCTTCTCGACCTCGGCGGCGCAATCGACCGCGAACAGGCGAATGCCGAGCGCGAAGGCACGCGCGATGTCGCGCTCCTTCTTGATCGTGTTGCCGTAGGAGATGCGGTCCGGCGTCGCACCGGCGGTCAGCGCCATCTCGATTTCCGCAACGGTCGCGGTGTCGAAGCAGGAGCCGAGCGAGGCCAGCAGCGCCAGCACTTCGGGCGCCGGGTTGGCCTTCACGGCATAGAACACGCGGCTGTCCGGCAGCACCTTGGCGAAGGTCTGGTAATTGTCGCGCACGACCTCGAGGTCGACGACGAGGCACGGCTCGGTGTCGAGACCATCCTGGCGGCGGTTGCGCAGGAATTCCTGGATACGTTCAGTCATGGCACTCTCCAGCGGCCCCAGCGACGGGATCCGCATCAACATGACGTCGGGTCAGAGCGCTCCGGCCACATTGCGCGATGGAGGCGCAACGAAGCCAAAAGACTCAAACCAGACTGTGCTGCCGTGGATTGGTTGGGAGAGTTTCCCGCCCGCTCACCTGGCAATGAAGGACAAGCCTTTTCAGTAGCCCGCGCCGGCGTTGGACTGCCGGTAGAGACCAAAAAAGCCCGATCCGTCGTTGCTTTAAGTCGCGTCCCCCGTGGAGAGCGGGGTGCGCCGGTTCGCCTCCGGCTGCCAGTCACGGTTGCAAAGAGTGGTGAGACCTTCAACGGCATCCCTGGAGAGAGATGCTGGCCGCCTCGTGTCCTGACGGACGTAAGCGACCCTCGGTTCTTCCACCCCTTGGCGGCTGTCCGGCCTCTTGTCCGGATACCTACCGACTGACACACGACCACAGGCACGTGCGAAATTGGGCAAGGCAGGAAATAAATCTTTTGACTTCGCGGCGCAAGAATTTTTTTGCGATAGCGACAAATTTCCCTAACGCGTGCTTGCGATCTCGCGCGCAGCACGTGTTGAAGATGAACAGCTGTTAAGAATGACTAACGAAGCGTGTGCGCTTAAGCCCTGTGCCGCAGGGCTTTCTTGAATCGCGTGAGTTCACGCGCGACGCGTGAACGGCTCGACGCGCTGCGCCGCGCGGATGAAGGCGATCATGATCAGGACGCCGATGCCGAACAGCACGGCCTGCAGGATGTGCGCGCCGGTGTCGTTGAGCCCGAGCAGGATCGCGAGCGCCCAGCCGCCGGCGAACGCCGCACCGAACACTTCCGCGCCGATCAGGATCGCCGCCGAGATGACGGTGATGACGCTCGGCCAGGCGATGGTGCGGTTGCCGGAGGCGGTGGGCTGCATGCTCATGGAATAGGTCCTGTTCAGGGGGCGCAATCTCTCCGAAAAGTGCCCATCTATCAAGCGCAAAAGGCCCAAAAATGCCGTATCGCGTGATATAGATTGGGCCGCATTTTCAAGGCGAAAAACGGGACATTCGATGTCAGAAACCAGCGCAGAGGCCGAAGACCAGACTTTGGCCAACCCCCTCCTGAAGGCGTGGCAGACGCCGCTCGAGACGCCGCCTTTTGCCGAGATCAAGCCGGAGCATTTCCTCCCCGCCTTCGAGCAGGCCTTCGCCGACCACTCGGCCGAAGTGGCTGCGATCACCCATGATCCGGCGCTGCCCGACTTCGACAACACCATCACGGCGCTGGAGCGCTCCGGCAAGCTGCTGTCGAAGGTCTCGGCCGTGTTCTACGACCTGGTCTCGGCCCATTCCAATCCGGCGATCCTGGAGATCGACAAGGAAGTCTCGCCCCGGATGGCGCGGCACTGGAATCCGATCATGATGAACGCTGTGCTGTTTGGCCGCATCGCCATGCTGCACGAGAAGCGCGCCTCGCTCGGCCTGACCGGCGAGCAGATGCGGCTGCTGGAGCGCACCTACACCCGCTTCCACCGCTCCGGCGCCGGGCTCGACGATGCGGCAAAGGCCCGCATGGCCGAGATCAACGAGCGGCTCGCCCATCTCGGCACCTCGTTCAGCCACCATCTGCTCGGCGACGAACAGGAATGGTCCATGGAGCTCGGCGAGGGCGACCGTGCCGGCCTCTCCGACACATTTGTGGCGGCGGCCAAGGCTGCGGCGGAAGAGCGCGGCATGCCCGGCAAGGCGATCGTGACGCTGTCACGCTCCTCGGTCGAGCCGTTCCTGCAGAGCTCGTCGCGGCGCGACCTGCGCGAGAAGGTCTACAAGGCCTTCACGGCCCGCGGCGACAATGGCAACGCCAACGACAACAACGCGACCATCGTGGAGATCCTCAGGCTGCGCGAGGAGACCGCGAAGATCCTGGGCTTCCCGACCTACGCCGCCTACCGCCTGGAGGATTCCATGGCGAAGACGCCGGAGGCGGTGCGTGGCCTGCTGGAGCGGGTCTGGAAGCCGGCGCGTGCGCGTGCGCTCGCCGACCGCGATGCGCTACAGGCGCTGATCACCGAGGAGGGCGGCAACTTCACTTTGGCGTCCTGGGACTGGCGCTATTACGCCGAGAAGCTGCGCCAGCGCCGCGCCAATTTCGACGATTCCGCGATCAAGCCCTACCTGGTGCTCGACCACATGATCGAGGCTGCCTTCGACTGCGCCACCCGTCTGTTCGGCGTCACCTTCGAGGAGCGCAAGGACGTTCCGGTCTGGCATCCGGATGTGCGGGTCTGGGACGTCAAGGGCCGCGACGGCCAGCACAAGGCGCTGTTCTACGGCGACTACTTCGCGCGGTCCTCCAAGCGCTCCGGCGCCTGGATGACCTCGCTGCGCGACCAGCAGAAGCTCGACGGCGACGTCGCGCCGCTGGTCATCAATGTCTGCAACTTCGCCAAGGGCGCCGACGGCGCGCCGGCGCTGCTGTCGCCAGACGACGCGCGGACCCTGTTCCACGAATTCGGCCACGGCCTGCACGGCATGCTTTCCGACGTGACCTACCCGTCGCTGTCGGGCACATCCGTGTTCACCGACTTCGTCGAGCTGCCCTCGCAGCTCTACGAGCACTGGCAGGAGCGGCCCGAGGTGCTGCAGCGCTTTGCCCGCCACTACCAGACCGGGGAGGCGCTGCCGGACGACCTGCTCAAGCGCTTCCTCGCCGCGCGCAAGTTCAACCAGGGCTTTGCCACCGTGGAGTTCGTCTCCTCGGCGCTGGTCGACCTCGAATTCCACACCCAGCCGGCGGCGGCGAGCTGGGACGTCCGCGCCTTCGAGCAGAAGGAGCTGGAGAAGATCGGCATGCCCGCCGAAATCTCGCTGCGGCACCGGCCGACCCAGTTCGGCCACATCTTCTCCGGCGACCACTATGCGTCCGGCTATTACAGCTACATGTGGTCGGAGGTGATGGACGCCGACGCGTTCGGCGCCTTCGAGGAGGCCGGCGACATCTTCGATCCCGCGACCGCCAAGCGGCTGCATGACGACATCTATTCGTCGGGCGGCTCGCGCGATCCGGAGGAGGCCTATGTCGCCTTCCGCGGCCGCGAACCCGAGCCGGACGCGCTGCTGCGCCGTCGCGGCCTGCTCGAGACGCCTGAGGCGGCCTGAAGGTGCGGCCGTCACTGAACCGGCTGATCGCGGGGCTCGTGCTTGCGGTGTCCGCGGTGCTCGGCACGGCGGCCGCCGAGGCCCATCCGCATGTCTGGATCGTCGCCAAAAGCGAGCTGATCTACGCGCCGGACGGCACCATCACCGGGGTCCGCCACGCCTGGACCTTCGACGACATGTTCTCGACCTATGCGCTGCAGGGCATCGAGACCAAGGTGAAGGGCGCCTACAGCCGCGAGGAGCTGGCGCCGCTGGCCCAGACCAATGTCGAGTCGCTGAAGGAATACGCCTACTTCACCTTCGCCAAGGGCGACGGCAAGAAGCAGAAGTTCACCGAGCCGGTGGACTACTTCCTCGAATACAAGGATTCGGCGCTGACGCTGCACTTCACTTTGCCGGTGAAGACGCCGTTCAAGGCCAGGCAGCTTTCGCTCGAAGTGTTCGACCCGACCTATTTCATCGACTTCCAGTTCGCCCAGAAGGAGCCGATCAAGCTGGTCGGCGCCGCCGCCGACTGCAAGATGCAGTTCGAGCGGCCGAACAGTGACGGCACCGCCGCCGCGCAGAAGCTCGGCGAGCAGAATTTTCTCGACGGCGGCAACGGCAATTTCGGCATGATGTTCGCCAACAAGATCACGGTGGATTGCCCATGACGCCGATCGCCTCCCGCCTGATGCGCGGCCTCGCCGTGTCCGCCGCGGTGCTCGCGGCATTCGCGGTACTCGACGGCGCGGTCCATGCGCTGCTGGCGCAAAATCCGTTCGGCGCGCCGCGCGCGGCCGAACCGCAGGGCGGGCTGGTGGGCTGGCTGTTGGCAAAACAGTCGGAGTTCTATCGCGAGATGTCGCAGACCATCCGCGCGGCGAAATCCGACGGATCGGCGGTCTGGACGCTGCTCGCGATCTCCTTTGCCTACGGGATTTTCCATGCCGCCGGGCCCGGCCACGGCAAGGCGGTGATCTCGTCCTACATGGTCGCCAACCGCGAGACCGCGCGGCGCGGCATCGTGCTCTCGTTCGCCTCGGCGCTGATGCAGTCGCTGGTCGCCGTTCTGATCGTGGGTATCTGCGCCTGGCTGCTCAATGCGACGGCCAAGACCATGTGCGGCGCGGAGAAGGCGATCGAGATCGCAAGCTACGCGCTGATCGCGGCGTTCGGCGCCCGGTTGGTGTGGGTCAAGGGCGGCGGCTTCTTCCGCGCACTGCAGGTGCCGCGCCCTGCCTTGGCGATGGCCGGCGCGCAGCAGCACGATCACGACCACCATGATCACGATCACCATCATCATCACGCGCATGACGATCATGGTCATCATCATGACCACGGCCACGATCACGATCATGACGCGAGCCACGTCCATGACGAGCATTGCGGCCATTCGCACGGGCCGACGCCGGCCGAGCTCGCCGGTCCCGGCGGCTGGCGGCGCGGCCTCGGCGCGATCCTCACGGTCGGGATCCGGCCGTGCTCGGGTGCGATCCTGGTCTTGGTGTTCGCGCTGGCGCAGGGCCTGTTCTGGGCCGGCATTGCCGCAACCTTCGTGATGGGGCTCGGCACCGCGATCACGGTGGCGGCGATCGCGCTGGTCGCGGTGTCGGCGCGCGGCGTGGCCGAGCGGCTGAGCGCGGCGCGCGACGGCGGCGGCATGGTGATCATGCGCGGCCTGGAATTCGCCGCAGCGGGTCTCGTGCTGCTGTTCGGGCTCGGGCTGCTGTTCGGTTATGTCGCGGCCGAACGGGCGACGTGCCTTTGAGGTCTATTCCGACCCTCGTCTCTCCACGAATTCGTCTCTTGGTCCGTCATCCAGAGGAGCCTGCGCAGCAGGCGTCTCGAAGGATCGACGGCCACCGGCCGGGCCGTGCATCCTTCGAGGCTCGCTATGCTCGCACCTCAGGATGACGGATAACAGGGCTGCAGCGCTCACCGCGTCAGATATCCCCGGATAGCCGGCAGCAGGAAGATCGCGATGTTGATCGCGAAACCGATGCTCCAGAGGATCGAGCGCAAGGTCGGGCGGTTGCCGATATAGGTGAAGACGTAGGCGATCCGCACGATCAGGAACAGCACGGCGAGTTCGTCGATCAGCCGCAGCGGGCCGACGCGGAATTCGGCGAGCAGTACGGCGAAGGCGAAGAACGGCAAGGCTTCGAGGCCGTTCTGGTGGGCGCCGAGCGCGCGGGAGCGGATCGGATCGTCATAGAAGTCGGGATCGCGCGGCTTCGCATTGTCGAACCCGCGGAAGCCGGTCCATTTCACCGATACGATCGTCAGCATCGACAGCATCAGCGTCCCGAAGACGCACCATTCGGCGATCGTCATGGTTTCCCCTCATTCACGGAGCGGAACGTAGCCAACCGGCACTCGGCTTGACAAGGTTGGAGCAACGCGCGAAGCCCAAAGCCCCCAAGCCAAGGACTTTAGGCGCAAGGCCATCATGAGCACGGTGATCCCGTTCGAGAGCGCGAAGCCCGCCGCGGCGCCGAAGCCGGAGCGCGTCGGCGTGCTCTTGGTCAATCTCGGCACGCCGGATACCGCGGATGCCGCGGGCGTGCGGGTCTACCTCAAGGAATTTTTATCCGATCCGCGGGTGATCGAGGATCAGGGCCTGCTCTGGAAGCTGATCCTCAACGGCATCATCCTGCGCGTCCGTCCAGCCCGCAAGGCGCGCGACTATCTGAAGATCTGGAACACCGAAAAGAACGAGTCGCCGCTGAAGACCATCACGCGCTCGCAGGCCGACAAGCTGGCGGAGGCGATTGCCGATCACGATCACGTCGTGGTCGACTGGGCTATGCGTTACGGCAATCCCTCGATGAAAGAGCGCATCGAGGCGCTGGCCGCGCAAGGCTGCGGCCGGCTGCTGGTGGTGCCGCTCTATCCGCAATATTCCGCGGCGACGTCGGCCACCGTCTGTGACGAGGCGTTTCGTGTGCTGGCCGCCATGCGCGCGCAGCCGATCCTGCGGGTGACGCCGCCCTACTACGACGACCCCGATTACATCGAGGCGCTCGCAGTTTCGATCAACGAGCATCTTGCTGCTCTGTCGTTCCAGCCCGAGGTTATCCTCGCCTCGTTCCACGGCATGCCGAAAGAGTATGTCGACAAGGGCGATCCCTATCAGGCGCAGTGCATCGCCACGACCAACGCGCTGCGCAAGCGGCTCGGGCTCGATGCCAACCGGCTGATCCTCACTTTCCAGTCGCGCTTCGGCAATGCGGAGTGGCTGCAACCTTATGCCGACAAGACGGTCGAGAAGCTGGCGAAGGACGGCGTGCGGCGAATGGCCGTGGTCACGCCCGGCTTCTCCGCCGATTGCCTGGAGACGCTGGAGGAGATCGCGCAGGAGAATGCCGAGATATTCCGGCACAATGGCGGCGAGCAGTTCGCGGCCATCCCCTGCCTCAACGACAGCGATGGCGGCATGGACGTGATCCGGCAGCTCGTACTGCGCGAGCTTCAGGGCTGGATCTAGCAGGGCTGAAGCCCTTTGTTAACGATCCGTGACATCGGGCCACAACCATTCGTTCAGCCTTCACGTATCTGGCGGCCCGCACAACCGCTTCCTATGTGCTAGGTAGAACAACAGCCGGCTGAACCGGCGCGGCGGTCCTGCCGACCAATGCACGACCGTGCCTGGCGACGGTCTCGCCGGCCTTGGAGGACTTTATGACTGGCTTCGACATTTTCGCGATCGCCTTTGTTCTTCTCGTCATCGTTACGCTGTTCGCCGGGATCAAGACCGTTCCGCAGGGCTTTGACTGGACCATCGAGCGGTTCGGCAAATACACCCGTACGCTGTCGCCCGGCCTCAATCTGATCGTGCCCTACTTCGATCGCATCGGTCGCAAGATCAACATGATGGAGCAGGTGATCAACATCCCCGAACAGGAGGTGATCACCAAGGACAACGCCACCGTGACGGTGGACGGCGTCGCCTTCTTCCAGGTGTTCGACGCGGCGAAGGCGAGCTACGAGGTCGCCAATCTCAACCAGGCGATCGTCGTGCTGACCATGACCAACATCCGTTCGGTGATGGGCTCGATGGATCTCGACCAGGTGCTGTCGCATCGCGATGAGATCAATGAACGACTGTTGCGCGTGGTCGACGCCGCGGTCTCGCCCTGGGGCCTCAAGGTCAACCGCATCGAGATCAAGGACATCGTGCCGCCGGCCGACCTGGTCGAGGCGATGGGCCGGCAGATGAAGGCCGAGCGCGTCAAGCGGGCCGACATCCTGCAGGCGGAAGGCCAGCGGCAGTCAGAGATCCTGCGCGCCGAGGGCGCCAAGCAGGGCCAGATCCTGCAGGCCGAGGGCCGCCGCGAGGCTGCCTTCCGCGACGCCGAGGCGCGCGAGCGTCTTGCCGAGGCCGAGGCCAAGGCGACCCAGATGGTGTCGGACTCGATCGCCAAGGGCGACGTCGCGGCGCTGAACTACTTCATCGCCGACAAATACATCAAGGCGTTCGGCCAGCTCGCGGAGTCGCCGAACCAGAAGATCCTGATGCTGCCGATCGAAGCCACCAGCGTGCTGGGATCGCTCGCCGGCATCGGCGAAATCGCCCGCGCCACCTTCGGCGAGAGCGCGGCATCCGCCACGGCTGCGGCGCGGCGCGGTGGCTCCGTGCCGCCGGCTGGTCCGACGCCGCCTCCGCCGGTGCCGCCGCAGCGGTAGAGATTCAACATGGTCGGCTCCGCACACTCCCTGCACCTCTCCCCTTGTGGGAGAGGTCGGATCGCGTCAGCGATCCGGGTGAGGGGTCTCTCTCCGCGGAGAGACTGTCACCCCTCACCCCAACCCCTCTCCCACAAGGGGAGAGGGGCTTCTGATAGTTGAGAGGTCACGTCATGGCCGAGATGTTTTCGACATTGGGTACCTGGAACTGGCTGATCTTCGGCTTCATCCTGATGGCGCTGGAGCTTGCGGCGCCCGGGGTGTTCCTGTTCTGGCTTGGGCTCGCGGCACTCCTGGTCGGCCTGCTGTCGTTCGTGTTGACGCCGTCGTGGCAGATGCAGCTCCTGATGTTCGCGGTGTTCGCCGCGCTGGCGGTGCCGGCCTGGCGGCATTTTGCCAAAGGCGCGACCGAGGCGAGCAAGACCAATCCGTTCCTCAACCGCCGCAACGAAGCCCTGGTCGGCCGCGAATTCACGCTGGAGAAGCCGATCGTCGACGGATCGGGCACGGTGCGGATCGACGACACGGTCTGGCGCGTCGCCGGCCCCGATGCGCCGGCCGGCAGCCGGGTAAAGGTCGTCCGCGCCGACGGCGCGAGCCTGACGGTGGCCGCGATCTAGCTGCCAGCGTGCTTGCTCCAGCGCTCGGCGAAGCGATGGAGCGGCGTGAAGGTCGCAAACAGCTCACGGCCTAGCGGAGTGAGGCCGTAACCATCGTCCGTCAGCTCGACGAAGCCCGCCTCGCGCAGCTCGGTCAATCGCGCCTGCAGGATGGTCGGTGAGGCCTCGTCGCAGGCGCTGCGCAGCGGGCGCGAGGTCAGCGCGCCCTCGCGCAGCTCCCAGATGATGCGCAAGGTCCAGCGGCGCCCGAGCAGATCGAGCAGCGCCATGATCGGGCGGCCGGACCGCGAGCCGCGGACGCCGGGTTTTGCAGCTGGAGCCTGCTTCGCCATGTCGCGAATCCTTCTCGAATCTCTCTTGCATCGTTCGCTACAGATATTGTAGCGTATCGCTACAATAAATGTAGCAGTGAGACCAGGCCATGTCACGCATCGCACCACTCGATCCGCCCTATGCGGCGGACGTTCAACAGCATTTCGATCGCATCATGCGCGGCAAGCCGCCGCTGGTGCTGTTCCGCATGATGGCCGGCCATCCGCGTGCCTGGGAGAAATTCCGCGGCGGCAGCCTGCTCGACCGCGGGCCGCTGCCGCTGCGGGAGCGGGAGATCGTGATCGACCGCACCTGCGCGCTTAATGCCTGCGAATACGAATGGGGGGTGCATGTCACGGCGTTCGGCGCGGCCGCCGGGCTGTCGGAGCAGCAGGTCCATGCCACCGTGCACGGCAAGGCCGATGCCGATTGCTGGTCGCCGGCCGAACAGGCCATGATCGCGGCGGTCGACGCGCTGCAAACCCGCGCAACACTCGATGACGCGGAATTCGCGGCGCTGTCGGCGCATTATGATGAGGATCAGGTTCTGGAGATCATCCTGCTGTGCGGCTTCTACCGCACGGTCTCCTACCTCGCCAACGCGCTGGCCCTGCCGCTGGAGACGACGGCGGCAAGATTTCCGCAGTAACGGCTGTCATTCCCCGATGCGCAGTTGCGCATCTGAGGGCGACGCGAAGCGGCGAGCCCGGAATCCATAACCACCATTGTGAGTATGGATTCCGGGCTCGCGCCAAGAGGCGCGCCCCGGAATGACAAAAAGGGCCTACGCCACGCCCGCGCGCAGCAGATCGTGCAGATGGATGATGCCGACCGGCTTCTTTGCATCGGTCACGATCAGCGTCGTGATCTGCGAGGCGTTGAGCAGCTCCAGCGCCTCGCCGGCCAGCGTGTCGCGGCTGATCGACTTCGGCGTGTTGGTCATGACCTCGTCGACCGACAGGGTCAGCAGGTCGGGGCGCGTCAGCTGCCGGCGCAGGTCGCCGTCGGTGACGATGCCGACGAGATGGCCGTGGCCGTCGACGATACCGACGCAGCCAAAGCCCTTGGACGTCATCTCGACCAGCGCATCCGACATCTTGGTGCCGAGCGGCTTCAGCGGCAGCGCCTCGCCGCTATGCATCAGGTCGCGGGCATATTTCAGCAGCGCGCCGAGCTTGCCGCCTGGATGCAGCACGCTGAAATCGGTCGAGGTGAAGCCGCGGCCTTCGAGCAGCGCGATCGCCAATGCATCGCCGAGCGCCAGCATCATCAGCGAGGAGGTGGTCGGCGCCAGATTGTGCGGGCACGCCTCGCGGGCCTTCGGCAGCGTCAGCTGTACATCGGCGGCCTTGCTCAGCGTCGAGTCCTTGTCGGCCGTCATCGCGATCAGCGGAATGCCGAAGCGTGCCGCGTAGGCAATCAGATTGCGCATCTCGGCCTGCTCGCCGGACCAGGACAGTGCGAGCATCACGTCCTCAGTGGTGATCATGCCGAGGTCGCCATGGCTCGCTTCGGCCGAGTGCACGAAGAACGCCGGCGTGCCGGTCGAGGCGAAGGTCGCCGCGATCTTGCGGCCGATGTGCCCCGACTTGCCGAGCCCGGTCACGATCAACCGCCCCTTGGCCTTGCGGATCAGTTCGGCCGCCGCGCCGAACGACGCGCCGAGATCGGACTTGAGCGCCGCAGAGAGCGCAGCGACGCCGCTTGCTTCGGCATCGAGGGTGCGGAGCGCCGACTGAACGGCGCCGTCATCGTGGCCGGATGATTTGGTCATCAGCGGTTTCGGTTTGGCCATTACGGATTCCAGGGGAGGGGTTTTGCACCCGGGCGTCTCCCTTAGCACGTTCGATTCCGCGATGCGACGCGCGGCGGCGGATCCTCAACGGCTCATTAACCATAATTGTTTTAACTCCATTAACGACGTTTTTCGCCACCCGGTGGAATGCGTACGTCAAGTGCATGAATTCGTTGGAGTATTTCCATCGTGTGGCGGCGGCCAGCAAGCGGCCCAAATCGGCGTGGACGCCCCGTTCGCGTGGTTTTGCCATGTCTTGTGCTGACTGCGACGACCGGGCTCGCCAGGGCCCAGACCGTGACACCGGATTTGTTCAGCCCGAACCGGCAAAGCCAGGTGATCACACAGGATTCGCTGCTGCGCCGGACCCCGGTCGATGCCATGGATCCGCTCAATGGTTTGAGGCTGCCGGACGCCGATCCCACCCGGCGTTCGTCGTCATCGGCATCAACGACGCAGCGCATCGGGCAGGTGCCGACCTACGGGCTCCCCGCCGCGAACGGCGCTGCGACGTCGGGCTATGACTCGCTCAACCGCAAGCGCCTGAAGCCGAAATACTATCCAGGACAGGCCAAGCCGAAGCCGCCGCCGGGGCCCGGCTCGCCGGTGCCCACGCCGCAGCCGCTGACCGCAGCGGGGCAGTTGCGGCTGTCGATCCCGCCGTCGGAGACCGCCAACAAGCCGCCGCTGCCGCCGGCGATGGCCGGCACCATCGTCGGCCAGCCGCCGCGCAAGCGGCTCAAGATCGACGACGATCCGTTCGGCGCGGTCGGCGACTACGCCGGCTCGTTCATGGTCAAGACCGCGGTCGAGGTGATGGCGGGCTACGACACCAATCCGGGCCGCTTGAATTCGCCGCAGGGCAAGGCGTTCTACATGGTCGCGCCGGAATTCGTCGCGATGTCGGACTGGGAGCGTCACGCCGTGGTCGCCGATCTGCGCGGCTCGTTCACCGGCTACGGTTCCCAACTCACGCCGATTGACGGCTCGCCGCTGTCGGCGCCGCTCGACATCGATCGTCCGAATTTCACCGGCCACATCGACGGCCGCCTCGATGTGTCGAGAGATACGCATCTCACGGCGCAGGCCCGCTTGCTGGTCTCGACCGACAATCCCGGCAGCCCGAACGTGCAGGCCGGCCTCGCCAGATATCCGATCTACACCACGGTCGGCGGCACGTTCGGCATCGACCAGCATTTCAACCGCATGCAGGTCTCGCTCGGCGGCACCGTCGACCGCACCGATTACCAATGGTCGAAGCTCACCGACGGCACCTCGTCGTCGAACGACGATCGCAACTTCACCCAATATGGCGGCGTCGGACGCGTCAGCTATGAGCTCAATCCGGCGGTAAAACCCTTCATCGAAGTGGAGGGCGACAGCCGTTTCCACGATCTCTATCTCGACCGCAATGGTTACGCGCGCAATTCGTCGGGCGGTTACGTCAAGGCCGGTACGTCGTTCGAATTCACGCGGATTCTGTTCGGCGAAATCTCGATCGGCTATGCTAGGCGTGACTATGTCGACCCGCGGCTTAGCCCACTCGAGGGCTTGCTGACCACCGCCTCGCTGACCTGGAATGCGACGCCGCTGACCACGGCCAAATTCTATTCCGATACCCAGCTCGGCGAGACCACGCTGCCCGGCACCTCCGGCGTGCTGTCGCGCACCTACACCATCGAGGTCGACCACGACTTCCGCCGCTGGCTGACCGGCATCGGCAAGTTCACCTACGGCACGCTCGATTACCAGGGCGACAACCGCACCGACACCATCTACTCGGTGTCCGCCGACCTGATCTACAAGATGACCCGCAGCCTCTGGATCAAGGGCACCGTGCGCCGCGACTGGCTGGATTCGAACCTGGCCGGACAGAGCTCGGCGTCGACGGTGGTGATGCTGGGCGTGCGGGTGCAGAACTAGTCCATGTTATTATTTACGGCAGTACGCGCGAGCGATAGCTATTTGCGCGGTTGTCTCTCTATGTTCGGCGGCTTCAGACCGAGATTGGTAATATGAAGACTTTAGAGTTCATACTTGATGATCAGGCGAAAACTCTGTTTCCGTGTAAGACTATCCCACGAAAATGATCGGCAATGACTTCCTCAGATTCGTCGACAATCACCACGGTCTGAAGTCGAACCAACTGCTTCGGTTTATGGATGACTTCTACCTCTTCTCGGATAGTGCCGAAGATATTCGAGCTGACTTTTTGCTGATACAAAAGTTGCTTGGAGAGAAGTCGCTGAACCTTAACCCGAATAAAACCAGCCGCGTGATCGCTGGGCACACACAAATTGCCGCGGATATCGACTCTGTTAAGAAGAAACTTCTTGATCGTCGCCGACACGAAATTTCTGTGACCGGTTACGATGACGATGAGCCGGAAACCGTCCACATCACGGTCAGAAAGCCGCTGTCAAAGGACGAGCTCGAGTACATATCACAGTTGCTCGCGCAAGAGACCCTCGAAGAAGAGGACGCCGAGCTAGTTCTGGCTGTGATGAGAGAGCATGTCACTAAGGCCGAGAGAAAGCTTGAGTACATTATTCAAACGTTCCCCAATTTGATGAAGTCGGTTTTCAATTTCTGTGCACGTGTGCAGGACAAGGAATTTGTCGCGGATCTATTGCTGAAGTCTCTGCTGTCGCGAGATTTACAAGAATACCAGTTGTTCTGGTTTGGTCACATTCTTGAGTCTTACCTAATGAATACGACGAAAACCGCGAGGCTCATTGATGCAATCTTCAATCATCCGGGGGCAACCGTCGTGTCGAAGGCGAAGATTCTCGAAATATCGGATCGCAGATTTGGTTTGCCGGAGTTGAGGGAGCCGCTCTTAAAGACGGGACAATCAGACTGGCTGTCGTGGTCAGCGGCTGTTGGTGAGCGAAGTCAGCAGGCCGCGACTAGAAACCATCGCCTTGGCTACTTTGCAAAGGGATCTTCCATGAATTGGCTAGTATCTACGATCGTTTCGCAAATGGCTTCCGAATAAAATTCGCCGTAGCTGGTGTGTCAGTCCGATCGTCTGCGACGGAACCCTCAACAAGACTGGCCGAGCTCCCTCCATGAGGGACACGAACTCGTCGCGGCTAGTGCCGGGGCACTTACCCCGGCAGGTCCGTCTTCCCCATCAGGAACGTATCGATAGAGCGCGCGCACTGGCGGCCTTCGCGGATCGCCCAGACCACGAGCGACTGGCCGCGGCGCATGTCGCCGGCGGAGAAGATTTTTGCGCGCGAGGTCCGGTAGTCCTGCAAGGAGGCGCGGACGTTGCCGCGCTGGTCGAGCTCGACGCCGAGCGTCTTGAGCAGGCCTTCGTGCACGGGATGCACAAAGCCCATCGCCAGCAGCACGAGTTCGGCGTCGAGCGTGAACTCGGTGCCGAGCAGCGGCTTGAACTTGTCGTCGACCTTGACGCAATGCAGCTTGGTGACCTTGCCGTCCTTGCCTTCGAACTTGGTCGTCAGCACGGCGTATTCGCGCACCGCGCCTTCGGCCTGGCTCGACGACGTCCGCATCTTCAGCGGCCAGTTCGGCCAGGTCACGCCCTTGTTCTCATGCTCGGGCGGCGCCGGCATGATCTCGAGCTGGGTCACCGACTTGGCGCCTTGCCGGAACGAGGTGCCGATGCAGTCCGAACCGGTGTCGCCGCCGCCGATCACGACGACATGCTTGCCGCCGGCGAGGATGTCGGCTGTGCCGTTCAGCGGCTCGCCGGAGACGCGGCGGTTCTGCTGCGGCAGGAAGTCCATCGCGAAGTGAATGCCGGCGAGATCGCGGCCGGGGATCGGCAGGTCGCGCGGGGCTTCCGCGCCGCCGGTCAGCGCCACCGCGTCATACTGCTTGGCGAGCTCCTGCGGGTCGATCGCACCGGGCGTCGAGCCGCCCACGGCCTTGCCGTAGTGGAAGGTGACGCCTTCGGCTTCCATCTGCGCCACGCGGCGGTCGATGATGCCCTTCTCCATCTTGAAGTCGGGAATGCCATAGCGCAGCAGGCCGCCGGCCTTGGCGAACTTCTCGTAGACATGCACCTCGTGGCCGGCACGCGCGAGCTGCTGCGCGGCGGCCATGCCGGCGGGGCCCGAGCCGATCACGGCGACCTTCTTGCCGGTCTTGGCGGCCGCGATCTCCGGCTTCAGCCAGCCATTGTCCCAGGCGCGGTCGACGATCGCGCATTCGATGGTCTTGATGGTGACCGGGTTGTCGTCGATGTTGAGCGTGCAGGACGCCTCGCACGGCGCCGGACAGATCCGGCCGGTGAACTCGGGGAAATTGTTGGTCGAGTGCAGGTTGCGCGACGCCTCTTCCCAGTTGCCCTGATAGACGAGGTCGTTGAAATCGGGGATCTGGTTGTTGACCGGGCAGCCCGGCGTGCCCGGCGCGGTCGAGCCGGTGCCGTGGCAATAGGGGATGCCGCAATTCATGCAGCGCGCGGCCTGGTCGCGCGTGTCCTTCTCGCTCAGCGGAATGACGAACTCATTGAAGTTCTTGAGCCGCTCGGCGACCGGCTCGTACTTGCGCTCATGCCGCTCGATCTCGAGAAAACCTGTGATCTTGCCCATTGAAACCCGATGCCCCTGCATCTCAGTTGTTCCGTCATTCCGGGATGCGCCGCGAGGCGCAGACCCGGAATCTTGAGGTTGGTTTGCGAGATTCCGGGTCGCGCTGCGCGCGCCCCGGAATGACGCTTGGTGAAACTACGCGCCGATCGCGATTTTCGGCTCGGCGTCGGCGTTGGCTTTCATTTCCTTCAGCGCGCGGCGGTACTCCACCGGCATCACCTTGCGGAATTTCGGCAGCCAGCTCTTCCAGTCGGCCAGGATCTCGGCCGCCTTCTTCGAGCCGGTCAGCTTGGCGTGACGTGTGATCAGCACATGCAGCCGCTCCACGTCGGAGTCGAGCAGGTTCTGGAACACGTCGACCCGGCCATGCGCCTCGAGATCGCCGGAGTGGTGGTAGGTGTCGGCGTTGATCATCTCCTCCGACAGCACCGGCTCGAGCTCGACCATCGAAAGATTGCAGAGCTTGCTGAAGTCGCCGGCCTCGTCCAGCACATAGGCGATGCCGCCGGACATGCCGGCCGCGAAGTTGCGCCCGGTCTTGCCGAGCACCACCACGATGCCGCCGGTCATGTATTCGCAGCAATGGTCGCCGGCGCCTTCGACGACCGCGACCGCGCCGGAGTTGCGCACCGCGAAGCGCTCGCCGGCGATGCCGCGGAAATAGCACTCGCCCGCGATCGCGCCGTACATCACGGTGTTGCCGACGATGATCGATTCTTCCGGCACGATGCCGGAGATCTTCGGCGGCTTGACGATGATGCAGCCGCCCGAGAGGCCCTTGCCGACATAGTCATTGCCTTCACCCTCGAGCTCGAAGGTGACGCCCTTGGCGAGCCAGGCGCCGAAAGCCTGCCCCGCCGTGCCCTTCAGGCCGACATGGATGGTGTCGAGCGGCAGGCCGGCATGGCCGTAGATCTTGGCCACCGCGCCCGACAGCATCGCGCCGGCGGAACGGTTGGTGTTGTTGATCTCTTCCTCGATCTTGACCGGCGCACCGCGATCGAGCGCGGCCTGCGCCTGCTCGATCAGTCGGCGGTCGAGCACGGCTTCCAGATGGTGGTTCTGGGTTTCCGAGTGATAGATCGTCTGACCCTTCTCCTCCTTCTGCCGCACGAACAGCTTGGAGAAATCGAGGCCCTTGGCCTTCCAGTGCGAGACCAGCGCAGTCTGGTCGAGCATCTGGACCTGACCGATCATCTCGTCGAACGACTTGTAGCCGAGCTGCGCCATGATCTCGCGCACTTCCTCGGCGACGAAGAAGAAGTAGTTGATGACGTGCTCGGGCTGGCCGGTAAAGCGCTTGCGCAGCACCGGATCCTGGGTCGCGACGCCGACCGGGCAGGTGTTGAGGTGGCACTTGCGCATCATGATGCAGCCCGCCGCGATCAACGGTGCGGTGGCGAAGCCGAACTCGTCGGCACCGAGCAGCGCGCCGATCACGACGTCACGGCCGGTGCGGAAGCCGCCGTCGACCTGGACCGCGATGCGGCTGCGCAGCCGCTGGCGCACCAGCGTTTGATGGGTTTCGGCGAGGCCGATCTCCCACGGCGAGCCGGCATGCTTGATCGAGGTCAGGGGCGAGGCACCGGTGCCGCCCTCGAAGCCCGCGATGGTGACATGGTCGGCGCGCGCCTTGGCGACGCCGGCGGCAACCGTGCCGACGCCGACCTCGGACACCAGCTTGACCGAGACCTGGCCGTCCGGATTGACGTTCTTGAGGTCGTAGATCAGCTGGGCGAGGTCTTCGATGGAGTAGATGTCGTGATGCGGCGGCGGCGAGATCAGGCCGACGCCCGGCGTCGAATGCCGGACGCGCGCGATCGTCGCGTCGACCTTGTGGCCGGGCAACTGGCCGCCTTCGCCGGGCTTGGCGCCCTGCGCCATCTTGATCTGCATCATGTCGGAGTTGACGAGATATTCCGTCGTCACGCCGAACCGGCCCGAGGCGACCTGCTTGATCGCCGAACGCATCGAGTCGCCGTTGGGCAGCGGCTTGAAGCGGTCGGATTCCTCGCCGCCCTCGCCGGTGTTCGACTTGCCGCCGATCCGGTTCATCGCGATCGCAAGCGTGGTGTGCGCCTCGCGCGAGATCGAGCCGAACGACATCGCGCCGGTGGCGAAGCGCCTGACGATGTCCTTGGCCGGCTCGACGTCCTCGAGCTTGACCGGCTTGCGCTTGTCGTCCTCGGCGCTCTTGATCCGGAACAGGCCGCGCAGCGTCAACAGACGCTCGGACTGCTCGTTGAGGATCTTGGCGAACGCCCGGTAGCGCTCCTGCGAGTTGCCGCGCACGGCATGCTGCAGGGTCGAGACCGATTCCGCGGTCCAGGCATGGTCCTCGCCGCGGGTGCGGTAGGCATATTCGCCGCCGACGTCGAGCGCGCTCTTGTAGATCTGGCCGTCACCGAACGCGTCGGTGTGGCGTCGCACGGTCTCCTCGGCGATCTCGCCGAGGCCGACGCCCTCGATGCGGGTGTGGGTGCCGGCGAAATACTTGGCGACGAAATCTGCCTTCAGGCCGACCGCGTCGAAGATCTGCGCGCCGCAATAGGACTGGTAGGTCGAGATGCCCATCTTGGACATCACCTTGAGCAGGCCCTTGCCGATCGACTTGATGTAGCGCTTGACGATCTCGTAGTCGTCGAGCGCGCCGGGCAGCCGGTCCTTCATCGCGAGGATGGTTTCGAACGCGAGATAGGGGTTGATCGCTTCGGCGCCGTAGCCGGCGAGGCAGGCGAAGTGATGCACTTCGCGCGGCTCACCGGATTCCACCACGAGGCCGACCGAGGTGCGCAGTCCGGTGCGGATCAGGTGATGATGCACGGCGGCGCAGGCCAACAGCGACGGGATCGGAATCCGGTCGGTGCCGGTCATGCGGTCCGACAGGATGATGATGTTGATGCCCTCGCGCACCGCGCCCTCGGCGCGTGCGCAGAGCTCGTCGAGCACCTGCTCCATGCCCGCCGCGCCGAACCCGGCGTGGAAGGTGGTGTCGAGCGTGCGCGACTTGAAGTGGGTTTCGGCGACGTCGGAGATCGAGCGGATCTTCTCGAGGTCGGCGTCGGTCAGGATCGGCTGCCGCACTTCGAGGCGCTGGGTCGAGGCGACGCCCTGCAGGTCGAACAGGTTCGGCCGCGGCCCGATGATCGAGACGAGGCTCATGACGATTTCCTCGCGGATCGGGTCGATCGGCGGGTTCGTGACCTGTGCGAAGTTCTGCTTGAAGTAGGTGAACAGCTGCTTGGGCTTGTCCGACAGCGCCGAGATCGGTGTGTCGTTGCCCATCGAGCCGGCGGCTTCCTCACCGGTGGCCGCCATCGGCGTCATCAGGATCGTGATGTCTTCCTGGCTGTAGCCGAACGCCTGCTGGCGATCGAGCAGCGGCAGGTTGGAGCGCACGCCCTTGGCCGGCGCATCCGGCAGCTCCTCGAGCTGGATCTGGGTGCGATGCAGCCAGTCGCTGTAGGGGTGGCTCTTGGCGAGGTCGGCCTTGATCTCGTCGTCCGGAATCAGGCGGCCCTGCTCGAGGTCGACGAGCAGCATCTTGCCGGGCTGCAGCCGCCACTTGGTGACGATCTGGTCCTCAGGAATCTTCAGCACGCCCATTTCGGACGCCATCACGATGCGGTCGTCCTTGGTGACGAGGTAGCGCGCCGGGCGCAGGCCGTTGCGGTCGAGCGTCGCGCCGATCTTGCGGCCGTCGGTGAAGGCGATCGCGGCCGGGCCGTCCCACGGCTCCATCAGCGCGGCATGATATTCGTAGAAGGCGCGGCGCTGCTCATCCATCAAGGGATTGCCGGCCCACGCTTCCGGAATCATCATCATCACGGCGTGGGGCAACGAGTAACCGCCCTGCACCAGGAATTCGAGCGCGTTGTCGAAGCAGGCGGTGTCGCTCTGGCCCTCATAGGAGATCGGCCACAGACGGCTGATGTCCTTGCCGTAGGCTTCCGAATGCACCGAAGCCTGCCGCGCCGCCATCCAGTTGACGTTGCCGCGCAGCGTGTTGATTTCGCCGTTATGGGCGATCATCCGGTAGGGATGCGCCAGCGACCAGGTCGGGAAGGTGTTGGTCGAGAAGCGTTGATGCACCAGCGCCAGCGCGCTGTCGAAGTCCGCTTCATGCAAATCGGGATAGTACTTGCCGAGCTGGTCGGCCAGGAACATGCCCTTGTAGATCACGGTGCGGCACGACAGCGAGCACGGGTAATAGCCCGCCATGCCGCGGTCGCGGCGCTGGTAGATCGCCTGCGAGATCGACTTGCGCAGGATGTAGAGCCGGCGTTCGAAATCGTCCTCGGTCTTGACCGCATTGTTGCGGCCGATGAAGACCTGCATGTGGTAGGGCTCGGTCGGCTTCACGGTGACGCCGAGCGAGGAATTGTCACTGGGCACGTCGCGCCAGCCGAGCAGCTTGAAGCCCTCGTTCTTGATCTCGTCGGCGATGATGCTCTTGATCACGTTCCGCCACGCAGCATCGCGCGGCATGAACAGCGCGCCGATGGCGTATTCGCCGGGCTGCGGCAGCTTGAAGCCGAGCTCTGCGGTCTTGCGGGCGAAGAAGGCGTGCGGGATCTGCACCAGGATGCCGGCGCCGTCACCGGCGCGCGGGTCGGCGCCGACGGCGCCGCGATGCTCGAGGTTGCACAGGATGCTCAGCGCGTCGGAGACGATCTGATGCGACTTCTGGCCCTTGATGTTGGCGATGAAGCCGACGCCGCAGGAGTCCTTTTCCAGGCTGAGGTCGTACAGGCCCTCGGCTTCCGGGCGCCAGGTGTGCAGCTCGGGAGTGTGCGGGCCAAAAGACGCATCATGCGCGGCATCGGCGGCTTTCGAGTCCGCGGTCGCCGACAGCGCATCTGCCACGATGATTTCGCGCTCGAATTCCGATCCGCTCATGTGTCCTCTCCCTTTCGTAAGGGGCTCACCGCATTTGGCGCACCTTGGACGTTGCGGCACCCACCGGGCCACCGCTCGTCCGCCGCGAGCCGCATTTTCCTAAATTCAGACGACGGGCGTTTCAACGTCCCCTAGGGGAGACCCTGCCTGCAGCATTCTCGGAGCCCGGGGCGCCGAGGCCCTCCTTACGAAGGTCCTCGTTGCAATCCCTGTGCCGGGATGGCCTCGAAATTGAGACAGTCTTGCTGTCCTAACCTCGACCTTGCCAAATTTTTGTCTATCACACAAGCGCGAGGAAGTCCCCGCCCGCATGCTTGGATCGAACGGCTCGGCCGGCGTGCGGCGCCCCTGATTCGAAGCAAACACGCCGTGATCTGGCCCAAGGAGCGACCAAGGACCGCCGAATTTCAAACCGAAATTTTGCCCCCGGGCAAGCCGGCAAGAGAGCGGAAACGCTCCGGGCGGGGCAGACAGGAGTTACGGCGATGAAGTTGTTCACAGGTTCGGTTGCAGCCGCCGCCCTCGCGCTCAGCGCAGCCTCGGCCCAGGCCCAGCTGGCGACGTCCGCGCGGATCGGCAGCCCGTCCTTTGTCAGGGTCTCCGACATGGGCGGGCCCTACGCCGCCATGCCCGAGGTTCCGCCGCCGCCGCGCTATGGCCGCGTCCCCAGCCTGCTGCCGCCGGTCGAGGTCTACACGGTCCTGCGCGAAAACGGCTATTTGCCGCTCGGCGCGCCCGAGCAGCGCGGTTTCGTCTACACGATCTCGGTGATCGACCAGGGTGGCGATGACGGCCGGCTGGCGATCGACGCCCGCGACGGGCACATCATCCGCTTCACCCCGGCCTATCGGCTCGGCGACAATTACGAGGAGGAGATGAGCGCGACCTACGGTCCGGTCGGTCCGATGCCGCGGGCGATCCAGGCCCGGGTGCCGCGGCCACCGCTCCCGATCCCGCATGTCGCAAGCCGCGTGCCGGTGCCGAAGCGCAGCCCGCTCAACGCCAAGGCGCAGGCTCCCACTGCTGCTCCGGCG
>NZ_JACMYO010000142.1 GCF_020889685.1 Bradyrhizobium oropedii
GCCCAAGCCGGGGACCGGCGTGCCCGCGGCCGCGCGTGAGGCGCGCTATCGCCTGCTCGCGCAAGCCGCGCGCAGGCACGGCGCCACGCATGTCCTGACCGCGCACACCCGTGACGATCAGGCCGAGACGCTGTTGATGCGGATGCTGCGTGGCAGCGGCGTCGCGGGCCTCTCCGCGATGGCGCGCGAGATCGAGCGTGACGGCGTTTTGCTGACGCGGCCGCTGCTCGATATCTCCAAGGCGCAGCTGATCGCGACGCTGAAGAAGGTACGCATCGGCTTTGCCGACGATCCGACCAATCACGATCCGGCCTTCACGCGGCCGCGGCTGCGCGCGTTGATGCCGATGCTGGCGGAGGAGGGCGGCGATGCGCGGAACCTGGCACGGCTTGCCGCGCGGATCGCACGAGCCAATGTCGCGCTGGAGGTGCTGGTCGATGGCGCTGAGCGCTATCTCGCGTTGAAAGATGAGGATAACCCGCGCACCGGCTTCGACGCTGCGCTGTTTGCGGTGATGCCCGAGGAAATCCGCCTGCGTCTGCTCAAGCGCGCCATCGATCGTACCGGACATGAAGGACCGGCCGAACTCGGCAAGGTCGAAACCTTGCTCGCGGCGGTGGATAAGGCCTTGGATGGGACCTTCGGACAACGCGAATCCAAGCTGAAACAGACCCTTGCCGGAGCGGTCATCAGCGTCGCCTCCGGCCGCATCAGGATCGAGCCGGCGCCGCCGCGCCGGGCGCGTTCCCGCTGAGCCGGGTTCGATTGTTTCAATCGCTGTCATAAACCGGCAAGGAGGCTTAACCACCCCGGAAAAACACCGGCTTCGACGCCATTTTTTGACCGGGAATCGGGCTAGGATGCGGTAAATAGTCGTGCGTGGTTCCCTTGGCATCGACCCCAGCGGCACCTAGATTGTAGGCATCGACGGGATGGATTCCCTGGGGATTCCCACAGAGCCTGCCCAAGGATAGAGAGAGGCCGCGATCCGCGCGACCACGAAGGAAGACCATGAACGCCAATCTGCGGAATTTCGCCCTCTGGGTCATCATTGTCCTGCTGTTGCTGGCGTTGTTCACGCTTTTCCAGAATCCCGGTCAGCGTTCGTCGTCTTCCGACATCTCGTTCTCGCAGCTTCTCACTGAAGTCGATCAGGGCCATGTCCGCGACGTCGTGATCCAGGGGCCCGAGATTCACGGCACCTTCAACAACGGCACGAGCTTCCAGACCTACGCGCCGAGCGACCCGTCGCTCGTGAAGCGCCTCTATGACGCCAAGGTGCAGATCACCGCGAAGGCGCCCGGCGACAACGTGCCGTGGTTCGTCTCGCTGCTCGTCTCCTGGTTGCCGTTCATCGCGCTGATCGGCGTCTGGATATTCCTGTCGCGGCAGATGCAGGGCGGCGCCGGCAAGGCGATGGGCTTCGGCAAGTCGCGCGCCAAGATGCTGACCGAGGCGCATGGCCGCGTCACCTTCGAGGACGTCGCGGGTGTCGACGAGGCCAAGCAGGATCTGCAGGAGATCGTCGAATTCCTTCGCGACCCCGGCAAATTCCAGCGGCTCGGCGGACGTATTCCGCGCGGCGTGCTGCTGGTCGGCCCTCCCGGCACCGGCAAGACGCTGATCGCGCGCGCGGTCGCGGGCGAAGCCAACGTGCCGTTCTTCACCATCTCCGGTTCTGACTTCGTCGAAATGTTCGTCGGCGTCGGCGCGAGCCGTGTCCGCGATATGTTCGAGCAGGCCAAGAAGAACGCGCCGTGCATCATCTTCATCGACGAAATCGACGCGGTCGGCCGTCATCGCGGCGCCGGCCTCGGCGGCGGCAATGACGAGCGCGAGCAGACGCTGAACCAGTTGCTGGTCGAGATGGACGGCTTCGAGGCGAATGAAGGCGTGATCCTGATCGCTGCGACCAACCGTCCCGACGTGCTCGATCCCGCGCTGCTGCGCCCGGGCCGCTTCGACCGCCAGGTCGTGGTGCCGAACCCGGACGTTGTCGGTCGCGAGCAGATCCTCAAGGTTCACGTCCGCAAGGTGCCGCTGGCGCCGGATATCAACCTCAAGACCATCGCGCGCGGCACGCCGGGCTTCTCGGGCGCCGACCTGATGAACCTCGTCAACGAGGCTGCGCTGACCGCCGCCCGTCGCAACAAGCGGATGGTGACGCAGGCCGAGTTCGAAGAGGCCAAGGACAAGGTGATGATGGGCGCCGAGCGCAAGTCGCTCGTCATGACCGAGGAAGAGAAGTTGCTGACGGCCTATCACGAGGGCGGTCACGCCATCGTCGGCCTCAACGTCGTCGCGACCGATCCGATCCACAAGGCGACCATCATTCCGCGCGGCCGTGCGCTGGGCATGGTGATGCAGCTGCCGGAGCGCGACAAGCTCTCGATGTCGCTGGAGCAGATGACCTCGCGCCTCGCCATCATGATGGGTGGCCGTGTCGCGGAAGAGCTGATCTTCGGCCGCGAGAAGGTGACCTCGGGCGCCGCCTCCGACATCGAGCAGGCGACCCGCCTTGCTCGCATGATGGTGACGCGCTGGGGCCTGTCGGAAGAGCTCGGCACCGTCTCCTACGGCGAGAACCAGGACGAGGTTTTCCTCGGCATGTCGGTCTCGCGCACACAGAACGCGTCGGAGGCGACCGTCCAGAAGATCGATTCCGAGATCAGGCGTCTGGTCGAGGAGGGCTACCAGGAGGCGACCAAGATTCTCACCGAGAAGCGCGACGATCTCGAAGCGCTGGCCAAGGGCCTGCTCGAGTTTGAGACGCTGACCGGCGACGAGATCATCGACCTGCTGAAGGGCAAGAAGCCGAACCGCGAGTCGGTGCTGGAGCCGTCGACGCCGCGCGCATCCGCTGTGCCGCCGGCCGGCAAGCCGCGCCCGCGTCCTGATCCGGACACCGGCATGGAGCCGCAGCCGCAGGCGTAAGCCGCGCCTGCCATGGCCGGCAGCTCCGGCAAACCGATTGTGCAAAAGCTCGGCCTCAAGCCGGGCTTTTGTATTTTTGTCGACGGGTTGTCCGTCCCCTATGGCGATGTCGTCGGCGCATTGCCCGCCGAAGTGCGGATCGCGAAGACGGCGCGGGCGCCGCTCGATGCCGTGCATCTGTTCGCCGCCGAGGCGAGGGGGCTCGCCGCCAGGCTGCGGCGCTGCCGGGAGGCGATCGCGCCGGACGGCATGATCTGGGTGTCGTGGCCGAAGAAGAGCTCGGGCGTCGCAACCGATCTCGACGACAGGGCCGTGCGCGAGGCCGGGCTCGCGGCCGGCCTGGTCGACATCAAGGTCTGCGCCGTCGATGCGGTTTGGTCGGGGCTGAAATTCGTGATCCCCGTCAAGGAGCGCGGCAAGCGCTGAGATCGCCGCGCCGAATGGGCTTGGCCTCCGTTGGAGCGCCGTGGCATCGTCGCGCCAAGCCGCTGGACGGCACGGTCGCGCCGACAGAGAGCGCGGCAGGAAAAAGGGGAGGGGAGGCCGATGCGCAAGGCATTCAAACCCGTCATCCTGAGGAGCCGCGCAGCGGCGTCTCGAAGGATCGACGGCCCGGCTGGTGGCCGATTCATCCTTCGAGGCTCGCTCCGCTCGCACCTCAGGATGACGGTGAAGGCAGTGCAGTTGAGGCTAGTTCGAGGTCGCAGCCGGCGTCGCTGCGCCGGTCCTATCATCCGATCGCACATGGATGACGGCGATGTCGTCCTTGTACAGCCGTTTCCAGCCCTTGAGGTGGTCCAGCGCGTTTCCGGCCGGAGAGTCCGAGCTCAGCAGCGTGGCATCGATCCGGTATTTGTCGAGCAGGTCGAGCAGCTGTCCGACGTCGCGGGCGTCGAGCGCGGCGTAATAGTCGAGCACGAATTGCTCGCCGTACAGTTCGGCGCGGCCGTCGATGAACACCTTCATGTCGCGGCTCACCATGTAGCCGCCGAACGGCGCGGTGCTGAACACGCGCTGCGCCTTGTGCTGCTGGAGAACGTCGACTGCGGTAACGGGCGAGAACGCCGGTAGGAACTTGAACTGATGCTGCGCGACGAAGATCGTCGTCGTCACCCACGCTCCGATCACCATCGCGATGACAGCCAGGATCGTGACGACAGGGACCGAGCGTGTCTCCTCGAAGCGGGAGGCGGCGGCGCCTGCATGTCCCCATTGTTCTGATATCGGCTTGGCGAGCACCAGCGGCGCGATGAACGCGAACACCTCGATGTTGCGGACGTGGCTCAGCGCCATCCAGATCAGGCCGAGCAGCAGCAGGATCCGCGGCACCGACAGGGTCAGCCTGCGATAGGTGATGAGCCCGATCAGGCCGAGCAGCGTGGCTTCGAAGAAACTGGGCTTGCTGAAGTCCGCGGGCTTCCATTCCCCGATCAGCGTCAGCAGCTTGCCGAGGCTGAGAATGTTGGTCGCGCCCATGAGGCTATTCCAGCCGTAGGGCGTCACGCAGCTCGCAGCGAGGGCGGCGAGGCCGAACAGTCCCCATCGTGCGACGAGCTGACGGCGGCGGCTGGGCTCCGCGCTCCAGATCGCCTCTAGTCCGATCGGTCCGATCAGCGCCAGGCCGAGAACGAAGCCGCCATGCAGATTGGCCCATAGTGTCATCAGCGGCAGCAGCCACCATGACGGCGAGGTGCGGCGATCCGCAGCCAACATCAGGCCGCCGATGAACGCCAGCAACACCGGCAGCGCCAGCATGTGCGGCCGCGCGAGGAAGTGGATCGTCGACAACAGCAGCGCCAGCGCGGCGATCAGCAGCGCACGCGCCGGATCGAAATGCGGGCTCAACAGATGCAGGAAGACCGCGACCGTCGCGCCGATCGCGATCGACGTCAGGATGACCGGCCCGGCCCAATCGCCGCCGTACACGAGGGCGTACACCACCTGCGACAGCCACGAGCTCGAAATCCAGGGCTCGCCGAAACGGGTGAAAGAGAACACGTCAGTGGTCGGCATCGCGCCGTGGTCGAGAATCCATTGTCCGACCCTGATCTGCCACATCGTGTCGGTATCGCGCAGCTGGATCTCGCCGGCCGAGAGATAGAACAGATAGGCGCCCACGGCGGCGCACAGCGGCAGCAGTCCTCGCGCCGCATTGCGGCTGCTCACGCTGCTGGTGACGGACAGTGACATGCGCTTTCTTGGTTCGGCCGGGGACATCCAGAGGCAACGCCATGCGTGACGCTAGCGGCGCACTCGACCACGGCTTCCGATAAATTCGGGTAAATGCGGCCGCGGTATCGCGCGGCCTGCGCGAGATCGGATGTCTCGATTGCGAGCAATCATCTTGGCTTGCGATTTACCATCGCAGTCCTGATCCGATCATGCGGATTGCCGGCAGCCGGCGATATCTCGGCGATTCCGGTCGGTCAGGGCGTCTCCTGGGCCGGAGCGCCGCCGGCTCAATCCGGGGTGGCATGCGGCTGTCGCAAAATCCTTACAATTCCAGCTTGTCATTCAGTCTGAATAGTTGTTCACTTCTTCAGACGGTTGCGGGATCAATCGTTCAAAACATTGAAGACGCGTGTGTTCTGCCGGTGGGCGCCGGCCGGGGCGCACGGTGGGGGGACGGAACGCCATGGTCTATCGGCGAACTCATCAGGTCGTGAAGCGGCTGGCTGCCCGGCGTAGCGCCATCCTGTCGGCTGCGCGCGACGCGGCGGCGGCGGGCGGCATGGCGGCCGTGCAGATCGCACCCGTCGCGGTGCGGGCCAATGTCGCAGCGGGGACGGTCTATCGCTATTTCCCGTCGAAGGCCGAGTTGATCTCGGAATTGATCACGGAGGTCTCGCGCGACGAACTGTCCGCGATCCGCCGCGCCGCCGATGCCGCGCCAGGGCCGTCGTCGGCGCTGGCTGCCGCGGTGACGACGATCGCAGTCCACGTGCTGTCGCAGCGCAAGCTCGCCTGGGGCATCCTGGCCGAGCCCGTCGATGTCGACGTCACCGCCTCGCGCCTCGCCAGCCGCCGCGATATTTCCGGCGAGCTTGCCATGCGCATCGATGCCGCCGTGCGTGCCGGGCATCTGCCGGCGCAGGATACGGCGCTGGCCGCCACCGCCTTGCTCGGCGCGCTACACGAGGCGCTGGTCGGTCCGCTGGCACCAAGCAATCTCGACGATCCGATCAAGCTGCGCGATGCGGTGCAGACCGTGACGCTGCTTGCGCTGCGCGCGGTCGGCGTGATGGACGCGCGTGCGCGCGGTCTCGTGGTGCAGGCGACGACCCCGGCGAAGGCGCTGGTCGGCGCCTAACATCCAAGCACGCGGCGAACACTTCTGTCGCATTGGCGTTGTAGCTTTGCGGGCTGGGTTCAACCAACCTCAGGGAGCAACAGATGACGACGACCCACGGCTCGGCCAAATGGCAGGGCGGCATCAAGGACGGCAAGGGCGCGATCTCGACCAAGAGCGGCGCGCTCGCGGATTATCCCTACGGCTTCGCCAGCCGCTTCGAGGGCAAGCCCGGATCGAACCCCGAAGAGCTGATCGGCGCGGCGCATGCCGCCTGCTTCACGATGGCGCTGTCGCTGATCCTCGGCGAAGCCAAGCTCACTGCGGAGCACATGGAGACCAAGGCCGACGTGACCCTGGAGAAGGTCGCCGACGGCTTTGCCATCACCGCGATACACCTGACGCTATCGGCGAAGATCCCGGGCGCCGATAACGCGGCATTCCAGGAATTGGCGGGCAAGGCCAAAGCCGGATGTCCGGTGTCGAAGCTGCTCAACACCAAGATCACGCTCGACGCATCGTTGCAGAGCTGATCGTTGCGCCCAATGCCGGGCGCGCCGATGCGTGGCCCGGCAGGGCGGAAATGATCGTCAGATCTGCGCGTCGCCGTTCGGCCCGACCGAGGCGATGCGCAGCATGTTGGTGGTGCCGGGCGCGCGGAGCGGCACGCCGGCGACGATGATGACGCGCTGGCCGGCCTTGGCAAAACCATCGCGGAATGCGATCGAGCCGGCGCGATCGACCATGTCGTCGAGATCGTGGGCGTCCTCGGCCACCACGCAATGCACGCCCCAGACCACCGACAGCTTGCGCCCGGTGACGAGATTCGGCGTGATCGCGACCACCGGCACCTTGGGCCGCTCGCGCGCCACGCGGATTGCGGTCGAACCTGACGACGTCCAGCAGATGATCGCCGACAGATCGAGCGTCTCGGCGATCTGCCGCGCGGCATCGGCAATGGCGTCGCCCACCGTCGGCTCCGGATCGACACGTTGCGCATTGAGCACGCTGCGATAGGTCGGGTCGCGTTCCACTTCCTCGCCGATGCGGTTCATGGTGGAGACCGCCTCGACCGGGAATTTGCCGGCCGCGGACTCCGCCGACAGCATGATGGCGTCGGCGCCTTCGTAGACGGCGGTGGCGACGTCGGAGACTTCGGCGCGCGTCGGCACCGGCGCCTGGATCATCGACTCCAGCATCTGGGTCGCGACCACAACGGGCCTGCCGGCGCGGCGCGCCATGCGGATCATCTGCTTCTGCAGGCTCGGCACCCGCTCCAGCGGCAGCTCGACGCCGAGATCACCGCGCGCCACCATCAGCGCGTCCGCCGCATCGATGATGTCGGCGAGGCGATCGATCGCCTGCGGCTTCTCGATCTTGGCCATCACGGCGGCGCGGCCACGGATCATCTTCTTGGCCTCGAGCACGTCCTCGGCCCGCTGCACAAAGGACAGCGCGACCCAGTCGATTCCTTCAGGCAGCGCGGCTTCCAGGTCGGCGCGGTCCTTCGGGGTCATCGCCGAGACCGGCAGATCGGTATCGGGCAGGCTGACGCCCTTGCGGTCCGACATCTTGCCGCCGATCACCACGCGCGTCACCGCGCGCTCGGGCGAGGTTTCCTCGGCGATGAGCCGGACCTTGCCGTCGTCGAGCAACAGCGCGTGGCCCGGGCGGAGCGCGGCGAGGATCTCCGGATGCGGAAGCTGGACACGGCTATTGTCGCCCGGCGCCTTGTCGGAATCCAGAATGAAGCTCTGGCCGTTCTTGAGCTGGGTCGAGCCTTCCGCGAAGGAGCCGAGCCGCAGCTTCGGCCCCTGCAGGTCGACCAGGATGCCGATCGGCCGGCCGTAGCTGGATTCGACATTGCGGATGGTCTTGACCAACTCCCGCATCTTGTCATGCGGGGTGTGGCTCATGTTGATGCGGAAGACATCGGCGCCCGCCTCGAACAGCTTGCGTATCATCGCGCTGTCGGAGGAGGCCGGGCCGAGCGTTGCGAGGATCTTGATTCGGCGCAGTCGTCTCATGGTTTGTTTCCGGGCGTTGCGGCTGGCGGCAGACCAGACGCGCCCGGAGGCGCTGCGCCCGGCGGCGGGTTCGGCAGGCCCGGCATCGCTCCGGGGCTTCCCGGGCCGACGCCGCCCGGCATTCCCGGTACTTTCTGCGGCTGTTGTTCGTTGGCTTCGGTCAGTTGGACGGTCCATGCACGCTGCTCGCCGGTGTCGACCTCGAAGAAGCCGGTGCGGTCAAAACCGCGCGCTAGGCAATTCTCGGTGCCTTTGATGGTGAATTCCTTGTCACGCGAGCACATGAAGGCCTGGCCGGACCATTCACCGCCGCGATCATAGTCGAGAGCGTAGATGTAGTAATAGCGCGCGACAAGGTTGCCGCGCAGCAGGGTCTCGCAGGTCCGCGACGACACGTTCCACCAGCCTTCGGTGGTCCAGCCCTCGGCGTCCTTGTAGCCGAGCGCGATCCCGACGCGGCTCGATGTGTTGTTGCAGAGCCGGAAATCGGCGGCCGCCGGGCTCGTCCACAGGCACGCCGCGACGAGCGCCAGCCCCGGCAGGAGGCCGGCGAGGGTCAGGCGGATATTGCGGGGAGCTGAGGCGAGAGAATCTATTGGGCTCATGCAGCGAAGCTATATCAAATCATTGACGATTTCGCGTGTCCGGCAGGCACTGTCAACGGGCGGGCGCCCATCTCCCACGGTGTGGGATCGCGGCAAGTCTGGCCGAACGGGTCCATTTTGCGCGCCGATATGGCAAAATCTGTGACAATTCCCACCTGATATCAATATGGTGAGCGCCACAGCCGGGATCACGAAAATGAGCATTGACGACAAAACCAGAACGGAACTTGAGGCCGCGGTCTTCCGGCGCCTCGTCAATCATCTGCGCAACCGGACCGATGTGCAGAACATCGACCTGATGAACCTGGCCGGCTTCTGCCGCAATTGCCTGTCCAACTGGATGAAGGAAGAGGCCGACGCCAAGGGCCTTGCGGTGAGCAAGGACGAGAGCCGTGAGGCGGTCTACGGCATGCCCTATGAGGAATGGAAGGCGAAGCATCAGGGCCGCGCGACGCCGGAGCAGCTTGCGGCGATGAAGAAGGCCCAAAGCGGGCATTAAATCCCACTCTATGTGACTTCCGTTCCATGGCTCTCAGCATCTCCTGTGGGCGCGCTGTGGATGAGCGCGATGTTTCCTTGACGGAACGCGCTCCAAAATCGAGGGTCGCCCGCGACAAGCGGTGCGCGTGGCGCGTATTCGCGCGACATTTCATTGCCATTTCAGGAGTACGCGATGGCCACCACGTCTGCCGCCGTTCAGGATGAGCCCGCAACGCGATTTGCCAAGGACCAGCTCAGGTCCATCATCGAGCGCATCGAGCGGCTGGAAGAGGAAAAGAAGACGATCTCGGACGATATCCGCGACGTCTATGCCGAGGCCAAGGGCAACGGCTTCGACGTCAAGGCGCTGCGCACCATCGTGCGCCTGCGCAAGCAGGATGCCAACGAGCGCCAGGAGCAGGAGACCATCCTGGAGACCTACATGCAGGCGCTTGGCATGCTCTGACGTCAGCGTTTGGTCGGGCGGCTCGCGCATGACGCTCGGCCGTCGCTCAAAACAGGGATCAGGTCGCGCGCGAAGCGCGCCCTGTCATGGCCCTCGATTCATGGCCCTCGTCACACCGGTTCCATGCCGTAACGATGCTTGGGCACATCGGCCTCCGCCGACGTCAGATATTTGATCAGGTCGCGTGCGCCGGCCTCATTGGCGGCCGCGGCGCAGACAGCGCACGAAAACAGCGTGACGGACTGAATTTCCGGGGGCAGGGGTCCGGCCACCACGATGCCCCGGACGTCGAGAAATTCGCTCAGCTGCTGAAAGCCGAGCTCGGCCTCGCCGCGCGCCACCAAGGTCGCTACGGCAACGCCGGGCGAAGCCCTGACCAGCCGGTCCGACAGCGCCTGTTCGATGCCCCATCGTCTCAGGAGATTGAGCACGTGTGTGCCGCTCGGGCCGGTCGAATATCCGATCGACCTTGCTGCAAGCACCGCCGCCCGCAAGCTCGCCTCGCTTGAGAGGTCCGGCCGGCTGGCTTGCGCAGGGATCGCAACCGCCATGGCCGACTTCGCGAAACCCGTGCAGCTCCCCGGCTTGAGCAAGCCGTCCGCCTCGAGCTGCTTCATAGCTTCGTCCGCGAGCACGACGATATCGAACGGCTCGCCGGCGCGAACGCGCTTGGCGGCATCGACGCCGCCGACTGACTCGATGCTGGCCAGCTGTCCGGTCGTCGTCTGGTAGGCACTGCTCAGCTCCGTCAGGATCTGACGGGTCGCCATGGACGAGATGCCTGTCACTGTTGCGGTCATCTTTGGCTCTTGGACGATCTATCTGAGGCTGGCCTTCGCCAGCCTGCATTTCCGGCGGTCTAAGCTTGCGTCAATTGCGGCTGCAATGATCAGGCTAATAGGTCACGAAATCGAGGACGGTACTGGTGGCGCCAAGGCAGCCGCTCAAGGCTCCCCCACCCGCACAAGGCACCTGCCCAGGGCTTCTGTCGAGGCTTGGGTGAAACCCCGGGATTTGCTACACTGCCGCTGAGGTAACCGGGCAGATCGTTCAGATGGACGTGCCAGGACCAGAGCGCAGGCTCGCAGCGGTCCTCGCCGCCGACATGGTCGGCTATAGCCGCCTCATGGAGGCTGACGAGACGGGTACCCTTGCGCGTCTCAAGACCCACCGCATCGAACTGATCGATCCGGCGATATCCAAGAATCGCGGCCGCATCATCAAGACCACGGGCGACGGCATGCTGGTCGAGTTTCACAGCGTGGTCGATGCGGTGCTGTGCGCGGCAGAAGTCCAGCGCCGGATGGCCAAACGCAACACCGACGTCGCGCCGGCGCGGTGGATGCAGTTTCGCATCGGCATCAATCTCGGCGATGTGATCGTCGACGGGGCCGACATCTTCGGCGACGGCGTCAATGTTGCGTCTCGCCTGGAGACGCTGGCCGAACCCGGCGGCATCTGCATTTCCGGCGCGGTCCGCGATCAGGTCGGCGATCGCCTGGAAGACCTCAGCTTCGAGGACCTCGGCGATCAGACCGTCAAGAACATCGCGCGCCCGATCAGGGTGTTCCGCGTCCATCTCGAAACGGATTCCGGGAGCGCTCCCGAGCGGGCGAGTGGGGCAGCGACACAAGTCGTCGCCAAGAAGCCCTCCATCGCCGTGCTGCCGCTCGTCAACATGAGCGGCGATCCCGAGCAGGAGTTCTTCGCCGACGGTCTCACCGAGGACATCATCACCGAGCTGTCGCGCTTCCACGATCTGCTGGTGATCTCGCGCAACTCGACCTTTGTGTACAAGGGCAAGGCTGTGAAGGTGCAGGACGTCGCGAAGGAATTCGCCGTCGACTATGTGCTGGAGGGCAGCGTGCGGAAGGCCGGCGGCCGGATCCGCGTCACGGTGCAGCTGATCGATGCCGTGGCCGACCGGCACGTCTGGGCCGAGCGCTACGACCGCGAGCTTGCCGATATCTTCGCCATCCAGGACGAGATGACGCGCGCGATCGTGGCGACGCTCCCGGGGCGGGTCGAGGCGGCCGCTCATGACCGTGTCAAGCGCAAGCCGACCGACAACATGGCGGCCTATGAGTGCGTGCTCGCCGCCAAGGTGCTGCATCATCGCTCGGCACGGGACGAAAATGCGGAAGCGCAGCGTCTGCTCGAGCGGGCAATCGTGCTTGACCCGAACTATGCCCATGCCCACGCCTGGCGGGCCTGCGTGCTTGGCCAGACCTGGGTCTACAACTGGTGCGACGATCGCGACGCGACCTTCGCGCAAGTCGCCGACGAGCTCGAGATTGCTCTCAGGCTCGACGACAACGACAGCGACGTGCACCGGATCCTCGCCGCGCTGAACCTCAACCGCGACGACCACGACAAGGCAGCCTTCCATCAGGAGCGCGCGCTCGCGCTCAACCCGAACTACGACCTTGTCGTCGTGCAGCAGGGCGAGCTCCTGACCTGGCTCGGGCGGCCGGAGGAGGGCATCGACTGGATCAAGCGGGCGATGCGCCTCAATCCGTTCCATCCGGAGCGATTCTGGAGCCATCTCGGCCGCGCCTGCTATTGCGCCGAGAAATACGCCGACGCAGCCGAGGCGTTCTCCCGGATCACCCGGCCCGACCACACCCATCACGCCTTCCTCGCCGCGACCCTGGCGCAGATGGGGAACGCGGTGGCAGCCTCCGCGCACGCCGCCGAGGTGCTGAAGCGCGAGCCGACCTTCTCGGTCGCCGCCCATCTGGCAACCCAGCACTACAAGCGCGCGCCCGACCGGGCGCGCTACGAGGCCGGCCTGCTCAAGGCAGGACTGCCGGCCTGATCCTCGGATCGTGCGATCAAGCGTCGATGGTTGCAGCCTTCCACCGCGAAGTGCTGCTCCATCCGTCTCTTGCTGCGCCGAACCCGTGAGCGGGCTTCATCATTGTTGAAAGCGTTTCGCTTGTTGCGCGTGGTGTTCGTGGGTTGAAGTCGCGCCAGGTCACCGTTGGGAATTATGCGCGGCCGCACCGGCATAGCCGGGCTTGCGCGGTGAAAGTCCGTCGCGCCTGTGCGGTACGACACAAGGAAATTGTTGCAATGAAGAAGTTCGGCTTAAGCACTCTCGCCGCGCTGTCGCTCGTAGGCCTGGCAGACGGTGCGCAGGCAGCGTGCAGCGCGGTCGCTCCGATGGCGAACGATCAGGTGATCACTTGCAGCGCGAATTCCGACGGCAGGCCAGACACTGCCGGCATTGAGGATTTTGAGGGCAAGACCGGGGTGACGGTCAACGTCAATGCTGGTGCACAGATCCTCGACAACTCCTTTGGGCTACTCCGCATCCAATCCAACAGTTCAAATTGGAAGATCAACAATCAGGGGGCGATCAACGTGATCGTGAGCCAGGGGGGCAACACGACGGTTAGCAACGGTGGTGTGATCATCGCCGGAGGGAGGTCACCAGCGGTCGCTCTGTTGAATGGCGGCAGCGTCAGCAACGTGACCGGCGGCAACATTCAGGGTGACGATGGAGTGATGATCGGCGGCGCCGAGGCAAGCATGCTGACCAACGCCGGATCGATTGCAGCCAACGCCGGAACGGCGGTCAGTTTGTTTCACGGAACCGTGACGAATTCTGCCGGAGGTACGATTTCCGGGACAGGGTCTCGTGGCCTCGGCGTCGAGTTGGCGGCGGGCACGCTAGACAACAACGCCCGCGCCAAGATATCCGGAACGGCGACCGGTGTGCTGGTCGATACTGGCACGATCAACAATGCCGGCACCATCACCTCCGATCGCGTAGCGGTGGTGACGTTCAATGCATCGCTAAACAACCTGACGGGCGGGGTGATCTCAGGCACGGATTTTGGTGTTTTCATCCGGTCTCCGCCGATACAATCCCAGATCCGCACCGGCGCGCTGCTCCAACAATCGACGCCGACGGTTTTCAATGCAGCAGGCGCAACCATTTCCGGCAACATGACCGGGGTGCTTGCCGAAAAGGGCGCGGTGATCCTAAACGCCGGAACGATTAGTTCGGCGGGGTATGCGATCGATTTCAGCGCGACGCCCCCCGGCGCAACTTCGACTGTGACCAATACGGGTCGCATCATCGGCAATGTCGTGATGAGCAATGGCGACGCAACGCTTGCCATCGCAACGGGGTCGAGCATCGCAGGCAAGGTCGATGCCGGGAGCGATCTTGATGGAAACCGGCAGAAAGAGCTGCAACTGATCGGCAGCGGCATCGACACCTATGACGGGTCGTTCACCGGTTTCAAGGCACTGACGGTCAATGCGCAGGGCGGCGTCTGGACGCTGACAGGCAATCAGACACAACGCTATGTCGGCGGTACCACGATCAACGCCGGCTCACTGTTCGTTAACAGCACGCTGGCCTCGCAGGTGACGGTGAATCAAGGTGGAACGCTCGGCGGCAATGGCACGGTGATCGGGAATGTCATGTTCAATCCGGGCTCGATCTACAGGATCAACCTCAATGGTGATCGAGCCGACCGACTGACAATTCGGGGCAGCGCGGCTCTCGGCGGCGGCACGCTCAACGCCACGGTAGCTACGAGCGGTCTCATCCTGGGGCAGAACTACACGGTGTTGACGGCAAATAGCCTGAGCGGAAGGTTTGCCGCCGAGACGACGAACGTCAGTAGCCCCTTCCTGTCGTCGGCTCTCGTCTATGACGCGCATGATGTGTACTTGCGCTTCGACCGCAATAGCGTCAGCTTCGCCGGCATTGGCCAAACCAGTAACCAGACCGCTGTCGGCCGGGCTTTCGATCGGATCCCCGTAACGACCGCCAATCCCGTCTTCAACGCGGTGTTGCTCGGCTCGGTCGACCAGGCCCGCAGCGCCTTCGACTCGATCTCCGGCGAAGGGCTTGCCGGTGCGCAGACTGCGGCGTTTCGCGCCAGCTCCCTGTTCACCTCGTCGGTCAACGACCAGGCGAACGCGTGGCGCACCGGCCGCGACGGCAGCGGCAATGCCATCGTGGTCGGCGGTAACGACGCGCTCGGTTACGCGCCGGAAGGCACCCCTGCCGGCGTCGGGCCGTTCACCAAGGCACCCGCATCGGCGCGGCTCGACCGCACCTGGCGGGTGTGGGGATCGGCGTTCGGCGGAAGCAGCAACTTGCAGGGCGATGCCGGCCTCGGCACCGCGGCGCAGAAGAGCAGCCTGTTCGGCGGCAATATCGGCCTCGACTATCAGGTGTGGCCGAACTGGCTGGTCGGCGTCGCTTTTGGCGGCAGCGAAGGCAATTTCGCGGTCGACAGCCGCGCCACCAGCGGCAAGGTCGACGGTGTTCACGGCGGTTTCTACAGCACGCTGGCGCTGGGGCAGCTCTATCTGAGCAACGCCACCACGGTGTCGTCGTTCAGCAACAAGACCACGCGGATCACCGGCAATTTTGGCGGACTAGCAGGCGAAACCGAACGCGGCAATTTCAATTCATGGCAATTGCGCTCGCGCTTCGAGGTCGGACACGACTTCGCCATCGCGGGGGCGCGCGTGACGCCGTTCGCGGCGTTTGAGATCGCACAGCTCTACAGCGACGGCTTTGTGGAGAGCAGCCAGACTGCCGGCGGTGCGCCCGCTGTGCTCGGGCTCGCGGTCTCGCGGCAGACCACCACGTCGGCGCCGCTGTTCGTGGGGGTGCGCGGGGAGCGCCGCATCGAGCTCGCCAACGGGCTCGCGCTGACGCCGCAGGCGAGCGTGGCGTGGGTGCACGAGTTCGCCCCGACGCGCAATCTCAATGGCACGCTGGTGTCGCTGCCCGGCGCGAGCTTTATCGCCGACGGGGCACGGCCGGCCAGCGATGCCGCCCAGGTCAGCGTCGGCGCGCAGCTCGACGTTACTCGCAACGCGGCGCTGTTCGCGAACTTCGAGGGCGAGTTCTCCAACGTGACCCAGGCCTATGCCGGCAAGGGCGGCATCAGAATGGCATGGTAATAGCGCCCATCAACGCTCTGGTACGCAGGGACAATGGACCGGCCGGCGCGTCAGCGATCGCAAACCTACCCGGCACTGTCGCCGGTTCTCAACAATACCGGAATCTTCATGATGATCGATCTGGAGAAGGCGTTTCGGCGCCTCATGCGGAGGCTTGCGGCGACGACGTGCCTCGCCATGGCGCTGGCTGCGGTGTCAATGTCGCCGGTGTTGAGCGCCGGCATCGCCGCAGATCACACCACGACGGTCTACAACAGTATCAGAGTTGACGGACTTAAAATCCACTATCGCGAGGCCGGTCCGCGCCCGGCGCCGACAATCCTGCTGTTGCACGGATTCCCGTCGTCATCGCGCATGTTCGAAACGCTCATTCCACTGCTCGCGGATCGATACCATATCGTTGCTCCGGACTATCCGGGTTTTGGCTACTCGGATGCGCCGCCGCCCGACCGGTTCGACTACACGTTCGACAATATCGCGCGCATCATCGATCGGCTTACCGAGACGCTCGGACTGAATCGGTACACGCTCTATGTCGCCGATTACGGGGGGCCGGTGGGCTTTCGACTTGCGCTGGCTCATCCTGAACGGGTAACCGCGCTCATCATTCAGAATGCGGTCGCTCACGATGACGGCCTCGACGACAAGCTATGGGCGCCGCGCCGCGCTTTCTGGGCAGATCGGGCGACGTATGAGGGGCGGGTGCGTCAGGGGCTGATTTCTCCTGAGGCGACGCGAGCCCGGCATGTCGGAAATTCTCCGCATCCTGAGCGCTATAGCCCGGATCTCTGGGAGGACGAACTTGCTTTTTTGAATCGGCCGGGCGTGGCGCAAATTCAACTTGAGCTGTTCTACGATTATCGCACCAATGTCGCGGCCTATCCGAGGTGGCAGGAGTATCTCCGCGAGAGCAAGCCGCCGGTGCTGGTAACCTGGGGCAGGTACGACCCCAACTTTTCGGTGCGGGAGGTAGAGGCGTTGCGTCGTGATGTCCCCGACGCGGAGGTGCATATCGTCGATGGAGGCCACTTTGCTTTGGACGAAGCGGTCGACGAGATCGCTGCCCTGATCGGTGGTTTTCTTTCGAAGGTGCCGGTGCGGTAGGGAAAGTACGAGCGTCGAACGGCCGAGCAAATCCGCCGCACGTCATTCCAACAACATGCGAGGCATCAGGTGACTCCGCGGAATTGGGCGAACGAATATCGTTGCATTTCAGGTACGATCGCCCGATTGGCATCGGCATGGAATGATGGCGATGAAGCCGGCTACGCGTCCCACTTCACGGATGACGCGGTCTATCTCGCGGCCAGCGGCGAACGTTACAAGGGCAAGGCGCAGATCAGGACAGGCTATGGCTGGCTGTTCGCGACCAGCCTGCGGGGAAGCCGGATATCGCTGGATGTCGAGAGCATACGATCCTGGTCGCCGGCGATCGCGTTTGTGACGGTCCGCGTCAGGCTCGAAGCGCCCGACGATGCCGCTGATTGCCGGCATGCGTTGATCCGCTCCTCGGTTGTGATGGTTCTCACCATGGGCGACTGGCGCGTAGCGGCGCTGCACGGCACGCGTGTCGCCGATGACAGCTGCGGCCCTCGACGACCGCCCTCGATGTGGACGGGGCAGATCGGATCATGAATGGCGGCAAAAGCCGGATCGCCTCGCGGAGATGTCCATTCTGATAGCCGCGAAGTCGATGCGCGCCATAAGGGCAAGCAGTCCAGCAGTTGCCCAAATCGCGTTCGTGCGGTCGCCGTCAACGCGTTGCCGATGACGGCGCGATCACCTGTACTGCATCCCGCAGCCAATGCGTGAGGGCCTTGATCTTCGGATCGGCACCGGCCTCGACCTGATGCACCAGCCAGAAGCTCAGTTCGCTGCTCGCGGGCGGGTCGACCGCGGCGATCAAAGTCGTTCCAAAGCCGGGATGACTGCGCACCAGCGGATCCATGGTCAGCACCACGCCGACGCCGTGCTGGGCGGCCTCGAGTGCGATCGGGAGACTGTCGAGGGTGACATCGCGTCCGGCGTTGTGATCCTCGATCGACAGACCGTGGACGGCGAACCAGTCCGACCAGGCGCTCGGGTAGAAAGCATTGTGAATGAGCGGGAGCTCCAAAAGGTCGGCAGGAGCCGTGACCGGATGAGCTTCCAGAAACGATGGGCTCGCCGCCGGCAGGCCCCGCACGGTGAGCAATCGCGTTCTCGTCAATCCCGGCCAAGGCCCACGCCCAATGCGAATGCCGGCGTCGACTTGCTCGATGTTGAAGTCGACCATTCGCGCGGTGACCTCGAGGCGGAGATCGTAGTGCGGCCAGCGGCGAGCGAAGTCCCGCAGCTGCGGCACCAGCACGGTCTGTGAAAACAGCGCGGATGCGCTCAGCCTGATCTGGCGCGTATGCCCATCAGTTGCGAGGTCATCGAGGCCGCGGTTGATGGCAGCAAGACCGCGGCGAACCTGGTGGGCAAAACGCTCTCCTGCCGGTGTCAGGCGTACCGAACGGCCGACCCGACCGAACAGGCGCTCGCCAAGTTGCGCTTCCAGACTTCCGAGTTGATGGCTGATTGCCGACGCGGTGAGGCCGAGCTCCTCGGCAGCGCGCCGGAAGCTCAGGAGGCGGGCGGCGGCTTCGAAGGCGAGCAAGGCAGAGGTGGGAGGAATGCGGACGCGGGAGGCCGGAATCCGCACCGGTGAATGATTGTCATGCATGATGAAGCCAATTGACGTGCCATTCGCTTGGCCGGGGACCGCTGTCGTGGCGACACAATCGCGCCGGGTTGGGATATAGCCCGTTCGCCCGCGCGGCCATCCTCACGTTTTCGCGTGCTTCTTGACGATTGCGTGCGCGCAGCTGCCGGTTGTTGCTGCGCTAAGACCGCCCCCTTCCGCTCGCCGGGCAACTCGTCCGTGCGGATCAGCGCAATGTCACTGTTGGCTAGGGTATTGGAGCAGAACCAGTCAGCGCAGCGAGGCGGTGCGCAGCACGAAGGACTGGGTCGTCAGGAGGGCGGTCGCCGAGCCCGAGAAGTGGTCGCAGGTCATGCCCATCATCGGATCTTCCGAGAAGGTCATGGCGACGGAGGCCTGCGGCTTCACGAAGTGGGCCCGCATCATGTTCATATCGGTGTCGCCGAGCACCGTGGTCAGCATGCCGCTGCTCGCGCTCGGCGCCAGCATCACGACGCGCATCCAGATGTCGTTGCCCTTGGCCGCCGAGATCCGCGCCGACGTCGTGATCACGCCCTGGCCCGGCGTGCCCTTCGCAACGACAGTGTTGATTTCGGTGGCCGGCGCCGCCGCATTGCGCACCGGGCGCACATTGCGCGGGATCGGCGCGGTCGCCGCGACGATGTTGGCGCGGTCGACCGGCGACGACGCAGCCGGCGCATAGGCCAGCGCCTTGTTGAAGCTGTCCGTCGTGCTGGCGGTGGTCTGCGGATCGGTACCGCCGACCGCTTCACGCGCCTTCAGCGCGGCGATCTGCGCGGCCGATGCCTGCTTCGGTGCGGCTCCCTCGTCACCCCAGAAGCCGCGGGCGTTGATGATGTCGGCGGGCGATTGCGGCTCGGCGTTCTCGGCCGTCTGCACCACCTGCACCGCCGGCTTGGCCTTCGGCATCGGGACGAGCTGCGCGTCGGCGGCGGCGAGCTGGATCGCGGCGGCGAACTGCTGCGGCTTGGCGCGCGGCAGCGGAATCGGATCGGCGGATTTGGTGTCAGCAGGTTTGGCGGGCGCTGCGGCCGCAACCACGGTGGGCGCGGGCTTGTCGTTCACGGCAGCCGCGCCTTCATCTTCATCGTCACCCGACTTGCCGCCGCCGAACAGCTTCGCAAACAGGGTCGGCTTGCTGATCGTAGCAGCATCGTCGCCATTGCCGCGGCGCTCGATGTCGGCCTTGGCGAGTTCATAGCCCTTCAGCGGCGTGCCGTCGGTCGGGACATGGACGGTGCGGCCGTCGGGGAACACCCTGACCAGTTGCTCGCGGGTCATGCGCGGCCAGTGGCGAATGCCGCCAGTGTCGAGATGCACGAACGGCGAACCCGAGGTCGGATAGAAGCCGACGCCGCCGCGCTGCAGGCGCAGGCCGGCGTAGCGGATCTGCTCCAGCGGCACGCCCGGAATGAAGAAGTCCATCGCATGCCCCAGCATGTGCTGGCTGTGGCGCGCAACGCCCGAGGAGCGGCGGCGGAGCATGGCGTTGGTGGCAGGGGCGCGATAGGCGGAGATGATCTGGATCGGCTGCTTGCCGCCGACGTCGTTGTAGACTTCCCAGAGGATATCGAACAAATGACGGTCCATCACCGTCTCGTCCTGGGAGCGCCAGTCGCGCAGGAAATGATTGAGCTGCTTCAGCGCGGCTTCGTCGTAACGGCCATCGCGCTTGAAGGTGATGGTGAGGTCTTCGTTGGAATGGGTGTGGTGGAAGGAGAGCGTGCGGGTCTGGTTCAGCGCAGTCGCATCGTGCACCGATCCGGCGCCCGCCAACAGCAATAGCGCGGTCAGGCCGACTTGGTACCCGGCCTTAGGCAGCAACAGCGGTTTGAAGCGGCGTGCGAAGACAGCCAGCACTATGAGCCCACCCAGTCGACGAGCGTTCGCTCGGCATCCTCGCAGACCCCCTGCGGAAGACGGTGAACGCTTTCTTAAAGCGGGAGGGTTAACCGAGGTTTACCGACCCGCCCCCAAGTTGGGCTTAACTAACTGGGCGAGTGTGGCAAAAGATAGCCCTGTTCCCCGGGGGCGATGCGAAATGGTTAACGTAAACGATCTCGCTTTTTGAGCGAAATCGTTGATTTTGCTTCAAAATTTAGGCCAATCAGGCAGGGAAGCAGATTATCGGGTGATCACCCGGCGCTGCTGCTGGGCTTGGCCGCGGCGGACCGGCTGCGGCTCCGGCTGTCCGAATCCCCCGAACAGGCGCTCGAAGAAGTTCGGCCCGGAGGAGCCAAAACCGCTGTTGTCGCCGGCGACGTTGACACCCGGAGGCAGGCTGCTGCTCGGCGGCCGCGCATAGCTCGGCTGGGCGTGCGCCACCACCGTTTCGAGATCCTTGCCGCGGCTGTTCCTGAGCAGCGACAGCATGGCAGCGTCGCGGCCGTAAACGTCCCGGCGGATTTGCAGCTTGCCGGCGTCGTCCACGAACGCGGTCTGGTAGGTGATGTTGACCGGGATCGGCGTCGGGAATTTCAGGTCGACTTCGCTGGAGCCGTACATGCCGCGGATCCGCTCCGGCGTGTAGTGCTGGTTCGGCTCGGCGATGTTGAGCAGCACCGACGCGTATTGATCGGGATTCTGCACGCGCATGCAGCCGTGGCTGAAGGCGCGCTCGTCCTTCGCGAACAAATACTTGTCCGGCGTGTCGTGCTGATAGACCAGGAACTTGTTCGGGAAGTTGAAGCGGATGCGGCCGAGCGCGTTGGCTTCACCGGGCGGCTGTGAGACGTGGATCGAGCCGTCGCGGTTGCGCTCGAGCTTGAGGCCCATGCGCTGCAACACCGTCGGGTCCTGCTGCAGGGCCGGCAGATACTCGTTGTAGATGATCGACGGCGGCACGTTCCAGGTCGGGTTGACCGTGATGTACTTCATCGTCTCGGTCAGAAGCGGTGTCGCATGCTGGCCGGGCTTGCCGGTGACGACGCGCGTGGTCCAGGCCTGCGCGCCGTTCTGCATCACCTTCAGCGTATAGTCGGGGATGTTGAGGATCACATAGGCATTGCCGAGACTGGCGGCGCCGAGCTGGCGCGGCAGCCAGCGCCAGCGCTCCATGTTGACGATCACGGTGTCGATCTGGCGGTCGCGCTTCGGATTGTTCAGCGCCTTGACCGTGCGCTCGTCGAGCACGCCAGTCGGCTTGAGGTCGACGCTGCCCTGGAATCTCTCCACCGCGCGCGCGACGGTCGCGTCATACTTGGTGCTGTCGGCATTCTCGGTGACGCCGAGCTTGTTGCGCAGGTCCGGCACGCGCGGATCGTCCATCTCGACCGCGGCTTGCTTCTTGCGCGCCGGCAAATATTTCAAGGCGGGGCCGTCGGCGATCGTGATCACCGGGCCGTCGCCCTGGCCACGCAGCTCGGCGAGTTTCTTCTTGAGGTCCTTGTAGAGCTTCTGCGGCGGGTTATAGCCGTCGAGCGCGGCCGAGGCGTCCTTCGCGGAGGTCACGTTCGCGAACACTTCCGCCGGATCGATCGGGTGCTCCGGATAGAGGATGTCCGCCGACACCTGCGACCAGTGCATGCGGCCGCTCTGGGCCTGGCGTGCATAGTCAAGCATGCTGGACGCGAGCTTCAATTCGGCGTCGGCCAGCGCATCGGGTGACGTCGCTGCGGCGAAATCCGGCACCGGATAGTCTGATGCATCGAGGCCATCGGCGGCCGCATCCTTGAGACGGGCGATCACGCCCTTGCCGGCGTCGGTCAGCTTGCCGGCCTTGGTGAAGACCGGCGCGTATTCGCGGGCCGAATAGAATTTCTCGGCCGCAGCGCGCTCGTTCTTGCGATCGAAGGTGCGCAGCGTCTTGCTGGCGAGCAGCTCGCGCAGCTTGTCGGCGACCGGCTGATCCTCGGAGGCAACGTTGCTCGCGGCCTTTGCGGGTTCGGTCGCCGGAGCAGCCGCCGTCGCGGGAGCAGGAGCTGCGGCGGG
>NZ_JACMYO010000143.1 GCF_020889685.1 Bradyrhizobium oropedii
GCGGTGAAGCCTGCCGCTGCGCCGCCACCCGCGGCGGGGGCCGATGGCGACGTGTCGCTGGTGATCATGCTGGACCTCGAAACCGAGGTCGAGATGAAGCTGCCCGGCCGCTACAAGGTCTCGCCGCAGATCGCCGGCGCGATCAAGGCGGTCGCTGGCGTGGTCGACGTGCAGACGCTGTAGGCGACGATCCCGGCGACGCTGCGGAAAGCCAACTTCGGCTTAAGCACTATTGCAACCACACCGTGCTTCTTTCTATGGTCGCCCTGAGGGGAATTTCGGGGGCGGAATGTTTGGACGTTATGCGGCCTTGCTGGCCGGTGTGTTGATGGTGGCGGGCTGCGTGAGCGATGGTGTCGGCACCGACTATGCGGCGACCTCGCAGAAGTTTGGGCCACCGAAGCCGGGACATTCCCGTGTCGTGGTGCTGCAGGAGAAGCGCAAGGGACTGAGCATGGCGATCTGTGCCTGCGACGTGAAGCTCGATGGTGAGCCGATCGGCAAGATCGCTATCGGAACCTATGCGTTCGCCGATCGTCCCGCCGGCCGGCATCAACTGGTTGCAAGTGAGGTCATGTTTCCCGGCGAGACCACGCACAACTTCGCAACCGAGCCGGGCCGCACCTATTTCTTTCTGGTGAAATCGAGCGAGCGGCATGATTCCGTCGCGGGAGTAACATTGGTGGGAGGTTTGGTCGGTGCCGTCGTCGCATCGGCCGCGACTGCGAACGCCGGCAATCCCGGGCCGGCCGATTTCGTTGCATTGGACGAGGCGACTGCGCGCACGACGTTGGCGGACCTGCAATTGGCGCAGTAGGGCTGCCCGGCCGGGCCATACCGGGCCAATTCGGGCCAAAACGGGTCGGTTCCAGGTGCAAAGGGCTCATCCGGCCGCGGTAACCGGCCGTATTTCCTTGCTTCTGGCGCAAATCAGGCTATATAGCGCGCCATCTCACACGGAAACATGGCTCAAAAGGCCGTCCGGTGGCAGCCGGGCCATAAGGCTCGTCTGCTCACACGTTTCCGGAGGAACCAACCGGAGAATTATCACTATGTCGCTACCCGATTTTTCTATGCGTCAGTTGCTTGAAGCTGGCGTACACTTTGGCCACCAGGCCCACCGCTGGAACCCGAAGATGCAGGATTACATCTTCGGCGCCCGCAACAACATTCACATCATCGACCTCGCGCAGACCGTGCCGATGCTGCACCGTGCCCTGCAGGCGGTCAGCGATACCGTCGCCAAGGGCGGCCGCATCCTGTTCGTCGGCACCAAGCGCTCGGCCCAGGACGGCGTTGCCGACGCCGCCAAGCGTTCGGCGCAGTACTTCGTCAATTCGCGCTGGCTCGGCGGCACGCTGACCAACTGGAAGACGATCTCGGCCTCGATCAAGCGGCTGCGTCATCTCGACGACGTGCTCTCGTCGGGCGAAGCCAGCTCCTACACCAAGAAGGAGCGGCTGACGCTGCAGCGCGAGCGCGACAAGCTCGATCGCTCGCTCGGCGGCATCAAGGACATGGGCGGTCTTCCCGACATGATCTTCGTGATCGACACCAACAAGGAAGACATCGCGATCCAGGAAGCCCAGCGGCTCAACATCCCGGTCGCTGCGATCGTCGACACCAATTCGGACCCGAAGGGCATCACCTACGTGGTGCCGGGCAATGACGACGCCGGCCGCGCGATCTCGCTGTATTGCGACCTCGTGGCGCGCGCCGCCATCGACGGCATCTCGCGCGCCCAGGGTGACTCCGGAATCGATATCGGAGCGTCGGCTGCGCCGGTGCAGGAAGAGCTTCCGGCGGCCGCGCCGTCCGGCTTTCAGGGGCTGGCCGGCCCGCGTGGCACTGCCGACAACCTCAAGAAGCTCACCGGCGTGTCCGGTGCGATCGAGAAGAAGCTCAACGACCTCGGTGTCTTCCACTACTGGCAGCTCGCCGAGCTCGATCACGACACCGCGCACAAGATCGGCGAAGAAGTCGGTCTGCCGAGCCGTGCCGACGCCTGGGTCGCTCAGGCCAAGACGCTCGCCGAAGCGGAATAAAAGTTACGCGGCATGGCCGGGCCTCGCCCGGCCGCCGCTTCCATTCCACGAACAACGATTTCCCTGTCGCTGACAGCGGCGCCATCGGGCGCCGCGGTTCCTCTACAGGCAAGAAGGACATTGAACGATGGCGACGATCACAGCAGCGATGGTCAAGGAGCTCCGCGAGTCGACCGGCGCGGGCATGATGGATTGCAAGGCGGCGCTGACCGAGAATAACGGCGACATGCAGGAGGCCCAGGATTGGCTACGCAAGAAGGGTATCACCAAGGCCGCCAAGAAGTCCGGCCGTGTCGCGGCCGAGGGCCTGATCGGCGCGCTTACCCAAGGTACCAAGGGCGTGCTGGTCGAGGTCAATTCCGAGACCGACTTCGTTGCGCGCAACGAGCAGTTCCAGGGCCTGGTCAAGATGATCGCCCAGGTCGCGCTGAAGCATGGAGCCGATGTCGAGGCCATCAAGGCGTCCAAGGTCGGTGACGCCACCGTCGAGACCGCGATCTCCGACGCGATCGCGACCATCGGCGAGAACATGACGCTGCGCCGCGCTGCCTCGCTCGAGGTGAGCAAGGGCGTGGTGTCGAGCTACGTCCATAACGCCGTCATCGATGGCGCCGGCAAGATCGGCGTGATCGTGGCGCTGGAGTCTACCGGCAAGACCGACGAACTCGCGGCCCTCGGCCGTCAGCTCGCCATGCACGTGGCGGCGGCGAAGCCGCTCGCGCTCGACCCGACCGGGCTGGATCCGGAGACCGTCAAGCGTGAGAAGGACGTGCTGGCCGACAAGTACCGCCAGCAGGGCAAGCCGGAGAACGTCATCGAGAAGATCGTCGATTCCGGCCTGAAGACCTACTACAAGGAGGTCTGCCTCCTCGATCAGGCTTTCATCCACGACAGCGGCAAGTCGGTTGCCCAGGCGGTGAAGGAAGCTGAGGGTAAGGTCGGCGGGCCGATCAAAATCGCTGGCTTTGTGAACTATGCTCTCGGTGAGGGAATCGAGAAGCAGGAAAGCGACTTCGCCGCCGAAGTCGCGGCCGCCAGCGGCAAGAAGTAACCGCTGACACCGGGCGTCCGGCGTACCCGCCGGAAGCCTGCCTGCGCGGGATAAGAAAGCGATCGCATCATGGCCGAGCCGATCTATCGTCGCGTGGTGATCAAGCTGTCCGGCGAATATCTGGCCGGCTCCCACGGCTTCGGTATCGATCAACCGACGGTCGATCGCGTCGCCGACGACCTGATCGCGGCCCGCAATCTTGGGATCGAGGTCGCCGTCGTGATCGGCGGCGGCAACATCGTCCGCGGCGTCGAGGTGTCGTCGCGCGGCGTGTCCCGGCCGACCGGCGATACCATGGGCATGCTTGCGACTATGATGAACTGCCTCGCGCTCGAGGCGGCGATCGAGCGCAAGGGGACCCCGGCGCGGACCTTGTCGGCATTCGTGATGCCGGAGATTTCCGAGCTGTTCACCCGTAGTGCAGCGCACAAATATCTCGCCGAGGGACGCATCGTCCTGCTCGGTGGCGGAACCGGCAATCCGTTCTTCACCACCGATACCACCGCCGTGCTGCGTGCGGCCGAGATCGGCGCGCAGGCGGTGCTGAAAGCCACCAATGTCGACGGCGTCTACAGCGCCGATCCGAAGAAGGACCCCAAAGCCAAGCGCTTCGACCGCCTGACCCATTCGCAGGCGATCGAGGGCGGCTACAAGGTCATGGACGCGACTGCTTTCGCACTTGCCCGCGAGACGTCGCTGCCTATCATCGTGTTCTCGATCGCGGAGCCCGGTTCGATCGGTGCGATTCTGCGCGGTACTGGACACGGCACGGTCGTCGCCGGCTGATTGCCGCGCCGCCGGGTCCAGACTCTGGACCCGAGGGCGTCGATAGCCGGTTTCTAGTGAAGGGAGAAACGTCATGGCCGCAGCTGGTTTTGACATCAACGACGTGAAGCGCCGCATGCAGGGCGCCGCACAATCGCTCAAGCACGAGCTCGGTGGCCTGCGCACCGGCCGCGCCGCGGCGTCCATGCTCGAGCCGGTCCAGGTCGAGGCTTACGGCTCGCATATGCCGCTCAACCAGGTTGCGACCATCAGCGTACCCGAGCCGCGCCTGCTCTCGGTGCAGGTCTGGGACAAGACGATGGTCAAGGCGGTGGAGAAGGCAATCGTCGACTCCAACCTCGGCCTGTCGCCGGCGACCGAAGGACAGGTGCTGCGGTTGCGGATCCCCGAGCTCAACGAGGAGCGCCGCAAGGAGCTCGTCAAGGTCGCGCACAAATACGCCGAAGCGGCCAAGGTCGCGGTACGCCACGTCCGCCGCGACGGCCTCGACGTCATCAAGAAGCTTGAGAAGAATCACGAGATCTCCGAGGACGACCAGGAGCGCCTGTCGAACGAGGTGCAGAAGGCGACCGACGGCGTGATCGCCGAAGTCGATCAGCTGCTTGCTGCCAAGGAAAAGGAAATCCTGACGGTCTGAAGGCCTACGGGAACCAGCCGATGTCGAACGCCGCCGCCCCAGCAACTGACGGACCGGATCGCTCCGGCAGTCCGTTGCATGTGGCTGTTATCATGGACGGCAACGGGCGCTGGGCCGCTTCGCGCGGCCTGCCGCGCGTCGAGGGCCATCGCCGCGGCGTCGAGGCGCTGCGCCGCGTGGTGCGTGCCGCCCATGAACTCGGCATCCTCTATCTCACGATCTTTTCCTTCAGCTCGGAAAACTGGTCGCGGCCCGCCACCGAGATCGGCGATCTGTTCGGCCTGCTGCGCCGCTTCATCCGCAACGATCTGGCGACGCTGCATCGTGACGGGGTGCGGGTGCGGGTGATCGGCGAACGCGACGGGCTCGACCCCGACATCTGCGCGCTGCTCAGCGAGGCCGAGGAGCTGACGCGGAACAACGTCAAGCTCAACCTGGTGGTCGCCTTCAACTACGGCTCGCGGGCGGAGATCGCTGCCGCAGCCCGGCGCCTTGCGCGCGAGGTCGCCGACGGCAAGCGGGACGCCAACTCCATCGATGCCGACACGCTCGGGCAATATCTCGATGCGCCCGATATTCCCGATCCGGATCTGATCATCCGCACCAGCGGCGAACAGCGGCTGTCGAACTTCCTGATGTGGCAGGCCGCCTACAGCGAGCTGGTGTTCGTGCCGATTCACTGGCCGGATTTCGACAAGGCGGCACTCGAAGGCGCGATTGCGGAATACGGCAAGCGCGAGCGCCGGTTCGGCGGGCTCGCCGCGAAAACCGGCTCGTGACCGAGGGCGAGGCCGCGTCGGCGGCAGCAAGCGAGCAGCCGCCGGCAGCCGGCGAGCAGGGGTCGCGCAACCTCGTGATGCGCGTGGCTGCGGCGGTGGTGCTGGCGCCGGTCGCGATCGCACTGGCCTATATGGGCGGCATCGCCTGGTCGCTCCTGGTGACGCTTGTTGCGGTCGGCCTGTTCGCGGAATGGCTTGCCGTCACCGGGCTCGGACGCGAGCTCCGCGTCGTGGTGCCCGGCGTGGTTGCGTTGCTGCTCGCCGGACTTTGCCTGATGGCGGGCCGTATCGATGCGGCACTGGTCGTGCTCGCGGTCGGTGCGGTCGTTGTGGCGCTGACATCGGGTGCGCGACGCAACTGGGCGATTGCGGGATTGCTCTATGCGGCAGGGGCCGAGATCGCATCGGTGCTGCTGCGCCATGATCCGGCGAAGGGCTTTGCCGCGCTGATGTTCGTGCTGCTGATCGTATGGGTCACTGATATCGGCGGCTATTTCGCGGGCCGCAGCATCGGCGGGCCGAAGCTGTGGGTGCAGGTCAGTCCGAAGAAGACCTGGGCCGGCGCGGCTGGCGGTTTCGTGGCGAGCCTGCTTGTTGCCGCCGGCTTTGCCGCCTTCGAGATCGGGACGACCGGTCCGCTGCTATTGCTCGGAGCCATGTTGTCGGTGGTCTCGCAGCTTGGCGATCTCTTCGAATCCGCTGTGAAGCGGCGGTTCGGAGTGAAGGATTCCAGTCACATTATTCCCGGCCATGGCGGCCTTCTGGATCGCCTGGACGGATTTGTCGCAGCCGTCATTGTGGCGGCGATTTTCGGCTTTCTCCGCGGTGGTGCCGATGGCGTCGGGCGCGGTCTTATGGTTTGGTGATGAGATGAGCGCTGTTCCGTTGCGTAACAACAAGGCCGCGGCGGCATCCGCCGTGCGGACCGTGACCGTCCTCGGTGCCACCGGCTCGATCGGCGACAGCACGATGGATCTGCTGCGTGGCGCGCGCGATCGTTACCAGGTCGAGGCGCTGACCGCGAACAGCAATGTCGAGGGCCTCGCCAAGCTGGCCAAGGAGTTCGGTGCGCGGTTCGCCGCCATTGCCGATCCGGCGAAGCTGTCAGAGCTGAAGGACGCGCTGGCCGGAACCCGGATCGAATGCGGGGCCGGGGAGAGCGCGATCATCGAGGCGGCCGCTCGGCCTGCGGATTGGGTGATGGCGGCGGTCAGCGGCGCTGCCGGACTGAAACCTGCGCTTGCCGCGGTCGATCGCGGTGCCACGGTTGCACTCGCCAACAAGGAGTGCCTGGTCTGCGCCGGTGATATCTTCATGGAGCGCGCCAAGAAGGCCGGCGCCTGCATCCTGCCGGCGGACTCCGAGCACAACGCGCTGTTCCAGGCGCTGGCCTCCGGCAATCGCGAGGAACTGACGCGGGTGATCATCACCGCGTCCGGCGGACCGTTCCGAACCTGGGCACCCGCCGACATCGAGCAGGCGACGCTGGAGCAGGCGCTGAAGCATCCCAATTGGAGCATGGGGCAGAAGATCACGATCGATTCCGCCTCGATGATGAACAAGGGCCTCGAGGTGATCGAGGCGTCCTATCTGTTCGCGCTGGCGCCGGACGAGATCGACGTGCTGGTGCACCCGCAGTCGATCATCCACGGCATGGTCGAGTTCTCCGATCGCTCGGTGGTCGCGCAGCTCGGCACCCCCGACATGCGGATCCCGATCGCGCACTGCCTCGGCTGGCCCGACCGGGTCGTCGGCCCGTCAGCCAAGCTCGATCTCGCCAAGATCGGTCAGCTCACCTTCGAGGCGCCGGACTTTCAGCGCTTCCCGGGGCTGCGGCTGGCTTACGAGGCGCTGCGCGCCGGGCACGGTGCGACGACGGTCTACAATGCCGCGAACGAGATCGCGGTCGCTGCGTTTATTGCCGGCAAGATCAAGTTCGGTGCGATCGCCCGGCTGGTCGAGGCGACGATGAATGATTGGATCAGGTCGGGGAATCAGCCACCACTGCACTCGGCGGATGATGCGATTTCCGTTGACCATATCGCGCGAAATAAAGCTGCCGCCCTATTGCCTCAAATTGCCTTAAAGGCAACCTAGAGGGTCGGGGACGGAGCTTAATCGCTCTTGTCGAGGGGAGTCAGATGCCCGAGTATTTTCTTCATAGTATCAATGCGTTGAGCCATGGGCTCCTCGGCTATATCGTTCCCTTTCTCTTCGTCCTGACCATCGTCGTCTTCTTTCACGAGCTCGGCCACTTTCTGGTCGCGCGCTGGGCTGGCGTGAAGGTGCTGACGTTCTCGCTGGGCTTCGGGCCGGAGCTTGCCGGCTTCAATGACCGGCACGGCACGCGCTGGAAGATCTCGGCGATACCGCTCGGCGGCTACGTCAAATTCTTCGGCGACGACAGCGAGGCATCGACGCCGTCGACCGAATCGCTCGCCGCGATGACGGCGGAAGAGCGCGAAGGCAGCTTCCATCACAAGTCGGTCGGAAGGCGCACCGCCATCGTTGCGGCCGGTCCGATCGCGAATTTCATTCTCGGCGCCCTGATCTTCGCGGGCATGGCGCTGTATTACGGCAAGCCGAGCACGATCGCCCGGGTCGACGGCCTGGTGGCCGAAAGCGTCGCCGCGAATGCAGGCTTCAAGGTCGGTGACGTCGTCGTGGATATCGACGGCAGCACGATCCAGAGCTTTGCCGACATGCAGCGGATCGTAGCTTCGAACGCTGGTTCAGAGCTTGGCTTCAAAGTGAAGCGGGATGGCGCGGTCGTCGCGCTCAAGGCGACGCCGGCGCTCAAGGAGGTCAAGGACCCCTTCGGCAATGCGCACCGAATCGGTGTGCTCGGAATCGAGCACAAGGCTCAGGTTGGCGAAGCCTCCAGTGCTCCGGTCGGCGTCTTTGAAGCCTTGAAGATCGGCGTCGAGCAGGTCTGGTACATCATTGCCAGCACCTTCAAGTTCCTGGGGTCGCTGTTCGTTGGGACCGGCAATCCGGGAGAGGTGAGCGGTGTCATCGGAATCGCGAAGCTGTCGGGGCAGGCCGCGAGCGCTGGTTTCCAGTTCGTGGTCAACCTTTGCGCCATCCTGTCGGTCTCGATCGGGCTGCTGAACCTGTTTCCGATCCCGCTTTTGGATGGCGGACACCTTCTGTTCTACAGCGCCGAGGCGCTTCGTGGTCGTCCGCTGTCGGAGCGGACGCAAGAGGTGGGTTTCCGAATCGGATTGGGTTTGGTTTTGATGTTGATGGTGTTTGCGACATACAACGACATCCTCAGGATCGCCGGGTCCTGAAACGGGCTTTTTTGTGGCGTTGCCGATGGGCAACGTCTTGGAACGAAAACGAAATGTTCAGCTGTAGGAAGTTTGCCCCCTTGGCAAAGTTGGCTACAAGCTGAGCGGCAGGTTGGGAATCTGTCGGGCCGTTGGGGAACGGTCCGGCATTGCTAAGATAAGGGCGCGTTGCGCATGATGTTTGGAATGCGAGTGAGGGGGGGCTTGTTTGCCGCCTTGGTCATGTTCGCCGCGCCAGTGGCGGCCACCTTGGCGGCCGTAGCTGTGTCTGCGCCTGCGTATGCGCAGACGGTCGATTCGATCACGGTGGAGGGGAACCGCCGCGTCGAAGTCGAAACCATCCGCTCCTATTTTCATCCCGGACCGGGCGGCCGGCTGGGTCAGGCGCAGATCGACGACGGTCTGAAGGCGCTGATCGAGACCGGGCTGTTTCAGGACGTCCATATCGATCAGCGGGGCGGGCGCCTCGTCGTGGTCGTGGTCGAGAATCCCGTGATCGGTCGCGTTGCCTTCGAGGGCAACAAGAAGGTCAAGGACGAGCAGCTCACCGCCGAAGTCCAGTCCAAGCCGCGTGGCACCTTCTCGCGCCCGATGGTTCAGTCGGATGCCCTGCGCATTGCCGAAATCTACCGTCGCTCGGGTCGTTACGACGTGCGGGTCAATCCGCAGATCATCGAGCAGCCGAACAACCGCGTCGACCTGATCTTCGAGGTCAATGAAGGCGTGAAGACCGGCGTGCGGTCGATCGAGTTCGTGGGCAACAATGCCTATTCGGCGTCCCGTCTGCGCGACGTCATCAAGACCCGCGAATCGAATCTCCTGAGCTTCCTCGGCGGCAACGACGTCTATGACCCCGACCGGGTCGAGGCCGACCGTGACCTGCTGCGCCGCTTCTACCTCAAGAACGGCTATGCCGACGTCCAGGTCGTGGCCGCGCTGACCGAATACGATCCCGACAAGAAGGGCTTCCTGGTTACCTTCAAGATCGAAGAGGGCCAGCAGTATCGTGTCGCGGCCGTCAACTTCAATTCGTCGATCGCAACGCTCGATCCGAACGCGCTGCGCTCGTACTCGCGCGTCAATGTCGGCTCGCTCTACAACGCCGAGGCGCTGGAGAAGTCCGTCGAAGAAATGCAGATCGAGGCGTCCCGCCGCGGCTACGCGTTCGCGGTGGTCCGGCCGCGCGGTGATCGCAATTTCGACAATCACACCGTGTCGATCACCTTCGCGATCGACGAAGGTCCGCGCACCTACATCGAGCGCATCAACATCCGCGGCAACAGCCGCACGCGCGACTACGTGATCCGTCGCGAATTCGATATCTCGGAAGGCGACGCCTACAACCGAGCGCTGGTCGATCGTGCCGAGCGCCGGCTGAAGAACCTCGACTTCTTCAAGACGGTGAAGATCACCACGGAGCCGGGCTCCTCCAGCGATCGCGTCATCCTGATCGTCGATCTCGAGGAGAAGTCGACCGGTGACTTCTCGGTGTCGGGCGGCTATTCGACCACCGACGGCGCGCTGGCTGAAGTCAGTGTCTCGGAGCGCAACCTGCTCGGCCGCGGCCTATTCGCCAAGGCGTCGGTGACCTACGGCCAGTACGCCCGCGGCTACTCGCTGTCGTTCGTCGAGCCGTATCTGCTCGACTACCGCGTCGCGCTCGGCCTCGACTTCTACCAGCGCCAGCAGCTGTCCAACAGCTACATCGCCTACGGCACCAAGACGCTGGGCTTCAGCCCGCGGCTCGGCTTCAGCCTGCGGGAAGACCTGTCGCTGCAGTTGCGCTATTCGATCTATCAGCAGGAAATCACCCTGCCGTCGACGCTGAACAACTGTAACAACGTGCCGTTCCTGGCCGACGGTGTGACGCCCAATCCGGCGTTCAATCCGAGCCCGGCCTATGCGAACCTGAACGGCATCAGCCTGGTGTCGACCAATGGTCTCGGCTGCTTCTTCGACGGCGAGGCCTCGCTGCCGGTCCGCAAGGAACTGGCGGGTGGCAAGACGCTGACGTCGGCGCTGGGCTACACGCTCAACTACAACACCCTCGACAACAACAAGAACCCGACCGACGGTCTGATCGTCGACTTCAAGCAGGACTTCGCCGGCGTCGGTGGCGACGTCAGCTACATCAAGAGCGCGATCGACGCGAAGTACTACACCCCGCTGGTCTCCGACATCGTCGGCGTGATCCATGCCCAGGGCGGCATCCTGAACAAGCTCGGGAGCCAGGATCTGCGCATGCTCGATCACTTCCAGATGGGTCCGAACCTGGTCCGCGGCTTCGCGCCGAACGGCATCGGTCCGCGTGACATCAACCCGTACGGCACCATGGACGCCATCGGCGGCACCAAGTACTGGGGCGTGTCGGCGGAACTGCAGATGCCGTTCTGGTTCCTGCCGAAGGAAGTCGGGCTCAAGGGCGCGGTCTATGCCGACGCCGGCGGCCTGTACGACTACAAGGGCCCGACCTCGTGGGCGGCGACGGGCGAAGTCAACCAGCCCGGCTGCATCAAGCCGACGAACAACCCGCCGACTCCGGGCACCTGCCTTGGTCTGAGCTATGACGACAGCAAGGTTGTCCGTACCTCGGTCGGTGTCGGTCTGATCTGGCAGTCGCCGTTTGGTCCGCTGCGCTTCGACTACGCCGTGCCGCTGACCAAGGGGGCGTATGACCGCGTGCAAGAATTCCGGTTTGGTGGCGGTACGACCTTCTAACACCGCTGCCCGACCGGACTGCGACGGATGGAATGGCGCAGCCGATCTTCTTCAAGAGTCCTCCTTCGTCATCGCTGGCTGAAATAGCCACGCTGACGAAGGCGCAACTGGTCGACCCCGCGAGGGGCGCGCTTGAGATCAGGGGGCTAGCCTCGCTCGACGAGGCCGGTCCGATGCATCTCGCCTTTTTCGACAATCTCAAATATGCCGACCAGCTCGCCACGACCAAGGCCGGCGCCTGTCTGGTCAGCCCGCGCTTCGAGGCGCAGGTACCGAAGGGCACCGCTGTGCTGCGGGCCGCCAAGCCGTTCCAGGTGTTCGTCGAGCTCGCCCGTGAATGGCATGCGACGCGCTGCGGCCGCAATCCTGGTTCGGCACCGAGGGCATCGCGCCGTCGGCGATCATCGATCCCACCGCGCGTCTCGAGGACGGCGTCATCGTCGATCCCCTGGTCGTGATCGGCCCGCGGGTCGAGATCGGCGCCGGCACCATCATCGGCGCCGGCGCTGTCATCAGTGCCGACGTCAAGATCGGCCGCGACTGCAATGTCGGCGCCAAGACCACCATCCAGTTCGCGCTGATCGGCAACAACGTGCTGATCCATCCGGCCTGCAATATCGGCCAGGACGGCTACGGCTTCATCTTCTTCGGGCCGAAGGGCCACGTGAAGGTGCCGCAGACCGGCCGCGTGGTGATCCAGAACAATGTCGAGGTCGGCGCCGCCTCGACCATCGACCGCGGTTCCCTGCGCGACACTGTGATCGGCGAGGGCACCAAAATCGACAACCAGGTCCAGATCGGCCACAATGTGACCATCGGCCGGCACTGCCTGCTCGCGGCCCAGATCGGCCTCGCCGGCAGCCTGACGATCGGCGACAATGTTGCGCTCGGCGCCAAGGTGGGTATCAACAACCACCTCAAGATCGGCGACGGCGCCCAGGTGACGGCGATGAGCGCGGTCAAGGACGACATTCCGGCCAACGGTCGCTGGGGCGGGCATTTCGCCAAGCCGACCAAGCAGTGGTTCAGGGAAATTATCGCGGTGGAGCGCCTGGTGCGCGACAACGAAACCAAAGGCAAGGAACAGGAGTGATGGAGGAGGCACCGGTCAAATTCGAGCTCGTGGATATCAACGATATCCTGAAGACGCTCCCGCATCGCTTTCCGATGTTGCTGATCGACCGCGTGATCAAGATCCGCACCGACTACAGCGGTATCGGCATCAAGAACGTCACGTTCAACGAGCCGCCGTTCCAGGGGCATTTCCCGGATCGTCCGGTGTACCCGGGCGTGATGATGATCGAGGCGATGGCGCAGACCGCCGGTGTGATCGGCATCAAGTCGGTCGAAGGCACCGAGAAGCCGCGCGCGGTGTATTTCCTCACCATCGACAAGTGCAAGTTCAGGAAGCCGGTGATGCCCGGCGACACCATCGAATACCACATGCGCTCGCTCGGCCGCCGCAAGACGATGTGGTGGTTTCACGGCGATGCCAAGGTCAACGGCCAGGTCGTCGCCGAGGCCGATGTCGGTGCGATGCTGACGGATTAAAGCGCGCTACTCAGGTCACGACGTCGTGCAGGCATAGCGGCCGTCCGCGCCTGCGATCCGCAGGACGCGATTGAGGTAGACGCCCATCGAGGATGCGTTCATCAGCGCATCGTGGGTCTCAGTGGGGACGTTGCAATAGTGCTGGTAGCTGCCTCGTACCGCGACCAGCAGCGTGCGCTCGCTTGCGCTGTAGCAGACCCGCTGGACGATCGTGCTGCGATTGATGTCGCGGCATTCGAAGGTCGAGAGATCGACGGTCGTGCTATTGCCGAGATCGGCCGTCTCCGGACCGATCGGCAGAGATAACAGGCTGAGGATCAGCGCGCCGGCCCGGACCATCTGTCGGTTGCGACCTTCTCGTTTGCAACAGGCCGTCATGATACGTCACTGGACAGGGCGGGCAAAGTCGCGCTAACGACCGCCCAAATCGACAGCATCGCGTCTTGATAGCACCTTGGCGCCGTTAACGAATTCCGGATCGAAACTTCATGAGCATGATCGACCCCACTGCGCGGATTGCGGATGGCGCTGTGATCGGGGCCGGCACCGAGATCGGTCCGTACTGCGTCATCGGCCCCAATGTCGTGCTCGGCGAGAACTGCAAGCTGATCGCGCATGTCACGATCAGCGGCCACACGAAGATCGGCGCCGGCTGCGTCATCTCGCCGTTTGCCGCGCTCGGCGGGCCGCCGCAGGATCTGAGCTATCGCGGCGAGCCGACCCGTCTCGAAGTCGGCGAGGCCTGCACGGTCCGCGAAGGCGTGACGATGAACGTCGGCACGGTCAAGGGCGGCGGGCTTACCCGCGTCGGCGATCGCGGCTTCTTCATGAACAACAGCCATGTCGGCCATGACTGCATGGTCGGCAACGGCGTGATCTTCGCGACGTCGGCGACGCTCGGCGGCCACTGCGAGATCGGCGACTTCGTCTATATCGGCGGCCTGTCGGCGGTGCACCAGTTCACCCGCGTCGGCTCGCAGGTGATGATCGGCGGCGTCTGCGGCGTGCGCGGCGACATCATCCCGTTCGGATTGGCCAACGGTCAGTACGCGGTGCTCGAAGGACTCAACATCATCGGCATGCGGCGGCGCCAGTTCACCAAGGCGCGGCTGGCTGTGGTGCGTGCGTTCTATCAAAAGCTGTTCCACGGCCCCGGCATCTTCGCTGAACGGCTGGCCTCGGTGCAGCCGCTGGCTGCCGAGGATCCGGCGATCGCGGAAATCCTTGCCTTCATCGAGGGCGGCAAGCTCCGGCCGCTCTGTCTTCCCGCCGACGTCAATTGAGCAGGGGATGGCCGCCAGCATGACGTCAGCGGCTCCCTCGCTTTCCTCGCCGGTCGGCGTGATCGCCGGCGGCGGCGCCATGCCGTTCGCGGTCGCAGATCAGCTCACCGCGCGCGGCATCACGCCGGTGCTGTTCGCGCTGCGCGGTGCCTGCGATCCGGCGCGCGCGCAGCGGTTTCGTCACCGCTGGATCTCGGTCGGCCAGCTCGGACGCGCGACCCGGCTGTTCCGCGACGAAGGCTGCCGCGACCTGATCTTCATCGGCACCCTGGTGCGTCCCGCGCTGTCGGAGATCCGGCTCGACTGGGGTACGCTGCGGCTGCTCGGCCATGTCGTGCGTGCGTTCCGCGGCGGCGACGATCATTTGTTGTCGAGCGTCGGCCGCATCCTCGAGCAGCAGGGCTTCCGCATGGTCGGCATCAAGGATGTCGCGCCCGATCTCCTGATGCCTGAGGGCGCCGTGACGCGCACGACGCCGGATAGCACCGCGCTCGCCGATATCGCGCGCGGACGCGGCGTGCTCGACGCGCTCGGCCCGTTCGACATCGGCCAGGCAGCTGTCGTGATCGACGGCCACGTGGTTGCGGTCGAGGATATCGAGGGCACCGACGGATTGCTGGCGCGCGTGGCGCGGCTGCGCGCCGAGGGCCGCATTCGCGCCAAGGCCGGCCGCGGCGTGCTGGTGAAGGCGCCGAAGAGCAAGCAGGATCTGCGCTTCGATCTACCGACCATCGGCCCGCGGACGGTCGAGGGCGCGGCGGCGGCGGGCATCGCGGGGATCGCGGTGATCGCCGGCAACACGCTGGCCGCCGAGCCGCAGGCCCTGATCGAGGCTGCGGATGCCAAAGGGCTGTTTGTCATCGGACTGGCCGGCTGATGCAGGCGCACAGTCCCAGCACCGGCCGCAAGATCTTTCTCATCGCGACCGAGGAATCCGGCGACCGCCTCGGTGCGGCGCTGATGAAGGTGCTGCGCCAGCGGCTCGGCGATGCCGTGCAATTTTCCGGCGTCGGTGGCCGGGCGATGACCGCCGAGGGCATCGAGCCGCTGTTTCCGATCGAAGATCTCTCGATCATGGGCTTTGCCGCCGTCGTCAAGCAATTGCCGAAGATCCTGCGATTGATCCGCCGCACTGCCGATGCCGTGCTCGCCGACGCGCCCGATATGCTCGTCATCATCGACAGCCCTGACTTCACGCATCGCGTCGCGCGCCGCGTTCGCGCCCGCAACCCGAACATCCCGATCGTCGACTACGTGTCGCCATCGGTCTGGGCCTGGCGGCCGGGCAGGGCGCGCGCGATGCGGCGCTATGTCGATCACGTGCTCGCGCTGCTGCCGTTCGAGCCTGAGGAATATCGCAAGCTGCAGGGACCGCCGTGCAGTTATGTCGGCCATCCACTGACCGAGCAGTTCGCTTCGCTCCGGCCGAACGAGGAGGAGCAGAGGCGGCGCGATGCGCAGCCGCCGGTCCTGCTGGTTCTGCCGGGAAGCCGGCGCAGCGAGATCAGGCATCATCTGGCGCTGTTCGGTGCGGCGCTCGGCCAGCTCAGCAAGCAAACGCCATTCGAGCTCGTGCTGCCGACCATGCCGCATCTCGAGGCGATGGTGCGCGAGGGCGTCGCATCGTGGCCGGTGGTGCCGCGCCTTGCGATCGGCGAGACGGAGAAGCGCGCAGCCTTCCGCGTGGCACGCGCCGCGCTCGCAAAATCAGGCACGGTGACGCTGGAGCTCGCGCTGTCAGGCATTCCGATGGTGACGGCCTATCGCGTCGGCGCTGCCGAGGCATTCATCCTGCGCCGTGCCATTCGGGTGTCGTCGGTGATCCTCGCCAATCTCGTGATCGGCAGCGACATCATCCCCGAATTCCTGCAGGAGGACTGCACGCCGGACAAGCTCGTGCCGGCGCTCGCCGATGTGCTCGCGGACTCGCCCGAGCGATTGCGGCAGCTCGTGGCGTTCGCCACGATGGACGGAAAGATGTCGACCGGCGACCAGCCGCCGAGCGTCCGCGCCGCCGATATCGTGCTGACGGAAATGGGCCGGCATTCGACCTAGCCGTCGATCATGACCGCGTCAGCGGCGACATACGGCCGCAACGGTTCCGCTTGCCTCGAATATTTAGACCATACTAATATTAGCTTAAGCTAATATTAAGGTGGAGCCTGCCATGAGGATCGATCCTGTCGCCTATGTCGGAGCCGTCGTTCGCGAAGTCGCCGTCCGGGAACGCGACGGCAAGCCTGCGCGGGCGGTGATCGCGACCCGCAGCTACGACACCGACATCGCGGACCTCTGGGACGCGCTGACCAACCCCGAGCGGATTCCGCGCTGGTTCCTGCCGATCTCGGGCGATCTGAAGCCTGGTGGCCGCTACCAGTTCCAGGGGCAGGCGGGCGGTGAGATCACGACGTGCGAGCCGCCGCGCCGGCTTGCCGTGACCTGGGAAGCGATGGGCACCGTCAGCTGGGTCACGGTGACCCTGGCCGACGTTGGTGCCGGCGGCACACGGCTCGAGCTGGAGCATCTCTCGCTGATCGAGGGCGACTTCTGGGATCGTTACGGACCCGGCGCGGTCGGTGTCGGCTGGGACCTCGCTTTGATCGGGCTCGCGCTCTACGTCGCCGCGGGCCCTGGCGGGCAATTCGATCGCGCCGCCGCGGAAGCGTGGCCCGGCTCCGAAGACGGCAGGGATTTCATCCGCCGCAGCAGCGCGGACTGGTGCAGCGCCTCGATCAAGGCAGGTACGGACGAGGCGGCGGCGCGCAGGGCCGGGGCCAACACGACGGCGTTCTACCTGGGTGAGCCCGAGCCGGGCGGCGGAGGCTAGCGGCCGTGCACGCCTTCGACATTCTCGGCGATCCCGTCCGCCGGCGCATTCTGGAGGTGCTGGCGACCGGAGAGCACAGTTCGGGCGATGTCGTTGCCGTCGTGCAGCGCGAATTCGGCATCACCCAATCGGCGGTCTCGCAGCAGCTGCGGATCTTGCGGGACGCCGGTTTCGCGTCGGTGCGCGCCGACGGCACCCGCCGCATCTATGCCGTGGAGCCGGGACGGCTGCGCGAGGTCGACGACTGGCTCGACCGGTTCCGCGCGTTGTGGCTGCCGCGCCTCGATGCGCTGGCGACCGAAGTTGCGCGGGGCAAACGAAAACGGCGCCATCAGGATTGATGGCGCCGTCTCGGATCGTCGTTACGGACGAAGCTTACTTGCGCTTGTCGATCGTCACATAGTCGCGGCGCGCCACGCCGGTGTAGAGCTGGCGCGGACGGCCGATCTTCTGCTGCGGATCCTCGATCATCTCGCTCCACTGGCTGATCCAGCCGACGGTGCGGGCGACCGCGAACAGCACGGTGAACATCGAGGTCGGGAAGCCCATCGCCTTCAGCGTGATGCCCGAATAGAAGTCGACGTTCGGGTAGAGCTTGCGGTCGATGAAATAGGGATCGCTGAGCGCGATCTTCTCGAGCTCGAGCGCGACCTTGAGCATCGGGTCATCGCCGTGGCCGGTCTCGGCCAGCACCGCGTGACACATCTTCTGCATGATCTTGGCGCGCGGATCGTAGTTCTTGTAGACGCGATGTCCGAAGCCCATCAGGCGGACTTCGCTGTTCTTGTCCTTCACCTTGGCGATGAACTCGGGGATCTTGTCGACCGTTCCGATCGAGGACAGCATCGCGAGCGCCGCCTCATTGGCGCCGCCATGGGCCGGGCCCCACAGGCAGGCGATGCCGGCCGCGATGCAGGCGAACGGGTTGGCGCCGGAGGAGCCGGCGATACGCACCGTCGAGGTCGACGCGTTCTGCTCGTGGTCGGCATGCAGGATGAAGATCTTGTCGAGCGCGTCGGCGAGCACCGGGTTGATCTTGTAGTCCTCGCACGGCACCGCGAAGCACATCTGCAGGAAGTTCTCGGCAAAGGAGAGCGAGTTCTTCGGATACACGAAGGGCTGGCCGATGGTGTACTTATAAGCCATCGCCGCCAGTGTCGGCACCTTCGCGATCATCCGCATCGAGGCGATCATGCGCTGCTTCGGATCGTTGATGTCGGTGGAGTCGTGGTAGAACGCGGCGAGCGCACCGACCGCTGCGACCATGATCGCCATCGGGTGCGCGTCGCGGCGGAAGCCCTGGAAGAAGCGGGCCATCTGCTCGTGCACCATCGTGTGATGGATCACGCGATAGTCGAAATCCTTCTTCTGCGCCGGGGTCGGAAGCTCCCCGTAGAGCAGCAGGTAGCAGGTCTCGAGGAAGTCGCCGTGCTCGGCGAGCTGCTCGATCGGGTAGCCCCGGTATTCGAGGATACCGGCGTCGCCGTCGATGTAGGTGATCTTCGACTGGCAGCTGCCGGTCGAGGTGAAGCCGGGGTCGTAGGTGAACACCCCGGCCTGGCCGTAGAGCTTGGCGATGTCGATGACATCAGGCCCAACCGTGCCGCTCAGGATCGGGAAATCGTAGTTCTTGTTGCCGATGGTGAGTGTGGCTGTCTTGCTGGATTTTGCGTCCATCGTGATATCCCCGATGAATTCGTTGCGAAAACCGACCTTGCCCAGTCGCTAAATTGCGGCCCGTGGCGGGGCGGAACGGCTTGTGGAGAAAGCGTCCGGGATTGGGTAGCTCATTGCAATGTGCGCTGCAAGATGGACCCTGGAGGGGGTCCATGCAGGATCACGCCGCCTGATCGCCGAGGCGGGCAAGGCACTCCTGGCGTCCCAGGACGGCCAGCACGTCGAATATGCCCGGCGACGTCGTGCGTCCCGTCAGCGCCACCCGCAACGGCTGGGCGACGGCGCCGAGTTTCAGATTGTTCTGCTCGGCGAAATTCCGCATGGCGGTCTCGGTGGTCTCCGCCGTCCAGTCGTTCACGGCTTCCAGCGAGGTGCGCAGGCGGCCGATCAACGCGCGTGTTTCCGGCGTGAGTAGCGCTGCCGCTTTCGGATCGAGCTCAAGCGGCCGATCGGCGAAAATGAAGTAAGCGCTCGCGATCAGCTCGATCAGCGTCTTGGCACGCTCCTTCAGGCTCGGCATCGCCCGCAGCAATTGCGCGCGGGTGGTGTCGTTGAGCTTGGCCTTCAGCGCGGCGCCGTCAGGAACATAATCCAGCACGCTCTCGAACTGGGTCACGAGGGATTGATCGTCGCTCTGCCGGATATAGTGACCGTTGAGGTTCTCCAGCTTGGCGAAGTCGAACCGTGCCGCCGAGCGGCCGATGCCCGAGAGGTCGAACGCGTCGATCATCTCCTGGGTCGAGAAGATCTCCTGGTCGCCATGGCTCCAGCCAAGCCGGACCAGGTAGTTGCGCAACGCCGACGGCAGATAGCCGAGCGCGCGGTAGGCATCGACGCCGAGCGCGCCATGGCGCTTCGACAGCTTCGAGCCGTCGGGCCCGTGGATCAGCGGAATGTGGGACATGCTCGGCAGCTCCCACTCCAGTGCGTCGTAGATCTGCTTCTGCCGCGCGGCGTTGATCAGGTGATCGTCGCCGCGGATGATGTGCGTGACGCCCATATCGTGGTCGTCGACCACGACTGCGAGCATGTAGGTCGGAGTGCCGTCACCGCGCAGCAGGACGAGGTCGTCGAGGTTCTCGTTCTGCCAGACCACGCGGCCCTGCACCTGGTCCTCGATCACGGTCTCGCCGGTCTGCGGCGCCTTCAGGCGGATGGTCGGCTTGACGTTACCTGGCGCGGTCGCCGGATCACGGTCACGCCACATGCCGTCATAGAGGCGGGTGCGGCCCTCGGCGCGCGCCTTCTCGCGCATCGCCGCCAGCTCCTCCGGCGTGGCGTAGCAGTAGTAGGCCCGCCCGGCGGCGAGCAGGCCCTCGGCGACCTCGCGGTGGCGGGCGGCGCGGCTGAACTGGTAGATGACGTCGCCGTCCCAATCGAGCTCGAGCCACTTCAGGCCGTCCAGGATGGCGTCGATCGCCTCCTTGGTTGAGCGTTCGCGGTCGGTATCCTCGATCCGGAGCAGCATCTTGCCGCCGAGCTTCCTGGCATAGAGCCAGTTGAACAGCGCGGTACGGGCGCCTCCGATATGGAGGAAGCCGGTCGGTGAGGGGGCGAAGCGGGTAACGACGGAATTGGTCATGATCGCGTGCGACGTATGCTGGAATGGGCGGTGGTGTATAGCAGGAACCGGACATAACTAAAGCCTCGGTTGACCTTTTGCCCGTCAAACCAGGCTTGAAAGCACACTCGAAACCAGGCTTGGCCGGGCCGCCCGAATTTGGCAGAAGGTTGAGCTGACTCCTCCAGGGAACCCATTGATGACGACTGACACGACGGCAGAGGCAGGGCGCGACTTCATCCGCGACATCGTCCAGGCCGATCTCTCCTCCCACAAGCACAACCGGATCGTGACCCGATTCCCGCCGGAGCCGAATGGCTACCTGCATATCGGCCACGCCAAGTCGATCGCCCTGAATTTCGGCATCGCGCAGGAATTCGGCGGCCAGTGCAATTTGCGCTTCGACGACACCAATCCGACCAAGGAGGAGCAGGAGTACATCGACTCCATCCAGGCGGACGTCCATTGGCTCGGCTACGATTGGGGAACCAATCTCTTCTTTGCGTCGGATTATTTCGAGCGCCTGTATGATTGGGCCGAGGGCCTGATCAAGGCGGGCTATGCCTATGTCGACGACCAGTCGCAGGAGGAAATCCGCACTTCCCGCGGTACGCTGACCGAGCCCGGCAAGAACTCGCCGTTCCGCGACCGTTCCGTCGAGGAGAACCTCGACCTGTTCCGCCGCATGAAGGCCGGGGAGTTCTCGAACGGCGCCCGCGTGCTGCGCGCCAAGATCGACATGGCGTCCGGCAACATCAACCTGCGCGACCCCGTGCTGTACCGCATCCTGCACGCGCACCATCCGCGCACCGGCGACAAATGGTCGATCTATCCGAGCTACGACTACGCGCACGGCCAGTCGGACGCCATTGAAGGCATCACCCATTCGATCTGTACGCTGGAGTTCGAAGATCACCGCCCGCTCTATGAGTGGCTGCTCGACAAGCTGCCGGTGCCCTCGAAGCCGCGCCAGTACGAAATGGCGCGTCTCAATTTGACCTACACGCTGCTGTCCAAGCGCGTGCTGACCCAGCTCGTCCGTGACGGGCACGTCTCGGGCTGGGATGATCCGCGGATGCCGACCGTCGCCGGCCTGAAGCGGCGCGGCGTACCGCCGGCCGCGGTGCGCGAATTCATCAAGCGCATCGGCGTCGCCAAGGCCAACAGCGTGGTCGATGTCGGCATGCTCGAATTCTGCATCCGTGAGGAGCTGAACCGCACGGCGCTGCGCCGCATGGCGGTGCTGCGGCCGCTCAAGGTGGTGATCGAGAATTATCCGGAAGGGCAGGTCGAGGAGATCGAGGCGATCAACCATCCCGACAATCCGGAAGCCGGCACCCGCAAGATCGCCTTCGGTCGCGAGCTTTATATCGAGCGCGACGACTTCATGGAGAACCCGCCGAAGAAGTTCTTCCGCCTCTCGCCCGGCAATGAGGTGCGGCTGCGCTATGCCTACTTCATCAAGTGTACCGGCGTGGTGAAGGACGACGCCGGCGAGATCGTCGAGCTGCGCGCGACCTATGACCCCGCGACCAAGGGCGGCAACGCACCCGACGGCCGCAAGGTGAAGGCGACGATGCACTGGCTGCCGGCGGCGCAGTCGAAGCCGGCGGAGATCCGGATCTACAACCAGCTGTTCGCCAACCCGAGCCCGAACGCCGCCGATTTCGCCGCCGACCTCAACCCGCACTCGCTGGAAGTGTTGACCGATGCGCGGGTCGAGCCTGCTATCGCCGAGGGCAATTCACCCGACGTGATGCAGTTCGAGCGGCAGGGCTATTTCGTGCGCGACGCGGACTCGACGCCGGACAAGCTCGTGTTCAACCGCACCATCGGCCTGCGCGATACCTTCGCCAAGGAAGTCGGCGGCAAGGCTTAGGTGCTCCAGCGCGGACAACGGACGGAGGCGATCGATGCCTGATGAAGCCGACGAAATCGCCTCCGCCATCATCGCGAGATGGTCTGCGGGTTTCGGCAAGCTCGATGCGGATGCGCTGGCCGCGCTCTATTCGAAGAGCGCGTTCTTCTTCGGCTCGAACCCGACGCTCTATCGCGGCCGCGACGGCGTCAAAGCCTACTTTGATG
>NZ_JACMYO010000144.1 GCF_020889685.1 Bradyrhizobium oropedii
CGATCCGACCTCTCCCCGCAAGCGGGGCGAGGTAAGAGGCGAAGGCGCCTTGCGCCCTACCCCTTCACATCCTGCTTCTCGGACGCCGTCGTCGGCTTGCCCTTGGCGCCGGCGCCGGTGACGCGGACATGATCGCCGTCGGCGAGGCCATCCGGCGGGGCGGTGATGATGCGGTCGTCGGGAGCAAGGCCCGAGGCGATCTCGATCTCCTTGCCGAGGTCGCGGCCGATCTTCACGGTCTTGAACAGCACCTTGTCGTCAGGGCCGACGGTCGCGACCCGCAGGCCGCTGCTGTTGAAGATCAGCGCGCTGGCGGGAATGCTGAGCGGCGTGGACTCGCGCTGCAAGTTCAGCTTCACGCTGGCATAGCTGCCCGGCATCAATTCGCCGGAGGAATTGTCGAGCCCGAGTTGCATCCGCGTGGTGCCGGAGGCGACATCGACCGCCTGCGAAGAGGCTTCCACCGTCGCCTGGAAAGTACGGTTCGGGTAATCCGGCAGCACCAGCGTCGCCTTGGCGCCGATCTTGATCGCCGGAACGTAGTTCTGCGGCACGTTGACATAGACGCGCAGCTTGGTGATGTCGGAGATCGTGAACATCGCCGGGCCCGAGCCGCCGCCGGCATTGATCAGCGCGCCGACGTCGGTGTCGCGCGAGGTCACCACGCCATCGAACGGCGCTGTGATCTTCTTGTAACCGGCGAGCGCTTCCAGCCGCTCGACATTGGCCTGACCGGCCTTGACCGCACCGTTCTTGTTGGAGAGGTCGGCTGTGCGCTCGTCGATCTCCTGCGCGGACACGAAGTTCGAGGCAACCAGCGTCTTGCGCCGGCTCAGCGTGGCCTCCGAGAGCTTGGCTGAGGCCTGGGCGCTGGCGAGATCGGCGCGCGCCTGCAGCAACTGCTGGTCGAGGTCGGGCGCCTCGATCTCGGCGATCACCTGGCCGGCTTTGACGCGAGCGCCGATATCGGCGTCCCAAGTCTTGAGATAGCCAGACACGCGGGCGAAGATCGGCGCGCGGGAGTACGCCTCGAGCCGGCCGGGCAGATCGATCGTGGGGCTCAGCGCCTTGGCGTTAGGCAGCGCCACCGCGACGGTCGGAACGGCCTGGTCGTCGGTCCATTCCTTGAGCCTGTTGTCCTGCTCCTCACGGGCGCGGATGCCGGTACCGACAATCAGTCCCGCGCCGACCAGTGCAACCACGCCGAATATGCCCAATCTCCGGCCGGACACCGGTGGGCGCTGTTCAGTGGGCTGCATGCGGAATCTCCGATGAGGCGGCGGCTTTGGCGCCTTGCTTCTTGTGTACCATACTGAATACCACGGGAACAAACATCAGCGTCGCCGTTGTGGCGAAGATCAGGCCGCCGATCACGGCCCGACCGAGCGGAGCGTTTTGCTCGCCGCCCTCGCCCAGCCCCAGCGCCATCGGCGCCATGCCGATGATCATCGCGAGCGCCGTCATCAGCACCGGGCGGAACCGGACGAAGCCGGCCTCCAGCGCCGCCGCGACGGGATCGCCGAGTTCCTCATAGCGCTCGCGGGCGAAACTGATCACGAGCACGCTGTTGGCGGTCGCGACGCCCATGCACATGATGGCGCCGGTCAGCGCCGGCACCGACAGCGTGGTCTGGGTCGTGAACAGCATCCAGACGATGCCGGCAAGTGCTGCGGGCAGCGCCGTGATGATCACGAACGGATCCGACCAGGACTGGAAGTTCACCACGATCAAGAAATAGATCAGCACGACCGCGCCGAGCAGGCCGAACAACAGACCGGTGAAGGCCGAGTTCATGGTCTGCACCTGGCCGAGCAGCACCACGGACGAGCCCTTCGGCACTTCCTTGGCGGTGTCTGCGATCAGCTGGCGCACGTCGGTCGCAACGCCGCCGAGATCGCGCCCTTGCGTCGTCGCGTAGATCTGCACCAGCGACTGGATGTCGTATTGAGACACCACCGCGCTCGAGGTCGCGCGCTTGATGTCGGCGATGCCGCCGAGGATCGGCGCCTGTGTGTTGCCGGTCGCGGTGATCGGCAGGGTCTGCAGCGCACTCAGCGAGTCGATCTGGTATTGCGGCGTCTGCATCACGATCGAATAGGACACGCCGTTATCGGGATTGAGGTAGTAGGTCGGCGCGACCTGCGAGGAGCCTGCGAGGTTGACGACCAGCGAGTTGGTGACGTCGCGCTCGGTCAGGCCGACATATTGCGCGCGGGTACGGTCGACATCGATGTTGAAGGTCGGGTTGTTCGGCGACTGCTGGATCCGTGCGTCGGCAATGCCGGGGATGCGCTTGATCTTGGCCAGCAGCCTGTTGGCATAGGCGAAGTTAGCCTCGATATTGGCGCCGCGGATCTGCAGGTCGATCGGCGCCGCGCGCCGAAGTTCAGAATCTGGCTGACGATGTCGGCCGGCAGGAACGAGAAGCTGGTGCCCGGAAACAGCCGCGGCAGCTGCTCGCGCAGCGTGCGCACATGCTCTGCAGTCGGCTTGTGGCCGTCCTTCAACCTGATCTGGATGTCGGCGTCCTGCGGACCTATCACGCCGGTGTTGTTGTAGGTCATGTTGATGCTGGAGATCGGCATGCCGATGTTGTCAGTCATAGTCTCGATCTCGCCGGGGATCAGCTTGCGGACCGCCTTCTGGACATCGGCCATCTGATTGGCGGTTTCCTCGACGCGGGTGCCGACCTGGGTGCGGACATGCATCAGGATGTTGCCGGCGTCGACCGCAGGGAAGAAGTTGCGGCCGAGGAACGGCACCAGCAGGAACGACGTCGCCACCACCGCGAGGAAGCCGGCGACGAACACCTTGCGATGGCCGAGCGCCATCTCGAGCAGGCCGCGATAGCCGCCGCGGACGCGCTCGAAGCCCGCCTCGAAGCCGCGCTGGAACCAGACCAGGGGATTGCGCGATTTCGGCGGCCCATCCTCGTGATGCACATGCGGCTGCAAGAGATATTTCGCCATCGTCGGCACCAGGGTGCGCGACAGGATGAACGACCAGATCATCGCGAACATGACAGCTTCGGCCATCGGCACGAACAGGAAGCGCGCGACGCCGGTCAGGAAGAACATCGGCACGAACACGATGCAGATACAGAGCAGCGAGACGAAGGCCGGCGTCACGATCTGGTTGGCGCCGTCGAGGATCGACTGCTCGACCGGCTTGCCCTGCTCCAGATGGTAGTTGATGTTCTCGATCGTCACCGTGGCGTCGTCGACCAGGATGCCGACCGCGAGCGCAAGGCCGCCGAGCGTCATGATGTTCAGCGTCTCGCCGATCGCCGACAGCATGATGATGGCGCCAAGCACCGACAGCGGGATCGACACCGCGATGATGACGGTGGAGCGCCAGCTGCCGAGGAACAACAGGATCATCACGCTGGTCAAGAGCGCCGCGATCACGCCCTCGACGGCGACGCCGGTGATCGCGCCGCGGACGAACACCGACTGGTCGCCGATGAAGCCGATCTTCAGCGCGTCCGGCAGCTGGTCCTTGACCTCGATCACCTTCTGCTTGATGCCGGCGATGATATCGAGCGTCGAGATCGCGCCGGCCTTCAGCACCATCATCAACACCGAGCGGTTGCCGTCGACATGGACGATGTTGGTCTGCGGCGGGTTGCCGTCGCGCACGGTGGCGACGTCGCGCACATAGACCATCGCGCCGTTGACCTGCTTGATCGGCAGGTCGCCGAGCTCTTCCATCTTGAGCGGCGAGTTGTTGAGATTGATGGTGTATTCGAAGCTGCCGATCTTCTGGGTGCCGACCGGCGTGATCAGGTTCTGCGCGGCGAGCGCGTTGGCGACGTCCTGCCCCGACAGCCCCCGCGCCTGCAGCGCGGTCGAATTGAGGTCGATCTGGACCTGGCGCTGCTTGCCGCCGAACGGATACGGGATTGCGACGCCGGGCACGGTGACCAGCGGCGTGCGCAGCTGGTTGATGCCGATATCGGCGAGGTTCTGCTCGGTCAGGCCATCGCCGGACAGCGCGACCTGGATGATCGGAACCGTCGAGGCGCTGTAATTCAGGATCAGCGGCGGCGTCGATCCCGGTGGCAACTGCTTGAGCAGGGTCTGCGAGATCGCGGTGACCTGCGCGTTGGCGGTGCGGATGTCGACGTTGGGCTGGAAGAAGATCTTGACGATGCCAAAGCCGTTATAGGAATTGGCGACGATGTGCTCGATGTCGTTGACCGTCGTGGTCAGCGTGCGCTCGAACGGCGTCGTGATACGCCCGGACATCTGGTCCGGCGGCAGGCCGGTGTATTGCCAGGCCACACCGATCACGGGGATGCGGATTTCAGGAAAGATGTCGGTCGGCGTGCGCAGTGCCGCCAGCGGTCCGATGATCAGCAGCAGGATCGCGAGCACAACAAAAGTATATGGCCGGCTCAGCGCGATACGAACCAGTGCGATCATAAAACCAACATTCCCGAAATGAAGCCTGCCCAGGCAGAGGAATCGACGTTGCAAAAGCCGTTCCGCAGCGGCCGATTTACCCGATGCCGGGCAAAACGCCAACCTGCGGAGCCACGGTCGCCTTCACTTCCTTGGCATAGCGCGGTGAAGCGGCGCGCTTCGATCAACCGTGTCGGACGCAGTGCTGCCGATCGCGCTCATGTTGTCGTCAAAAGAGACAGCCCTGCTCCGAAACCAAGCTGGCCGAGTACGCCGTTTCCGCCGCCAGAAGGCTAACGCATCGCTGCCCTGCGAAAATGCAAAGCGTGGTGAGCCGGCCGGCCCACCACGCTGGGGTTGGTTGCCCTGAGAACCATGCCGGCAGCCCGGCCCGCCTGATGGCGCCGGATCAGGCGGCGCGGACCGCGTTGAGGAACTTGCCGACCTCGAGCTTGAGGCGGCTGCTGTCGCCCGAGAGCGACTGTGCCGCCGACAGCACCTGGGTCGAAGCCGAACCGGTCTCGTTGGCGCCGTGCTGTACATCGGTAATGTTGGCCGAGACCTGCTGGGTGCCCTGCGCCGCCTGCTGCACGTTTCGGGATATTTCCTGCGTCGCCGCGCCCTGCTCCTCGATCGCGGCAGCAATGGCGGACGAGATCTCCGACAGCCGCTCGATGGTCGAGCCGATGGCGCGGATCGCGTTCACAGAGTCGTTGGTCGCGGCCTGGATGCCGGAAACCTGCTGGCCGATCTCCCCGGTCGCCTTCGCGGTCTGCTCTGCGAGCGCCTTCACCTCGGAAGCAACCACCGCGAAGCCACGTCCGGCCTCGCCGGCACGTGCCGCCTCGATGGTCGCGTTCAGTGCCAGCAGATTGGTCTGGCCGGCGATGGTATTGATCAGCTCGACCACGTCGCCGATCCGCGCGGCGGCCTTCGACAGCTCCCCGACCCGGTCATTGGTGGCACGGGCCTGGCTGACGGCATCGCCCGCCATCCGCGCGGACTCCTGCACCTGCCGGCTGATCTCGTTGACCGAGGATGACAGTTCCTCGGTCGCCGACGCCACCGACTGGACGTTGGTGGTGGCTTCCTCCGAAGCGGCGGCGACGGTCGTCGCAAGGTTCTGCGAGCGCTCGGCGGTCGAGGTCAGTGTGGTCGCGGACGCTTCGAGCTCGTTCGAGGCGGAGGCGACGGTTTCGACGATCTCGCCGACCGCGCGCTCAAAGCCATCGGCCAGCTGAAGCATGTCGGTGCGGCGCTGGGCGGCGGCGCGCGCCTCCATTTCCTTCTGCTCGCGCTCCATCCGGACCTTGGCAAGGCCGTTGTCCTTGAAGACAAGCGCGGTCTTGGCGACGTCGCCGACCTCGTCGCGGCGATCGGTGCCGTGCACCGCGATCTCATAGTGGCCGTTGGCAAGCTGCTGCAACAGCTCGACGGCGGCACGGATCGGCTTCGCGACACCGTATTGTCCGACGACGAAGCCAAACAGCAACCCGAGCAGGACGCCGGAAGCGGCCAGCATGACCAGCAGCTCCGAGGTCGACGTGTATTCCTGCTCGTTGGCCTTCACGTTGTCCCTGACCCGCTCATCCTGACGGTCGGCGACCGCCCGAACTCTGGCCTGAAGCTCTTCTGCGGCCGCACGGCTCTTCATCGCGACATCGCGCAGCTTCTCGGCGGAATGGGTCAGGTCGACGGCCTTGGCGCCCTCGACCGCATCAAGCGTCTGCTTCAGCTGGGCCTGATAGGCCGACAGCGCCGATCGCACGGCGGGCAGCAGCGCGATGGTTTGCGGGTCGTGCGTCTGGCTGATCGTGGCGAGGCGCTCCTCGAGCGACTTGAACTGCTCGTCGATCAGGGATCGTGCCGCGAGTCGGTTCTCGTCGCGGGGATCAAGCGCACTGCGGAACTCGGCGCGATTGATCGCGAGCACGTTCTGGTTCGCGCGCGCCGACAGCAATGCCCGCTCCGCGGCCCGCGCCGTGACGACGCTGCGCTCGCTCAGCGACTTCAGCGAGGAGATCCCGAGATAGGCGAGCATGCCGGCAATGATCGAGAGACCGCCCACAATCGCCAGTATCTTCGTAAGAATGCGGAATCTCGCCAGGAACATCATCCGTTGCCTCGTTTGGATTGAATTTCGCGATTCTGTGCGGGTGGTCGCTTCGCGCCGCAACAAGTTACCGCGCGCGGAACTACGGTTCGTTAATCATGCCTTCCGTGGAACTACCGAGCGGCGCATCCACGCAAAAAAATGCCCGGCCTGTCGACCGGGCATTGTTCGATGGTCAGAGATTCGGCCGGCGTCAGGCCGCGCGGACGGCCTCGAGGAACTTGCCGACTTCGAGCTTGAGGCGGTTGCTGTCACCCGAGAGCGACTGTGCTGCCGACAGTACCTGGCTCGAAGCCGAGCCGGTTTCGTTGGCGCCGTGCTGCACGTCGGTGATGTTGGCCGAGACCTGCTGGGTGCCCTGCGCCGCCTGCTGCACGTTGCGGGAAATCTCCTGCGTCGCCGCGCCCTGCTCCTCGACCGCGGCGGCAATGGTGGACGAGATCTCCGACAGCTTCTCGATGGTCGACGAGATCTCCTTGATCGCACCGACCGACTCCTGGGTCGCGGTCTGGATGCCGGCGATCTGCTGGCCGATCTCGCCGGTCGCCTTGGCGGTCTGCTCGGCAAGGGCCTTCACCTCGGAAGCCACGACCGCGAAGCCGCGGCCGGCTTCACCGGCGCGCGCCGCCTCGATGGTGGCGTTCAGCGCCAGCAGATTGGTCTGGCCGGCAATCGTGTTGATCAGTTCGACGACATCGCCGATGCGCGCGGCCGCCTTCGACAGCTCGCTGACGCGATCGTTGGTGGTGCGCGCCTGGCCGACGGCGTCGCCGGCCATCCGCGCCGACTCCTGCACCTGACGGCTGATCTCGGTCACCGACGACGACAGCTCTTCGGTCGCCGACGCCACCGACTGGACGTTGGTCGAGGCCTCTTCGGACGCAGCAGCAACCGAAGTGGTGAGTTCCTGCGAACGCCTGGCGGTCGACGACAGCGTGCTAGCGGAAGCTTCAAGCTGGGTCGAGGCCGACGACACGGTCTGCACGATCTCGCCGATCATCTGCTCGAAATTGCGGGTGATGGTATCGACCCGACGGCCGCGCTCGATCTTGGCCTCGGCGTCGGCCGCCGCGGCTTCATCAGCCGCCTTCTTGGCGACCAGAGCTTCCTTGAACACCTGCAGCGCATCGGCCATGGCGCCGATCTCGGTCTTCTCGCCCTGGTGCGGCACCTGCGCAGTCAGGTCGCCGCGACCCAGCGCCTGCATCGGGCTCACGATCGAGGCGATGCCGGCCGAAATGTCGCGAACCGTGTAGAGGCTGACGCCGACACTGATCAGGATCGCAATGCCGAGGATCGCGGCCACCATCATCAGCGCCGAGCCGTAATTGCTGGCGGCTTCCTGCGCGGCCTTGTCGGCACCGACGTTGTTGAGCTCGATGTCCTTGTTCAGGATCTCATCCGCCTCGAGACCGATCTTGTTCACGACCTTGGTGTTGAGCTCGTGCGCTTCATGCGGAAGCTTGCCGGCTTCCTTGCGCGAGATCGCCATCACCTCTTCGGTGCCCTTGCGGTACTTGTCCCAGGTTTCCGACCACTGCTGGTACAGCACCCGCTCCTCCGGGGAGGTAATCATCGGCTCGTATTTGGCGCGGGCCTTGGTGTTCATCTCGACGACGCTGGCGAGCGTCTTTTCGGCGGCCAGCTTCTCCTCGAGCGTTTCCGAGAGCATGTGCTCGCGGATCACGTTGCGATAGGTGATGACCCCGGCGCGCAGCTCGCCGAGCACGCGCACGCTGGGCAACCAGTTGGTCGTGATGTCGACCGTGCTGGTATTGATCGCCCGCATGTTCCATACGGCGAGCAGGCCCATGCCCGTCAGCGCGACAAGCAGGAACGCAACCGCGGCAATGATCTTGGCGCGGATCGAGAATTTTGCGAACATTGTGGGGTCTCTTGGGTGCCGGGCTCGCGAGGCCCGTTCGTGCGGAAAAAAGACTGATGGCGCGGCGGTGCGCCGCAGATATCAAAGCCAGCCCCGCTCCTTAAGTAGGGTTAATTTGGCTCCCCGTTGAACTACGGAGATGCCCTGTCACGTCGGTGACATGATGCGCGACAGCCGCATCAAGGCATCAATGCCAGTGCATCCGAGAAGAACTCCGGCCCGCCGAAATTGCCTGATTTCAAGGCAAGCACCATTTCGCCTTTTCCCGCGCCGACCGCGCGCAGAACCGGCACACCAGCAGCGATTTCCACACCGACCAGGAATCCCGGAATACCCAGGCGATCGACGACGGCGCCCGACGTTTCACCACCCGCGACCACCAGCCTGTGCACACCCGACCGCACCAGACCCTCGGCGAGGTCGGCCATTGCCTGCTCGATCGCATGTCCGGCTGCATCGCGGCCATGACGGGATTGCAGAGCAGCCACCTCCTCCGGAGTCGAACTGCTGGCGATCAGGATTGGACCCGTGCCGAGCCGCTCTTTGGCCCAGGCGAGCGCGCGCTGCGCCTCGTCCCTGCCGGCGATCACCCGCTCGGGGTCGAGGTGCAGGACCGGCATCACCTTCTCGGCGCTGGCGATCTGGCGCAAGGTTGCCTGTGAGCAACTGCCGGCGAGGCAGGCGGCCGGCCCGCCGATCGCAACGCTGGTCACAGCACTCACGGCAGCCGATTTGGCCTTGCTCGCGGCGACCAGCGCCCGCGCCAATCCAAGCCCTATGCCGGAGGCACCGACCGAGAGACGGTGATCCAGCGCCACCTGCCCGATGGTCTCGAGATCGCGATCGAACACCGCGTCGATGATGGCGGCGCCGACGCCGCTACTCACGAGGTCGGCGAGCTTCGCCCGAACGGCATCGGCGCCGCGGGCGAGTGTCGCGAGATCGACCAGGCCAACCCTGGTCTTGCTCTGGCGCGCGAGCACCCGGACCAGATTGGAATCATGCATCGGGTTGAGCGGGTGGTCCTTCAGCGGACTCTCGTTCAGCGGCACTGGGCCGACGAACAGATTGCCCTGATAGACGGTGCGGCCGGTTTCCGGGAACGCCGGCGTCACCAGCACGATGCTGTCTTTGGAGTCCGCGCGCAGCGCGTCCATCACCGGACCGATATTGCCGGCATCGGTGGAATCGAAGGTCGAGCAGATCTTGAACAGGATGTGAGAAGCGCCGCGGCCGCGCAGCCAGGTCTCCGCCGCGCGCGAGCGCGTCACGGCCAAGCTCGCCTCGATCGAGCGGCTCTTCAGCGACACCACGACGGCATCGACGTCGGGGAGCGCAAGATCGTCAGCCGGCACGCCGATGGTCTGCACCGTGCGCAGGCCGGCGCGGGTCAGCGTGTTTGCGAGGTCGGAGGCGCCGGTATAGTCGTCGGCGATACAGCCAAGCGACAGTTTCGCAGCTGATGTCACGGCTTCACCCCGGCATAAGGCTTGAACCAGGCAAGACCCTCGGTGGTCCTGCCGCGCGGATTGTATTCGCAGCCGACGAAGCCGCCATAGCCGAGCCGGTCGAGCTCGCCGAACAGGAACGGATAGTTCAGCTCCTCGCCGTCAGGCTCGTTACGCGAGGGGATCGAGGCGATCTGGATGTGGCCGATCACAGGCATCATCTCGCGCAGCCGCATCGTGACGTCGCCATGGATGATCTGGCAGTGATAGATGTCGAACTGCAGCTTGAGGTTCGGAATCCCGAGTTCGTTGATCACGTCGCGCGCGAAGATGAAGTCGTTGAGGAAATAGCCGGGCACGTTGCGCGGATTGATCGGCTCGATCACGACGTCAAGCCCGTGCGGCGCGAAGAACTCGGCGGCATGCGCGACCGATTTGCGAAACGCTGCCACCGCTTTGGCATCGCGGCGGTCGGCGATCCCGGCCATCAGATGCACCCGCTTGACGCCGGTCGCATCCACATAGGGCAGCGCGGTCTTCAGGCTCGCCTGCAAATCGGCGAAACGATCCGGCAACGCAGCGAACCCCTTCTCGCCGGCGTTCCAGTCGCCCGGCGGCAGATTGAACAGCGCCTGCGTCAGCCCGGCGCCCTTCAGCCGCTTGCCGACCTCCGCTGCCGGATGGTCGTAGGGAAACAGGAATTCGACCGCGGTGAAGCCCGCCTTCGCCGCCGCCTCGAAGCGGTCGAGGAACGGGACCTCGTTGAACATCATGGTGAGATTGGCGGCAAAGCGGGGCATGGCGGGATCCTCTTATTTCGCGCCGGGAAGCTTGGTGCCGGTGACCTGCGCATACATCCGCGCCACCGATGCATCGTCGTCGCGGCCCATGCCGGCCGCCGACGTCATCAGGAACATCTGCAACGCTGCGGCCGAGACCGGCACCGGGAAGCGCGCATTGCGCGCCATGTCCTGGATGATGCCGAGGTCCTTGACGAAAATCTCCACCGCGCTGCGGGGCGCATAATCGCCGTCGAGCACATGCGGCATGCGGTTCTCGAACATCCAGGAATTGCCGGCGGAGGCCGTGATCACCTCATAGACCTTCTTGATGTCGAGGCCCTGCTTGGCGGCAAACGCGATCGCCTCTGAGGCGGCCGCGATGTGCACGCCGGCCAGCAGCTGATTGATCATCTTGAACGCGGCGCCCTGCCCTGCCGCATCGCCGAGTTCGTAGAGTTTTGCCGCCATCGCATCCAGCGCCGGCCGCGCCTTCGCGAACGCCGCCGCGCTGCCGGAAGCCAAAATCGTCAGCTCGCCCTGCGCCGCGCGTTGCGCGCCGCCGGAAATCGGCGCGTCGAGATAATGCCGGCCGGTCGCCTCGAGCTGTTTTGCGAGGCGTCGCGCGATATCGGGATCCATGGTCGCCGAGGAAATGAAAACCGCGTCCTTGGCCAGGGTCTCGGCGACGCCGTCCTTGCCGAACAGGATGTCTTCGGTCTGCGCCGCATTGACGACGACGCTGACGACGATATCCGCGCTCCGTGAGGCCTCGGCCGGCGTTTTCGCGCCCTTGCCGCCGTCGACCACGAAGCGTGCGACGGCATCGGCCGAAACGTCGCAGCCGGTCACAGTGAAGCCGGCGCGCCTGAGCGAGGTCGCCATGCCATATCCCATCGAGCCCAGCCCGATGACGGCGACGTGTGGTGTTGCGGAACTGGACATGCGGCGATCCCTGAACATTTTTAGTTGTTTGAGCGTTTTCGGAAAACCAGCCTTCAACCTTCCCGATCTTGCTCGTTGCTGCTTGCCTATCACGGCTTGGCCGTGCTGCCAAAGCATGAGACAAAGCTGAAAACGGATAGCGCCAAAGAAGACGCCGAGAGCGAAACCGGATGAGCGAGACAAAGCTTCGTGAGGATATCTGCCGGTTCGGCCGCTCGCTGTTCGAGCGCGGGCTGACGCCGGGCTCCTCGGGCAATATCAGCGTCCGACTCGATGACGGCGGCTGGCTGGTGACGCCGACCAACGCCTCGCTCGGCTTCCTCGATCCGGCGAAAATGTCGCGGCTTGACGGCAATGGCCGGCTGATCTCAGGCGATGCCCCGACCAAGGAAGTGCCGCTGCACACGGCGCTCTACCAGACGCGCAGCAGCGCCGGCGCCGTGGTGCACCTGCACTCGACCCATTCAGTCGCGCTCTCGATGCTGCCCGAAATCGATCCCCGCGCCGCGCTGCCGGCGATGACGGCATATTATGTGATGAAGTGCGGCCAGACCGCCCTGGTGCCCTATTATCGCCCCGGCGACCCTGCCGTTGCCGACGCGATCAAGGGGCTGGCCGGCAAATATTCGTCAGTGCTGCTCGCCAATCATGGGCCGGTGGTGTCGGGCGACACGCTGGAAGCGGCGGTGTTTGCGACCGAGGAGCTGGAAGAGACCGCCAAACTCTATCTGCTGCTGCGCGGGCTGAACCCGCGCTATCTCTCGCCCGAACAGGTGGCGGATTTGACCAGGACGTTCGGGCTCGTGCTGCCGGATCACTCTCATTAGATCAAGCGGAGGATCGATATGCGGAAGACAGTCATGATGAGGTTCACAGGCTTGGCATTCGCAGTTCCGTTCGTCGTCGGGCTGGCGGGATCGGCCGCACGGACCGAAGAGACCTTGCAGGGCATGCTGGCAACCCAGCTGCGCGCGCAGGGCTATCCCTGCGACAAGCCACTCAAGGCCGAAAGGGACGACAAGCTCTCGAAGCCCGACAACGAGGCCTGGACGCTCACATGCAGCAACGCGACCTATCGCGTGAGCCGCGTGCCGGACCTCGCGGCAAAGGTCGAAAAGATCGACGAGAGCAAGTAGGCTGCCTGGCTGGATTCACAGCCCGCATGAGCGCCGCGATATGTCGCGCGCCACACATACCGCCGTCATCCTGAGGTGCGAGCTCGGCGGCGCGCTTGCGCCGCGGGGCGAGCCTCGAAGGATGGGCCGCACACTCGCCCGCGGCCATCCTTCGAGGCTCGCTCCGCTCGCACCTCAGGATGACGATTGCGTGCGCGGAGATACTTGCCGCTACAGCCCAAGATACGCTTTGCGCACGTCGGGATTGCCGCTGATCTCGGCCGCGGTGCCCTGCATCAGCACGCGGCCGGTTTGCAGGATGTAGGCGCGATCGGCGATTTCGAGGCACTCGGCCATGCGCTGCTCGACGATCAGGACCGTCATGCCGGCGTCGCGGATCCGCTTCACGGCCTGGAAGATCTCGTCGACGAGTTTCGGCATGATGCCCTGTGACGGTTCGTCGAGCATCAAGAGGCGCGGCCGCGTCATCAGCGCGCGGCCGATCGCGAGCATCTGCTGCTCGCCGCCGGACAACGTCTCGGCACGCTGCTCGAGCCGCTCGCCCAGTCGCGGGAACAAGTTGAATACCAGATCGAGCGGCGCATCGCGGTCGGACTTGCTGCGATAGAGGTAACTGCCCAGACGCAGATTGTCGCGCACCGAGAGCCGCGGAAACAGCCGGCGGTTCTCCGGCACGAAGGCGATGCCGCCGGCCGTGATGACGTGTTGCGGCTGGCCGTCAATCCGCTTGTCATCAAAGGTGACGCTGCCCGAACGCGGGCGCTCGGCGCCGGCGATCGATTTCAGCAATGTCGACTTGCCAGCGCCGTTGGCGCCGGCGACGCAGACGATCTCGCCCTTGGTGACGTCGATCGACACCGAGGAGATCGCGACCAGGCCCTGATAGGCGGTGGTGACTTCACGCACCGACAGCATGACGATCCCCGAGATAGGCAGAAATGACTTCCGGATTGCGGACGACTTCGGTCGGCTTGCCCTCGACCAGCACCTTGCCGAGATTGAGCACAATGGCGCGGTCGACCAGCGGCATCACGATTTCCATCACATGCTCGACCATCAGCACGGTGACGCCGGTGGCGCGCACCTTGCGCACCAACTCGACGCCGGTCTGCGCCTCGACAGGCGTTAACCCGGTCAGGACTTCGTCGAGCAGCAGCAGCTTCGGCTCCGTCGCCAGCGCACGCGCGACCTCGAGCCGGCGCTTCTCCGACGGGACAAGATCGGCGGCGAGCTTGTCGGCGCGCGCGGCAAGGCCACAGAACTCCAGCACCTCGTAAGCCTTCTGCCGCGCGATGCGCATCTTGGTGTTGCGGATCAGTGCGCCGACGATGACGTTGTCGATCACCGTCATGGTCTCGAAACTCTTGACCACCTGGAAGGTACGCCCGACGCCGCGCTGGCAGCGCTCGGCTGCCGGCAGCCGCGTGACGTCCTCGCCGTCGAAGATAATCGAGCCCTGGGTCGGCGGCAGCACGCCCGCGATCAGATTGAACAGCGTCGATTTGCCGGCGCCGTTCGGGCCGATCAGGCCGACGATCTCGCCGCGCCCGACCGAGATCGAGACGTCGCTGTTGGCGACGAGGCCGCCGAAGCGTTGCCAGACGCCTCGGGTTTCCAAGAGCGGGGTTTCAAGCAGCGCCGTCATCGCGCAGCCTCCTTGCGCCACGAGAACACGCTGACCAGACCGCGCGGCAGCGCCAGCGAGATCACGACGATCAGCGTGCCGTAGACGATGAGGTCGACGCCGCGACCGGAGCCGCCGATGAAGGAGCGCGTCAACTCGGTGAGCGGGATCAGGATCACCGCGCCAAGTACCGGGCCCCACAGCGTGCCGACGCCGCCGAGCACCGCGGGCAGCGCCATCAAGAGCGAGAACTGGAAACCCATCACGCTCTCAGGATCGATATAGGACACGAACTGGGCGTAGAAGCTGCCGCCCACCGCGACCAAGAACGCCGAGACCGCCGCCGCGCCCATCTTGGAGTTGAACACGACCACGCCGAGGCTTTCGGCGGCATCGGGATTGTCTTTCACCGCGCGCCACCAATAGCCCCATTTGGAATCTTCCAGCCACCAGGTGACGAGCCAGGCGATGCAGGCCAGCGCCAGCGCGAAATAGAAGTACGGCAGCTTGGAGCGTGCGAACTGGAATTTCAGCCAGCTGTCGCCGCGCACCGGGATATCGATGCCGAGCGCCGCGCCCGCCCAGTCCCAGTTCTGGATCAGAAGCAGCGCGATCTCGGCGATCACGATGGTCGCGATCACGAAGTAATGCCCGCGCAGGCGGAAGCAGGGATAGCCGAGCGCCATCGCGATCACCGCGGAGATCGCCCCGCCCGCCAGCATGCCGAACCACGGCAGCACGCCGAACTTGGTGAACAACAGCGCGGTTGTGTAGGCCCCGAGCCCGAAATACAGCGCATGGCCGAGCGAGATCTGCCCGCAATAGCCGGACAGGATGTTCCAGCTCTGCGACAGCGCCGCATACATCAAGGTCAGCACCATGATGTTCTGGACATAGACGTCCTTGACGAACAGCGGCACCAGGGCGGCGATCACCGCCAGGCAACCAGCGACGATCAGGTCACGCCTGCGGCGTTGGGCGAAGTGGGTGTCCATCACATCGATCCGAACAGGCCACGCGGGCGGATGAAGACGACCAGGAGATAGACGGCATAGATACCGACCGATTTCAGCGACGGCGGCAGGATCAGCGCGGTGGTGGCCTCCACCAGGCCGACGATGATGCCGCCGGCAAAGGCGCCGAACACGCTGCCGAAGCCGCCGAGCGCCACGGTGACGTAGGCGATCAGGGCAAAGGACGCGCCGACATCGGGGTAGACGTAGAAGAAGATCGCCATGATGGCGCCGGCAAGTCCGACCAGCGCCGCGCCGAGGCCCCAGCCGAGCGCGAACACCCGGTTCTTGTCGATGCCGACCAGCGCCACCGCACCGGCGTCCTCACGCGTCGCCTCCAGCGCACGGCCGAAATCGGTGCGATTGATGAAGAAGTAGAGCGCGACGAAGGCTGCGATCGAGAGCAGCGCGCCGATCAGCTGCGGCTCCGGCAGATAGATGCCGGCGATCGACACCGTCTTGCCGCCGACCCAGGAGTTGGTGACGCTGCGGTAGTCGGGCGTGAAGAAGAACTGGGCGAGGCCCCGCATCACGATCGCAAGGCCGAAGGTCGAGAAGATCTGCACCATGCCGGCATTGGCCTTGGCCCGCATCGCGAAGCGGACGATCAACAGATAGACCACCGCGCCGAACACGAACAGCGCCGCGGCGACCAGCGGCGCCGCGAGCAAGGGATCGATCGCGAAGAACGCGAACAGGAAGAATGTCACGTACATCGCGATCATCAGGAATTCGCCGTGCGCGAAGTTCACGACGTCCATCAATCCGAAGATCAATGCGAGGCCTGCGGCGATCAGTCCGTAGAGCAGCCCCATCAACAGGCCGCTCGCCAAACTCTGGATAATGGTCTCGGCTGTCACCGCCGTCTGCCCCCTCTAGAGCGCGTTCGAGCGAAGCGGATGCCGGCTCGCAAATGGAAAACGCGTCAAAACAACAATCCAGAGCTCCGTTCCGATTCAATCGGAACGGAAGGCTCTGTCGCCCGACCGATCAGCTGTTCATCGGCCAGATCGCCTCGGAAACGGCGGCCTGTTCGGGGAAGATCGTCACGAAATTCTTCGCGCTGTATTGCAACAGCACCGGATCGGCGAAGTTGTTCTGCCCCATCTCGTCGAACTTGACGCGCCGCCACGGCATGATGGTCACATCGCCCGGCATGTCGGTGGCGACCAATGCCTCGCGGATTTTTTCGCCATCGGTCGACTTGGCGCGGTTGATGGCGTCCGCCATCACGATCAGGCCCATGAACTGGCGCGACGAATAGTCGTTGAAGTCCTTGCCGGACTTGGCGCGATACATCTCGTTGATCAGGCCGACCATCGGCCGCTTCTGTGCTAGGTCGAGCGAGAAGCTGCCGCGCGAGATCACGCCCTCGAGCTTGTCGCCGACCGCGTCATAGGTCGCCTTTTCCGAGAAGCCGGCATCCTGCGCCATGATGTTCTTCGGCTTGTAGCCGAGCTCCGCCATGGTCTTGACCAGCAGGATCGCGTCGGTGGTGTAGCTCGACGGCATCAGCACGTCGGCATTCGCCGCCTTGAGCTGCTGCACCTCGGCGGTCAGCGACGGCGAGTTAGCGCGATACTTGATGTCGCTGACGATCTTGTAGCCGCGCTCGCCGGCGAGCTTGATCTGGGCATTCGCCGAATCGGTGCCGAAGATGGTGTCCTCGTGGAACAGCGCCAGCGTCTCGATCTTCTGGCCCTTCTTCTTCATCGCATCGAAGAAGTCGAACATCGCGGTCGAGAACATCTCGTCATGCGGCGAGGCGCGGAAATAGTATTTCAGGCCACGGCGATGCAGGCTCGGCGAGGAATTGTCGGCCGAGATGAACGGCACGCCGTAGCGCTCGCAGGTCTGGCTGACGGTGACGGCAACCGCGCTCTGATAGGTGCCGACGACGGCGCAGACCTTCTCCTGGGTGATCAGGCGCTCGGTCTCGGCGCGGCCCTTCTGCGGGTCGGCCTGGTGGTCGGCGAACACCAGCTTGACTTTCGCACCGCCGAGGCCGGACAGGCCCTCGCCCTTGGCGAGCGGCAGCGCGAAATCGTAATTCTTGTTGATGATGTCGGCCGCAGTGTTGAAGGCATGCTGCGCGTCGACGCCGATCGCGGCGCTGGAGCCGGACAGCGGATAGATCACGCCGATTGCCACTTCACTCGTCTGCGCGCGCGCGGCCATCGGACCGAGCGCGGCGGCGGCAGTGGCACCCAGCAATACGTTACGGCGAGAGATCGTCATCGAAATTTCCCCTTCAGCTTTGTTCTTATCGATGTGACGCTTGTAGCGCGCAGTAAAGCCTCAATGAATTGCACGAATTGCCTATTCAGAGCACAGCGAGCTGCTTGTTCCGGAGGTCGGTCACCAGCATCAGGCCCGGCGCATGCGTGATCGCGAACGGCAGCTTCGCACTTGCGATCACCGATTGCGGCGTCACGCCGCAGGCCCAGAACACCGGGATCTCGTCATCGGCGACCGGTACCGGATCGCCATAGTCGGGCTTGGCGATATCCTTGATGCCGATCGCGTGCGGATGGCCGAGATGGACCGGCGCGCCATGCACCGACGGGAAGCGCGAGGTAATCTGCACCGCGCGGATCGCATCCGCCGGCTTGAACGGGCGCATCGACACCACCATGGGTCCCGCGAACGGCCCCGACGGGCTGCACGCGATGTTGGTCCGGTACATTGGCACACGCAGGTTGCGTTCGATGTGACGGATCGGCAGCCCGTCATCGAGCAGCGCCTCCTCGAACGAGTAGGAGCAGCCGAGCACGAAGGTGACGAGATCGTCGCGCCAGTATTTGGTGATGTCGGTCGGCTCGTCGGCCACCTCGCCGTCGCGCCAGACCCGGTAACGCGGCACATCGGTGCGGATGTCGAGATCGAGGCCGAGCGCGGGAATCCGCGGATCGCCGACGTCGGACATGCCGATGATCGGGCACGGTTTCGGATTGAGCTGGCAGAACCGGTGGAAGGCGCCGGCGAGTTTCTCCGGCAGGATCGCGAGATTGCCTTGGACGAAACCGTTGGCGAGGCCGGCGGTCGTGGCCGAGGCCATGCCGTCACGACAGGCGCGGCGCGCTTCAACGCTCGCCAGCACCTGTTCCCCCTGAGATCGCTGCACTGCCGCAAAAACAGTCATGGGATTCTCCTGCCCATAATCTCGACAAGGACAAACCAACACCAAGCGTGATATAATGTCTAATAGTCCTTTCTAATCAAAATCGATAAACCAAATTTATCGATCGGGAGAATGCTTCCAATGACGGACTTCCGCTCGATCGAAACATTTCTCTGGGTCGTCAAGCTCGGCAGCTTCCGCGGCGCCGCCCAGCGGCTCAACACCACCCAGCCGGCGATCTCCCAGCGCATTGCCCAGCTCGAGCGCGAGATGGGCGTCAAGCTGCTGAACCGCGACCACCGGGTCGCCTCGCCGACGCCGAGCGGGCGGCTGATGATGATCTATGCCGAGAAGCTGATCGGCCTGCGCTCGGAGATGATGGCCGAAGTCGGCGACCGCTCGGCGATGCGCGGGGCACTGCGGCTCGGTGTCGCGGAGACCATCGTGCACACCTGGCTGCCGCGACTGGTTAAGAGCGTCAACGAGATCTACCCGAACCTGTCGCTCGAGATCGAGGTCGACATCACGCCCAATCTGACGCAACGGCTGCTGGCGCAGGAGATCGAGCTCGCCTTCGTGCTCGGGCCGATCTCGGCCTCCGGCGCCCACAACCATGTGCTGTGCGATTACCCGATCGGCTTCCTGGCGAGCCCGCAGCTCGGCCTCGGCGAAGGCCCGGTGGCGCGGCAGGATCTGGCGCGATTTCCGATCATCACCTTTCCGCGCAAGACGCAGCCCTATGAGACCGTGCGCGCATTGTTCAATGCACCCGATCTGCCGCCGATCCGGCTGCACGCCTCGACGTCGCTCGCAACCGTGATCCACATGGCCAATGAGGGACTTGGCATCGCGGTGATCCCGTCGGCGATCGTCGAGAACGAGCTGGCCGACGGGCGCTTGCAATTGCTCGATACCGACCTCAAGCTGCCGCCCCTCACCTTCACCGCGAGCTGGCTCGCCTCGCCCGATGCGGTCGCCATCGAGCGTGTCGCCAATCTCGCCAGGCAGATCGCACAGGCGAGCGTGGTGGTTGACGACGCGAGAACGGCGCGTCATTGAACGATTACCGGAGATGAACTGTCATTCCGGGGCGATGCGCCAGCATCGAACCCGGAATCTCGAGATTCCCCGGTGCGCAATTGCGCACCTGCGGTCTGGTCCTTCGGACCATCCCGGAATGACCGAATACAAAATGGAATGTCAGCATGAGCCGAGCCGCAACCAACCTGCAGATCGATTCCGCCCGCCTCTGGGGCAGCATCCACGAAACCGCAAAGTACGGCGCAACCCAGAAGGGTGGCGTGCGGCGGCTGACGCTGAGCGCCGAGGACAAACAGGTGCGCGACTGGTTCCGCAAGGCGTGCGAGGACGCCGGCCTCGAGGTGCAGGTCGATGCGCTCGGCTCGATGTTCGGGTTGCGGAAAGGACGGGACATGTCGAAGCCGCCGATCGGCGTCGGCTCGCATCTCGACACCCAGCCGACCGGCGGCAAATATGACGGCATCCTCGGCACACTGGCCGGGCTCGAACTGGTGCGCACGCTCAACGATGCCGGCATCGAGACCGAACTGCCGATCTGCATCTGCAACTGGACCAATGAAGAAGGCTCGCGCTTTGCGCCGGCGATGATGGCCTCCGCCGCTTATGTCGGCGATTTCACCACCGACGACATCTTGTCGCGCAAGGACGCCGAAGGCGTCACCGTGGCGCAGGCGCTGGATTCGATCGGCTATCGCGGCGATGCCCCGGTCGGCCGCCAGAAGTTCTCAGGCTTCGTCGAACTGCATATCGAGCAGGGTCCGATCCTGGAGGCCGAGGGCAAGACCATCGGCGTGGTCGATTCCGGCCAGGGCGTGCTGTGGTACGACGGCAAGATCACAGGCTTCGAAAGCCATGCCGGATCGACCCCGATGCCGCTGCGCCGCGATGCGCTGGCAACGCTGTCGGAGATCGTGCTGGCGATGGAAAGCATTGCGAAGAAGCATGGCCCGAAGGCGGTCGGCACCATCGGCGAGGCCGTGATCGCCGCACCCTCGCGCAACGTCATCCCCGGCGAAATCGCCTTCACCGTGGATTGCCGCAGCGCCGATGCAGGGATCATGGATGCGCTCGATCGCGACCTGCGCACGGCTGTTGCCGAGATCGCAGCGCGGCGGAAAGTCGAGGTCCAGCTTGACCTGGTCTGGCGCAAGGCGCCGACGCATTTCGACCCCAAGCTGGTCGACGCGGTCGAGAACGCGGCCAAGCAGCTCGGCTACTCGCATCGCCGCATCACCTCCGGCGCCGGCCACGACGCCTGCAACCTCAACACGGTGATGCCGGCGGCGATGGTGTTCGTGCCCTGCAAGGACGGCATCAGCCACAACGAGCTGGAAGATGCCACGCAGCCCGATTGCGCTGCCGGCGCCAACGTCCTGTTGCATACGGTGCTGGCGCTCGCCGGCGTCGCGTCCTGAACATCATTTCTCCTCATCGGATGGAGGCTTTCGTGCGCGCAGTGTTTGTCGACGCCAATGAATCGCTCGCTGTCATCACGGAGCGATTGGAAAAGCCGGGCGATCCCAAAATGCGGATCAACCGCAACCCGGACATCAAGTCCGAGGATTATCCGGCAGTGCTCGACGGCGCCGAGATCGCGGTGGTCGATCACACCGCGTTGCCGACCGATGTCGCCAAGAAGTGCGCCGGCCTGAAGCACGTCGTGTTCCTCGGCACCGGCGCGCGCAGCTACATGAACCCGGAGGAGCTCGCCGAGCTCGGCATCTCCGTGCACCTGATCAAGGGCTATGGCGACACCGCGGTCGCGGAGTCCGCGATCGCGCTGATGTGGTCGTCGGCGCGGGTGATCGCGCAGATGGACCGCGAGATGCGCGCCGGCAACTGGCTGCGCGAGGACGGCATGCAGCTCACCGGCAAGACGCTCGGCCTGGTCGGCTTCGGCGGCATCGCCGCCGAGGTCGCCCGCATCGCGCTCGGCAGCGGCATGAAGGTGATCGCCTGGAACCGGTCGCCCAAGAGCCATCCGGGCGTCGAATTCACCGAGCTCGACACGGTGCTCGCGAACAGCGACGTGGTCTCGATCCATCTGTTGCTGAACGACGAGACCCGCGGCCTGATCACGCGCGACAAGATCGCCAGGATGAAAAAGGGCGTGGTGCTGATCAACACCGCCCGCGGCGCCATCGTCGACGAGCAGGCGATGATCGACGCGCTCAACTCCGGCCACATCCGCCACGCCGGCCTCGACGTCTACAACATCGAGCCGCTGCCGAAGGATCATCCGCTGACCAAGATCCCGAACGTGACGCTGTCGGCGCACTCCGCCTTCCGCACGCCCGAGGCGAGCGAGAATCTGATCCACGCGGCATGGGAGCATTGCCGACGGATCGTGAAGGGGTAATTTCACCGTCGTCCCGGCCAAGCGGAGCGCGAGCCGGGACCCAACCACAGTCCTGCGTTAGCGCGAAGGCTGTGGCCACAGCGTGTCTCAACAACCAAACCCTGTGGTT
>NZ_JACMYO010000145.1 GCF_020889685.1 Bradyrhizobium oropedii
CGGCGAGGCCGCGGCGCATCGCGCGCGCGCGTCGACGCGCGAGACCAGCGAGGACGTCGCCAAGCGCGATAGCTCCGGCCTCGGTGAGGCTCCGCAGGCCAATTACGGCACCTCGGCCACCATCCCGACCCTCGATCCGGAACTGGCGCGGCAGCTCGGCCTGCCGACCGCGGAAGATGACGACGAGGCGCTCGCCCGCCCGCCGCGCAGCAAGATGGAGGCGCTCGGCGTCAAGGCCACCGCCGATGCGCTGGAGAATCTGATCCGCGACGGCCGCCCGGAATTCCGCAGGGATGACGGCTCGATGCGGGTGTGGACCCCGCACCGGCCGCCGCGCCCGGAGAAATCCGAAGGCGGCGTCCGCTTCGAGCTCAAATCCTCCTACGAGCCGAGAGGCGACCAGCCGACCGCGATCGCCGAGCTGGTCGAGGGTATCCAGCGAAATGACCGCACCCAGGTGCTACTCGGCGTCACCGGCTCGGGCAAGACCTACACCATGGCGCAGGTGATCGAGGCGACGCAGCGCCCGGCGCTGATCCTGGCGCCGAACAAGACGCTGGCGGCCCAGCTCTATGGCGAGTTCAAGAGCTTCTTCCCCGACAACGCGGTCGAGTATTTCGTCTCGTATTACGACTACTACCAGCCCGAGGCCTATGTGCCGCGGACCGACACCTATATCGAGAAGGATTCCTCGATCAACGAGCAGATCGACCGCATGCGCCACTCGGCGACGCGCGCGCTGCTCGAGCGCGACGACGTCATCATCGTGGCTTCCGTGTCCTGCATCTACGGTATCGGCTCGGTCGAGACCTATACCGCGATGACCTTCGCGCTGAGGAAGGGCGAGCGCATCGACCAGCGGCAATTGATCGCCGACCTGGTCGCGCTGCAATACAAGCGCACCCAGGCCGAGTTCACCCGCGGCACCTTCCGCGTCCGCGGCGACGTCATCGACATCTTCCCGGCGCACTATGAGGACCGTGCCTGGCGCGTGAACCTGTTCGGCGACACCATCGAGACCATCGAGGAGTTCGATCCGCTCACCGGCCACAAGCAGGACGAGCTCGAATTCATCAAGATGTACGCCAATTCGCACTATGTGACGCCGCGCCCGACCCTGGTGCAGGCGATCAAGTCGATCAAATCCGAATTGAAGATGCGGCTCGACCAGCTCAACGACCAGGGCCGCCTGCTGGAAGCGCAGCGGCTGGAGCAGCGCACCACCTTCGATCTCGAGATGATGGAAGCGACCGGCAGCTGCGCCGGCATCGAGAACTATTCGCGCTACCTCACCGGCCGCCGCCCCGGCGAGCCGCCGCCGACGCTGTTCGAATATGTGCCGGACAACGCGCTGGTGTTCGCCGACGAAAGCCACGTTACCGTGCCGCAGATCGGCGGCATGTTCCGCGGCGACTTCCGCCGCAAGGCGACGCTTGCCGAATACGGCTTCCGCCTGCCCTCCTGCATGGACAACCGTCCGCTCCGCTTCGAGGAGTGGGACATGATGCGGCCGCAGACGGTCGCGGTCTCGGCGACGCCGAGCGGCTGGGAGATCAACGAGACCGGTGGCGTGTTCGTCGAGCAGGTGATCCGTCCGACCGGGCTGATTGATCCGCCCGTGCATATTCGCCCTGCCCGCACCCAGGTCGACGACCTCGTCGGCGAGGTGCGCGCCACGGCGGCGGCCGGCTATCGCTCGCTGATCACCGTGCTGACCAAGCGCATGGCGGAGGACCTCACCGAATATCTGCATGAGCAGGGCATCCGCGTCCGCTACATGCACAGCGATATCGACACGATCGAGCGCATCGAGATCATCCGCGATCTCCGCCTCGGCGCGTTCGACGCGCTGGTCGGCATCAATTTGCTGCGTGAGGGCCTCGACATTCCCGAATGCGCGCTGGTCGCGATCCTCGACGCCGACAAGGAAGGTTTTCTGCGCAGCGAGACCTCGCTGATCCAGACCATCGGCCGCGCGGCGCGCAATGTCGACGGCAAGGTGATCCTCTATGCCGACCAGATGACCGGCTCGATGGAGCGCGCCATCGCCGAGACCAACCGCCGCCGCGAGAAACAGGTCGAGTACAATACTGAACATGGCATCACGCCGGAGAGCGTGAAGAAGTCGATCGGCGACATCCTCAACTCCGTCTACGAGCGCGACCACGTGCTGGTCGAGATTGGCGACGGCGGCATGGCCGACGACGTGATCTCGATCGGGCACAATTTCGAGGCCGTGCTCAGCGACCTCGAAACACGGATGCGCGAGGCCGCAGCCGACCTGAACTTCGAGGAAGCCGCACGGCTGCGCGACGAGGTCAAGCGGTTGCGCGCCACCGAAATGGCCGTGGTCGACGACCCCACCGCCAAGCAGCGCAACGTGCAGAAGCAGGCCGGCGCCTATGCCGGGACCCGGAAATACGGCGATGCCGCCAACCTGCCGGTCGCCGCGCTGAAGAACAAGACCGCGCAGACCTCGCTCAAGGCGAGCCGCGGCGGCAAGTCCGGCTCACGGGTGCACAAGCCCGATCTCGACGAGATGCACGGCCCGGAATCGCTGCCCTTCCGCCCGGACGGCGCGCTGCCGGCAAAACCGTTCGGCACGACGAGCCGCATCATCCAGCCGACCGACTCAAGACAGTCGGGGCCGGAGTTCGGGCCCTCGCCGCGGAGCAGCGGTGGCGCGCCGGGGAAGCGGGGTGGGTGGAAGAAAAGGTAACCCATGACGCGTGCCGAGCCTTGCTCGCTGTTCCGCAAGCGTCTCTGGCGGATTCTGGCGTACTCGAAAAATGCCCCTCGAACTGAGGCAACGACCAACTTAGCAGGATCGCGTAGCACGATGCGAGGTCACAACTCTATTCTGACAACCGCACATCTCAGTTCATCGCCGTTGTTCAGATTGTGGCGAGGAGAATCGAGACCCGAGTATGTTCCAATGACGCAGCCATCCATCACCCTGAGCTTAAATTCAGTTCCTCTTTCGGAGAGCGTCGTAAGAATTGTATAGAGGCTGTTGCTAAACGGTTTTGGTTCGCCGGCCACCACGAGAAAACCTTCGTCGTCAACCGTTCCCGACAGGCTTCCCCACCCTGGGCATATTGTGAACTGATCAAACTCTACGTCGGACATCCGCAGATAAATTTCGTCTTCTATTGTCGGAAGGCTGGGGAAAAGATGATGGAGCTCCCGGGATTTGCCAATTTCGTCGTCGTAGCCGATAGGAATTATGGCGACCTTTTTGGTCTCAATGGCCGATAAGACGCCTTCTAGGTCGAGGCTACCTTCGCTTGTCGTAACAATGAAAATCGGTCGAACATCATCAATTATTTCGCTCAAATTCTCGACTGCTGTCTCACGTTCGTGATCACTCAACGGGAGCTTCAAGATGAGATCCATTTGCTGCAACGACCAGCGATCAACTACCTGCTTTGGGGCAGCGAGTTTATTTCCTGTGCGATTAGCAGCTTCGACCGCATATTCGACTAGGCCGCCAGAGCCATTCCAGCATCGTGAAGTAGAAAACTGGCGCCGAGAACGAATCCCTCTAGGGGATTTAGTGAAAAACTAGGGCCACACAATTCCGATGCAACATCCCAAAGCGAGTCAGCATGCGTCAAATCGTGTACTGTGAGGTGCGGTAGTACGGCATGAATCTCGCCGACCAAGACACCCGCCCTCTCGCGAAGTTGACGATAGGCTTCCGCCAGCGCCTCCCTGTCGCGCTTGTCGGGATCATCGGCCCGCTCGGCGAAAGCGCTGCGCCAAAGCGTCGAACGATCGTATGGCCTAACTTTCAAGAGCCCCTCCCCAATCCAACGGTCGCTGTTATCACCAATTAGAAATGGACGGAACTACCAGACGCAACTTCTCAACGAAAGTACTAATACGGGGCAACCTTCAAGGAGGTCATCCTTCTCGACCGGACCTTGGCCTCCAGACCAAATTCGACGAGGTCGTTAGCAGCTCGGCTTTCGTTTTACCAAGCTCTGAGACGATTCCTGGATCGCTCAGCCCACGCTCACCGCCGCGACCGCCAGCAACGACATCATGATCATCGTGGTCATGAGCTGCAGCGAGACGTTTGGCTGGCTCCGCCATTGCGCGATCTTCTCAGAGAACGAGAGACTCGCATCGAAGAACATCGGCGCTTGGATGTGCACGAAGCGCTTCGGGAATTTTGCCGCAAGCAGCGGCGTGATCGCGGCGTAGACCAGCGACGCGAACACGACGAAGATCGCGGCGCCATAGCGGTCGCCGACGATTTCCGGGGTGCCGACCATCTTCAGCAGCAGCACGGTGGCGGCGAAGGTCGGCAGGCCCTGCAGGATGGCGGTCAGCGCAAAGCCCTCGAGCCGGTTCCGCGCAGGCGATTTCGGTGCAGCGATGGCGTTCATGGCGGCGTTTCCTTGTCAGGCAATCGGGTGATCCGATGCCGCCACGTTAGATGCGTGCGCTCGCCTGTGGCGTGATGCAGGTCACGCCGGCCGCCGGACAGCTCATTCCGATTTTCAGAATTAAACTTGACACCCGACCCAACTCAGATGTTCAATGCCGCCGTCTCACCCGACACGAGGGGCGGGTCGCGATCGTCACGAACGCGGTGTGGGATGCGGTGGACGCGGAATGCGCAGTCGACGAATGCGCGTGAAGCGGACGGCGAAGTCGTGTGGTCCTGACGCCCTAGTGGTAGGTGTCTTTTCACAAAACGCCAACGCGTCTTGTGAAGGCGGTGACAACAAAGCCCAGTCTCGCCGGGGAGAGCACGAAGTAAGCCGTAGCCCATCGCGCAGGGAAGGCCGGGATGTTTCCGGTTACACCTGTGGTCCTACCCCCGAGCTTTCTACCCATTGCTCGGGGCCCATGGGTGCGATCGGCACCCGGTCTTCCCTGCGCCCTCTGCAAGCTGAGGGCGAAACGAAGAGCAAAGCTCGGACAATCATGTCGCGAGAATGCGGACGTATGTCCCCATTGCCGTATGACACTTGAATCACAGGAGACCCGTCATCCCCGCGCAAAGGCTTCGCCTTTGTCGCTGGAGGTACGAGCCTTGCGGCGCAATTGCGCCGCTGGGCGAGCCTCGAAGGACGCACGGCCGAGTTGCTGCATCCGGGCCGTCGACCCTTCGAGACGCCGCTACGCGGCTCCTCAGGGTGACGGGTCTGACGCTCTCGCCAAGACGACGGAGGAATATGCCGCGCGTTTTCGCGCCCTACCCCGACCGCTTGTTGCTGGTGTTCTGGGTCAGGTTGCCGTGCGCGGCCTGCTCGCGGATGTTGTGCTTCTCGTCGTCGCGATGGCCTTTTGTCGTATCGAGGGGAACGACGGGGGCGCTGCCGGGACCCTTGTGGCTTTGGTTATCGTCGGGAACGGGCTGGACGTTCTTGTTCAGTGGCTTCGTCATCATCGTCTCCGTTACGCAAGGAGACAACGCCGCCCGTGCGGGCGGCGTTCCGGAGCGGGGGTTCACAAACCGATCGTGCCTTACAGCTTCTCCTGCTGCGACGGCTGCGCCTGTTGCTGCTGGCGCTGGCGTTCCTGCTCCTTGGCGTGATGGCGGCCGTAGAGGCATCCCGCGGCGGCGCCGAGCATGCCGTGATGGCCGGCATAATGACCGGCGACGCCGCCGACGACGGCACCCTTGATGCAGCCCTTGGCGTCGGCGGGCGAGGCGGCGGCAAACGCTCCGATGGCAATGACGGAAACGAGAAGAATTGATTTCATGATACTGCTCCAATGGAATTCCGGGACATCAACGGCCGACCTACCCCGCCGGTTCCCGCTAGCCGCGCCGCAGAAACCCGCTGCGCACAGGTCACGATCATGCTCCAAATGCCGCCGCATTGCAGGCAGCCTTTTGAAGATCATGCGGACAACACATATTGCCTTCCTCGCGCCGGCGATCTGCGCGGCGGTCTTCTCCATCTCGAGCCCGGCCCGCGCCGATGATAGCGACCGCGTGCTGCTCGCAACCTTCTGCGCCGCCGGCAATATCAAGGGATCGGCCTGCACGCGGGCGAGATCCTATCCGGATGGCGGAGGCCGTGTGTGCGACGTCAAGCTGACCAAGGAGCGCTACGCCGGACGCTTCCTTGCCGCCGGCAGTGCGTTGCTCGTCGTCAACTACGAAAGCGAGTGCGAGCCGCACGCGACCGATTTCGGCGGCGTCGCCCTGTTCGAGCAGAACGGCAAGGCCTCGCGCTTCATCCGCTTCCTGCCCGGCGCGCAGGGCCACGACTGCATCGTTGTCCCGAAGGACGAACAGCAGGATGTGCTGGTCTGCACGGTCGGCCACATGGGCCAGGGCATCCTCGAAAGCGCTGTGGCGCGGATGGAGTTTTCCAGGGAGTCCGGCAAGCGGATCGAGATCGCACCGGATTTCCTGCTCAGGGCCGAGGATGCGGTCAGCGCCTATGGCTCCAACGTCGTGATGTGCAACGAGGGGCCGAAAAATTTCGGTCTCTCCAATCTCGCCGCAGGCCCACGCCGCAACACGGTCGCGGTCGATGTCGACTACGCCGACGACGAGACCATCCGCACCGCCTGCGGCGAAGGCTTTCCGAAGCCGCAGGAGCTGTACCACGACCTGCTGCCCGGCGAGGCCTTCGTGCCGCCGGCCAATGAGAAAAAGAAGCGGTTCACGATCGACCTCGTGACCGGCAAGGCAGCGCCGTCGGATTAGAGGCCCAAGGCTTCAGCCGTGCGGGCGCGGCATGACGTGCGGGCCGCACCGCAATGGCCCCAGCGGCGCTGCGCCGACCGGCACACCATGTGCATTTTGTGCCACAATGCACGTGCTAGTTGCCGAACCTAATCCGGTTTCGCACGTCAAACATGTGTTTGATGGCGGAACGCTCCGGTTCAGAATGTGGAACCAGGGCGGGTCGGAATGAACCGGCGGAGTCGATCATGGGCGAGGATTTGAACCGGCAGCGCGTCCTGAACTTCCTCGACGTCTATTATGCCGGCGGCATCGAGGGCGCGCTCGATCGTTGCAGCGACGACGTCGCGTTTCTCGCCAATGCCCCGATCGACATTCTTCCGCATATGGGCCAGCACCGCGGCAAGGCCGCGCTGCGCCAGATGTGGACCACGATCCACGAGCGCTATTCCGACATGCGCTACGAGGCCCCGACCGTGGTGGCCGAAGGCGACAAGGTCGCAGCCCAGCTGCGCGTGTTCTTCCGCAAGCGCAACAACCGGCGCATGGTGCAGTTCGACGTCGCTGTGTTCTACACCCTGCGCGACGGCAAGATCATCGAAATCCGCGAGATCATCGACACGTTCGACCTCGTCCAGCAGGTGCTGGAGCGCGACGTCGCGGCGGCGCTGACCGGACAACACGCGGAATAGCCCTGAAGCCGGGGCAACGCATCCCGGCCACCCTGCAAATTAGCAACGCCGGCGTTGAACCTCGCAGGCCCGGCGCTGACCTATCACTGGGCTTGTTGCGGTCGGGGCTGAAATCATCATGAAAGTCGCATTGCTCGCTGTGCTTGGCCTTGCACTGGGCGCCCTTGGCGGCGCCGCGCTCGGCATCGGAGCCGGGCTCACCTGGATCGGATTGGCCAGAACCTCAGGTCTCGACAGCGGAACGCTGGTGTTCTTCACCTTCATGCCGCTCGGCGCCGCGATCGGCGGCATCGGCGGCGCGCTGCTGTTCGCGGTGGTGGCGATCCGCGACGCCGAGATCGTGATCGAGCGGCTACCGGTTCGACAGCGCGACCGCTGAATTGCGGTAATAACCGGGCAGCGGTCACATTCCGGTAAAAGCCCCTGCAATTGTGCATTGCAAAAAAGTCATTTGCGTTTTGGCCATCCCGCACTATTTGAGGCCGTAATAGTGACGTGCAGCAACCTGGCACGGCGTCGACGCTGACCGCCTGCCATTCGTTTGCTTTGACAATCCAGTTTCAGGACGAGACCAAAATGACAGAGCATAGCCTCTGGCGTTTTTCGCGCGCATTGCATCGCGCGATCAACGAACGCCAGCTTGCAGATATCGAGCTCATGCTCGACGACGAGGTCGAATGGGCCATCTATGGGCCGATCGACCTGTTTTCCTTCTTCGGCTCGCGCCGCGGCAAGGCCGCTGTGCTCGAGGTGATCAAGCAGATCGGTGAGAACCTCCGGGTTCATCGCTTCGACCGCGAATCCATCATGCTGGGCACGGATTCCGCCGCCTCGATGCTGCGCTATTCGCTGACGGCGCTGGACGCCAACAAGCCGATCTCGCTCCGAATCGCGCATTTCGCACAGTTCAAGGCCGGCAAGCTGACAAGCTTCCGCATGCTGGTCGACAGTTTCGACCTGGTCGAGCAGACCGTCGGTTATCCGATCCATCTGCCGCGCATCGCGGTCTGACGGCTTCCTGATTTCACGCCTTCGTCATGTCCGGAGCACCCTGCCCCGGACAATGACGATCGCACCCGCAAATCACGCGTTGATCACTTGCTTTCGCAGCGCCGTTGCCACAATTTTGCGCCACGGCAAATCTACGCTGCGGCTCTGGAATTTGCGGGCTGGGAATGACTTCCACATTGCGATTTGGCTGGGCGAGGCTGCCGGTGCTGGCGGCCGGCTTCAGCGTGGCGATGGCGTTTTCGGCCGGCGCCCAGACCTCACCGTGGCAGATCGCTCCTGCCGCCCAGGACACGGCGAAAGACCTCGCGAAAGACACCCCTGCGCCCGACGCTGAGGCTGCGGCCGAAGCGGCGCCGGCGGCGGTCGATGCCAACGACGCCGACATCCTGAAGGACATCGACGAGAGCAAGCTCGACTGGAGCCAGCTCGATACCGATTCCACCAGCTTGCCCACGCTGGCGCCGAAGAGCGCCGCCAAGCGAAGCAGCATCGCCGGCAACGACCCGGCCTGGACCACCAACGGCAACGCCAACGGCTCGTCGGCGGTGTCGGTCAAACAGTCGGTCTCGCCATTCCTCGACACCCGCATCGGCGCCGACATGACGGTCGCCAGGCAGGGCACCATGACGACGTCGGAGCAATTGTCGGAGCGGCTCGCCAATGGCGGCAGCCTGCCGCAGTCCGGCGGCTCGGCCTGGGCGGCGATCTCGACGGGTGGCGTGGCGTCGATCTGGGACAAGACCTCGGTCGAGGCGCGGGTCGATCCCGGTGCCGACCAGAGCAAGGTCGGCACCTCGCTGAGCAAGTCGGTGCCGCTGTCGGAGCAGTATTCGCTCACGCTGCAGAACGGCTATAATTTAATCCAGCAGGGCGTGGTCCCGGTGCCCGGCATCATCGGCCGTCCATCGAGCAGCTACAATACCGATCAGTCAGCACGCCTGTCCGTCACCGACACTGGCACCAGCATCACGGCCGGCCAGACGCTGTCGACCTCCGACGACAAATGGCTGCGCCGGGTCGGCGCCGAGCAGAAGCTGTTCGACGGTGTCACCGTCTCCGGCTCGGTCGGCGAGACCCCCCAGGGCACGATCAACAAGAGCATCGGCGCCGGCTACAAGCATTCATGGTGAACGGTCTGTTAGGCCTGTCGCGCTAATGATCAGGCATTGCCCCAACTTGGCCCAGATGCGGTCAAATTCGGCGGCACTGATAGGTCTGTAACTTCATCAATTCGTCGTGCGGGGGACAAGCGCCGCGCTTCGCTATTGCGATCCAGGGGAAAGCCGATGAACGCCACCAACCGTACCGAGGAAGCCGAAGCCGAAACCACGTCCGAGGTCGACACCAACCTTGCTGCGGTCTCGGAAGTCGAAGCCGGCATCCGCGACTTCGTGCGCAACGACATCGCCTATCTGCGCCGCCCGGTGGCGAGCCCGGAGACCGCGCCGACCGATGCCAACACCGACGCCACCGTCAGCAACGTCAACTCGCTGATCCAGCGCGTCGCCGGCACCTCGCTCGCCGAGATCGAGAAGCTGATCGGCGAGCTCGAGAGCCTGCGCGACTTGCTGCATGCCGAGGGCCAGCGCGTCCAGCGCGAGATCTCCGGCTATGCCCAGCTCAGCCAGGCCGCGATGAAGTCGACCCGGATGATCGCCGACAACGTCTCGCAGTGGAAGCGCGCCGCCGACGGCCTGCGCAACAGCTGATCGCGCTCAATTCCGCAAACTGACAAGCCGCCGCCTCTCGACCAGGAGGCGGCGGCTTCGTTTTTGCATGCCGATTCAACGCAGAACGATTCGTTATTCAGCGCGGTGTACACTCCGCGGCGTCAATTCTTGCAGAGGCCAATTTGAACTTTAGATGCCGGGCCCGCGTCCAATCCGGAACTCGCGTCTGGACCGCGCCTAGCGGGGCATCCATTTGGAGAGAATTCATGCAGAGCGTCCGGCCGGATAACGCCGATCCGATACCGCTGCGCCAGCCGCAGCAGGGCATCGGCACGATCATGATCCGGTTCGTCGGCATATTGGCCGCAGCAACCATCGTGATGGTGCTGATCTGGAATCGCTAAGGCATGATCCGGAAAAGTGTGAAGCGGTTTTCCGACAAGATCATGCCTAAAACAAGAAGCTTGGTCGGGAGAAGTGTGACGCCACCTGCCGTCGGGTCACATTGGAAAACGCGAATGCGCGGCGCCTGGCGCCCCTCGGCGCCGGCGGTTACAGGCGTTAATCAGCGATCGATGCTCGCGGTGGTCTCGAAGGAATAATTGCCGTCGGCAAAGCCCTTCACGACCATTCCGGTGGCCAGCATCACGACAACCGTTACCGTCGCGAAGATAATGCCGACGAGCTTCAGCGCGCTGCGATCTGCCATGGTCATCCCCAGTAGTTCGGCCCCTGAAACCATAGGCAGGGACAAAGGTTCAAAATGCGTTAGCAAAAAATGAGTTCCACGCAACGCACAACTACGTCGGCAGCAGAAGTAGCTGCCGACCATGGCGTCCGTGCAACATCAGAGGCGGGCGGGCAACATCAGGAACCGGGATTCCGGCGCGGCACGAAGGCGGTCGCGAGGAACGAGAACACCACCTCATTGCGCTGATTGACCCCGGTGTTGCGGGCCTGAAGGATGCCCCATTCCGGCCGCTTTTCGGACGTGCGCTTGGTCTCGACCTGGTTGGTGAAGCTGATGGTGTCGCCTGCGAGCACCGGGCGGATCCAGCGCAGTTCGCGGAAGCCCGGCGAGGGTCCCCAGATTGCGACCGGCTCTCCGCGTGCGGCGGCTTCGGCGGCGAGCTTTTTGCCGTCGGCGACGAGCAGCTTCATGCAGACGCTGGCGACATGCCAGCCCGATGCGGCAAGCCCTCCGAACAGCGAGTTGCGCCCGGCCTCCTCGTCGAGATGGAACGGCTGCGGATCGAACTGCGCGGCAAACCGCTTGATGTCCTCAGGCGTGAAGGTGAATGAGCCGAACGCGCGCTGGGCGCCGATCTCGATATCTTCAAAAAAGCGCATGACGTCTCCTATGCGCTCGCGCCGTCGCGGCGGCTGATGATAATCGGCGACTCCATCTCGCACAGCATCTCGCCGCGCGCGTTGCGGATCGTGCCCTTGAAGGTGACGATGCCGGTGTCGGGCCGGCTCTTCGAGACGCGCGCCTCGACGACATCGACGTCCAGCGTCAAATCGTCGCCCGGACGCAGCGGCGCCACCCAGCGCATCTCGTTGACGCCGGGCGAGCCCAGCGAGGCGGTGCGGCTGATGAAGCCGTCGAACAGCATCCGCATCAACAGCGAGCCGAGATGCCAGCCCGAGCCCGACAGGCCGCGGAGCATGGATTTCTTCGCAGCCTCCTCGTCGACATGCATCGGCTGCGGGTCGAATTCGGCGGCAAAGGCGAGGATTTCCTCGCGCGAAACATGGCGCGGGCCGAACGTGCCGAAGCGGCCGGGCTTGAAGTCTTCGAAGGTCAGCGTGGTCATTGGGTGAGGATATGCTGGAGGGAAGCCCGATTGTGGCCGTTATTTGCAGCAATCACAACCGGCCCACTCGCATAGCTCGCCCCTGGACTGCCGGCGCCCGGTCCGGGGCTCGGCTTTGGCGGGACCGATTGGGCTCCTGCGGAATCGATCCCGGTGGTGCGGAGGCGCTTCGGCGCCGCTCCGAACCATTGGCCCGGCGAAAACGCCTCGTCCCGACGGACGCCTGCCGCGCAGGCTCCCGGGACGAAGTGATCGCGCCGGGGGTGACGCAGTAGGATGCACGAGACGCGAATCATATTTCGGCTGGCCGGGAGAACCATGATGTTCGATTTCCAGGATCTGTTTCAGTGGGACCGCTTCATCACGCCCACGATCATCAAGACGTTCTACTGGCTGGTGATCGCGGTCATCGTGCTGTTCGGGATCTCCGGCATCCTGTGGGGCCTCACGGCGATGGCGATCAGCCCGTTCGTCGGATTCATCCAGCTGCTCGCGTCGATCGCCAGCATGTTCGTCGGCATCGTGTTCTCGCGCATCGCCGCCGAATTCATCCTGATCGTGTTCCGGATCAACGAGCATCTCGGCGCGATCCGCGATCGCGACGGTGGCATGCACTGAGGCGGCCGGATGCGGCCATGCCGTGGTTAATCCGAAGTAGTCCCCGCGCGCAAATGCCAGCGAAATTCCGACCGGGATCTTAAAACAGCTCGCGTATCAGCCTTACGCATTGCGCTTAAGACCAACGCGGGGGCGTCGTGAATTCCAGGAATGGCTTTATTGCCGTGAGGCCGGCTGCCGAGCCGAGCTTCACGACCGAGGATATTTTGTGGGCTGTCGGCATCTGGTCGGTGATCCTGACCCTGGCGCCGGTGATCGCGTTCTATTTGCTGATGGTGGCGTAGCGATCCGGTTCCGTCATTGCGAGGAGCAAAGCGACGAAGCAATCCATTGCTCCGCACGCGCGGGAAAATGGATTGCTTCGCTGCGCTCGCAATGACGCTCACGCAAAAAACGCGCGAGTGCCGCGCGTTCTTTCCAGTTCGAACCGAAGCGGCGTTGTTACGCCGCCTGCTTGTGCATCGCGCCGGAAGCCGACGCCGTGCCGCGGATCGCCTTGATCGAGCGTTCGATCGCGGCCCACAGCCGATTGATCTCGGCGGCAGCGCGGCCTTCCGCATAATATTCGCGAGCGCCTTCACCCTGACCGAGCGCCATCAGAAGATCGGCGCGGTTGGTGATCTGGCCGCTCCACACCGGTGCGCGGAATTTCGCCAGCGCCTCGCGCGCGATCGCGACGATGCGGCTTTCGGCGCCGTCCCGCTGCGCGGGCGCACCGTTGATCACGACGGCGTAAGGCTTGCGCATCGAGCGGCAGGTCTGGATCGTTTCCTGCACCGCGTTGACGTCGAACACGCCGGGCCGCGCCGGAATGATCACCATCGTGGCGTTCTTGATGGAGTCGTCGACCACAGCCGACAGGTTCGGCGGCGTGTCGATGAACACCCACTCGATGCCGTCGCGCTTGGCTTGCGCAATGATTCCGGCAACCGAGTTCACCGCGGTCCTGATCGCCGGCTCGTTGGTGCCGCGCAGTTTATGCCAGAGCGTCAGCGAGCCCTGCGGATCGGCATCGATCAGCAGACAGGGCTTCGTTGCCTTGTGCACTTGCGCGGCAAGGTGAGCAGCCAGGGTACTTTTTCCCGAGCCCCCTTTACGCGAAGCGAAAACAATCACGTTCATACGTTGGCCTCCAGATTGACCCCAGGAGGCGAAAATGAATCACAGCACTGATTCGCGAAAGAAGAAACTTCTTGCAATCCGCAAAGTGGCCAAGATTACCGGTGCAGTCTGCTTTTTGAGTCACACTCGACTTATGACACAACCGAAAATGGAAGCGCTAAGCGTTTGATTTGACTCACGCCTAACGCTTTTCGGCAGTTTTGGCGCGCTCGCGCGCGATCCACTTGCGTTCGATCCAGCCGAGCAATTGTGCTGTCGGCTTCTGCAGAAACGGAACGTCCTGCGCGAACAAAAGGAGTCCGAGCGGCAGCATCCAGAGTCCGAGCACCGGCAGGAAGCTGAAGATGCCGCCGATGATCAGGAGGATTGCGAGCGGAATCCGCACATAGCGCGACGACGGCCTGCGCAGCCACGCGACGAAGCGCGCCGGCTTTTCCGGAAGCTTGGCTTCGAACCAGGCGAAGTGCCGATCGATCTCTTGCTGGTAGGTTTCGCTCACGCGCCTCACTCCATCCGTTCCATCGCGAAACGGATTTGGCAAACAACACAAGCTCCAGAGATGATGCTGCGTGACAGCGTCACAAGGCGTCAGTCTGTCGCGCATGACGGTCTTGAAATCGCCGCTGAGTAATCCCGCGCGAAGCCACGTCGGTTCGCGTCAAGAGAACGCGCCGGGCTCGCGCCTCTCGCGTGCGCGCGATGGGAACCAGATCAATGGGCGGATGTCAGTGAACCGGCTTCTTCGCCTTGTGCGGCCTGTAGACCTTCCGCTTGGCCGGCCGCCGCTCGCTGGCCTCGCGCGGCTCGGGATCTGCGCGGAAGAACACGCGGCAGGCCGGCGACAGTTGCGCCTTGTTCCTGATCATGCAGGCCGTGACGCGATCGACGTCGGGAATCTCGGGACCACAGAGCCGGAACGCATCCGGCGTACAGGCCTGTTGCTGGTCCGGCGTGTAGGCCTCGCTTCGGCCAGGCAACAGCAGCGCTGCGACGGCGACTGCAAGCATCAACGCAAACGAAAAACTCCCTGAACTGGCGGTCCCCATGCGTCCCCCCAAGGTGTCACCAGGCGTCGTTTCGCGGATTGTGGGTGATGCGACGAAGAAGTGCAAGCCGACGCGATGACACGCTGGCGGCGATCAATCCTGCGATGTCGCGGTGGGTGTATCCGCCCAAGGTAAGAGCGAGTCGCAATAGTTCAGCAAAAAGGGCCGTCCGCATTCGTGCGTGAGTCGGATTCTGGAATAACAGCGAGTCGAAATCGCGGATTTTCAGGATAACGGCGAGTCGATGTAGTTCGATCCATGTCTAAGTCATTCTACTATCTATGTTAATTGGTGCGACTTACATTGGCTCTTCGTGGGCCGTCGCGACGGTACCGGCGGCTGAGACCAGCATATTTCTTTGCCGCGGCCCGACCTATTCGGCTTCAGCATCTGCGGAGCCATCGCCAGTGACGACCGGACCTGCCGCGCGCGGGCTCGCGCTCATAATCGTGCCGCACGATATCGGGCTCCACCTTCTGGTCTCTCGGTCGAATTCTACGAACTGCCCACCGTGCACGGAGAGTATCCGAAATTGCGGAAAGCAGGCGAAGCCGTCATCGCCGAGGCTTCGTTCATGTCCATGCGGGTCACTCCTCCGAAGATATGGGCCCGGCTCCAACCGCCTCCAGGACATCCCGGTTCCCGCGAAAGAGGCAGCAGGCGGCTGAGCTTGCGGCCGGAAGGTTAGTCCAGCGCCAGTCGCGTCTTGAGGCGCGGCGTCATCCAATTCAGGAATGCTCGTAGCTTCATCGGTACGGGCTTTCGCGGAGAATAGACGATATGGACCGGAAGCGGCTCAGGTTCGAAGTCGTCGAGCACGATGGCAAGCGTTCCAGCCTGCTTTGCCGCGTCCATCTTGTACGACATCACCCGTGTCAATCCGGCGCCAGCGATCGCGGCCAGCACGGCTGCTTCCGAGGTGTTGACGCACAGCCGCGACTTGATCGGGGCTGTCTTGGCCCGACTGCCTCGCTCGAAGCGCCAGACAGACGGCGCAACGCGATCGTCGATGGTGACGCAATCGTGGTCGGCCAGGTCGGCGAGCTGCCGCGGGGGCCCCGAGCCTCGAGGTATGAAGGGCTTCCGCAAACGACGATGCGGATCGAACCGATCCGGGTCGCGATCATGCCGCTGTCGGGCAGCGCCCCGACCCGTATCGCGATATCGATATCCTCCTCGGTCGTATTCACTATGCGATCGGTCAACATCAGCCGCAGCGAGATCTCCGGGTAGGCCTGGAGGAACTCGATGGCCAACGGCACCAGATGCATATGGCCGAGACCCCATGGCGCCGTCACGGCCAAGCCCCCCTTAGGAATTCGGTACTCGCCCGATACCTCCCGCTCGGCGTCGTCGACCTGCTCGATTATACGCTTGCAGGCATCGATATAAGACCGTCCGGCATCGGTCAGCGTCATCCGACGGGAGGTCCGCTGAAACAACTGGGCCTTCAGCCTGGATTCCAGCTCGGCGACTTTGCGGCTGACGGTGGCGACCGGAGATTTTAGGCGACGCGAAGCGGCCGAGATGCTGCCCGTCTCGGTCACAGCGATGATCACCGACATCGCTTCAAGGCGGTCCACGGAAGGCTCACCTTTCCGAACTTTGAGAAGTTCCTTCTCGATCTTAGGGGCTGCGCGACCGCGCTGCAACGCGGTACCCGTGAGGAAGTCCGGTCCGATCGGCCGCAGAAAACGGGAGTTCAACGATGAGCACCGTCACGACCAAAGATGGCGTCGAGATCTTCTACAAGGATTGGGGCAAGGGACAGCCGATCGTCTTCAGTCACGGCTGGCCGCTATCGGCCGACGACTGGGACGCGCAACTGCTCTTCTTCCTCGGTAAGGGCTATCGCGTCATCGCTCACGACAGGCGCGGCCATGGTCGCTCCTCCCAGGTCGGCGACGGTCACGACATGGACCACTACGCGGACGACCTCGCCGCTGTGACGGGTCATCTCGAACTGCAGAACGCGATCCATGTCGGTCATTCGACGGGCGGCGGCGAAGTGGTGCGCTACCTCGCGCGTCACGGCGAGAACCGCGTCGCCAAGGCAGCCATCATCAGCGCAGTGCCGCCGCTGATGGTGAGGACCGAAGCCAATCCGGGCGGCCTTCCCAAGGAAGTGTTCGACGACTTCCAGGCGCAGCTCGCCACGAACCGATCTGAGTTCTATCGCGCCGTGGCGGCGGGACCTTTCTACAACTACAACCGACCGGGCGCGAAGCCCTCGGAGGCGATCATCCAGAACTGGTGGCGGCAGGGCATGATGGGCGGCGCCAAGGCCCACTACGACGGCATCGTTGCATTCTCGCAGACCGATTTCACCGCCGACCTGGGGAAGATCACCATCCCGGTACTGGTGATGCACAGCGAGGACGATCAGATCGTTCCTTACGCCGATGCCGGACCGCTGTCCGCCAAGCTTCTGAAGAACGGCACGCTCAAGACGTACAAGGGCTTTCCTCACGGCATGCCGACCACGCAGGCCGAGACCATCAACGCCGATCTTCTCGCGTTCATCGAGAGCTGAGGCCGTCATGATCTCGAGACAACATTCCATATCGCGGCGGGGCTTCTGTCTGTGCTGCATCGGAGGCGCGGCCTCCGCAGCCGCGGGAGCCTGGCTGACGCCGCGCCAGGCCTTCGCTGAGGCGCGCGGCATCGTCAGCCTGATCAAGGACAGCGCCGCCTCGGCGCCGATCGTCACGCACAAGCTGCGCGGCAACATCTGTGCGCTCGAAGGCTCCGGCGGGACCGTAGCCGTGCTGACGGGTCCCGATGGCAAGGTGCTGATCGACGCCGGCATCGCCGTCTCCCGCCCGCAAATGACGAAGGCCCTTGCCGAACTCGGCGCCGAGCCGATCACGCACCTGATCAACACCCATTGGCATTTCGACCATACCGACGGCAACGCCTGGCTCAACGCGGCCGGCGCGAAGATCATCGCGCAGGACAACACGCGCAAATACCTGTCCCAGGTGCAGCGCGTGGAGGAATGGGACTACAATTTCCTCGCGCTGCCGCCGGCTGGACTTCCGACCGAAACGTTCGCCGACGAGCGCAGCCTCAAGCTCAATGGCTCGACGATCGCCCTCAAATACTACGGTCCGGCGCATACCGACAGCGACATCTCCGTGACGTTTCCCGAAGCGAATGTCGCGCATCTAGCCGATACGTTCTGGAACGGCATCTATCCATTCATCGACTACTCCACCGGCGGCAGCATCGACGGGATGATCGCAGCCTCCGATGCCAATCTCGCGACGACGAACGACGAGACCATCATCATCGCCGGCCATGGCAAGGCCGTCGGCACCAGGGCCGAGCTCCGCGAATTCCGCGACATGCTGGCGGGCATCCGCGACAACGTCGCCGCGCTCAAGAAACAGGGGCGCTCGCGCGACGAGACGGTCGCGGCCAAACCGACCGCCGCGTTCGACGCCAAGTTCGGCAACTTCGTCATCGACCCCGCCTTCTTCACCCGACTGGTCTACGAAGGCGTGTGACCGCAAGCGACATCGGATTCGCCAGTCACTCTGAGGCTGGACAGCGGGAAGTCGACTGCTTTGAGGAAAACACATGGATCGATTGTCAGGGAAGATCGCACTGATAACCGGAGGCAGCAGCGGCATCGGGTTAGAAACTGCCAAGCTGTTCGCGAAGGAAGGTGCGTTTGTCTTCATTACAGGAAGACGACAGGCGGAACTCGAGAAAGCTGTCGCAGGGATCGGATCGAACGCCAAGGGCATTAGGGGCGATATTGCCAATCTCGGCGATCTTGATCGCCTCTTCGAGGAGATCAAGGAGGTCAAGGGACGCTTGGATATTCTCTTCGCAAATGCTGGCCTCGGCGAATTCGCCCCTTTAGGGACGATAACCGAGGCCCACTTCGACAAGACTTTTGGCGTTAACGTGCGTGGAACCCTGTTCACCGTACAGAAGGCCCTGCCCCTCATGGGCGAGGGATCTGCGATCGTGCTGAACGCTTCGATCGCGGCCATAAAGGGAACTCCGGCGTTCAGCGTGTACGCAGCGACCAAGGCCGCGATCAGGTCGTTTGCACGCGGCTGGAGCGTCGATCTGAGAGATAGGAAAATTCGCGTAAACGTCGTGAGCCCAGGTACGGTGCCGACGCCGGCCTACGACGGTTTCGGCATGACCGAAGACCAGATGGCTGGCTTCTTGAAAGGTCACAGCGATGTAGCACCGGTTGGAAGGGTAGGGCTGCCGAGCGAGATCGCCGAGGCAGTTCTATTCCTGGCATCCGACAAGAGCTCCTTCGTGAATGGCGCCGAACTGTTCGTTGACGGTGGCTTCGCGCAGGTCTGACCTCTTCAAGCAGGTTCCAAGCTGTCCGATGCAATAAACGTCGCCGACGACTCCCGGGCGTGCCGCTCGCGATGCTGCAGGACCTCGTCCGCTACTGGCAAGCCGACTACGACTGGCGAAAGATCGAAGGCCGGCTGAATGCCAGGCCGCAATTCAAGACCGAGATCTTCTCGGCGTCGGATGTCGCCGGATAGAGCGCGACCGGACACGTGACGCGCCGGACATCGCCTGAGGCGTCCGGCATCCGCGAACATCGCGAGTGTTGGATTTTTGTAGCGCAGACGCGACGTTGAATCGCTGTTGGACGAGCGCAGAGGCCAAAAATCACCGTGAGATGTTGGATTTCGATTGCACCGGTGTCCGTTCGGGAAGGCCGATGGGCGGGCCGCTCAGCCGCACAGATTTCATGACGTTGCAAAGGGAGCGGCCAAACCGCCGTCTTCCATCCCAATATGATGAAATCGGCTCCAGAGCTGCCAGATTCCGTCTATTCCGTCGCTTTCCAGCGGCACGACTCACCGTTATTGCGGAAGCCGACTCACCGCGGATTCAAAAAGCCCGGTTTTGTTGAGTTGAGGCGACTCACTCTTAGCTGGGGCGGATAGGGTGATCTTGTGGATGGTACAGTTGGGTGGGCTCGAACCACCGACCTCCTGTTCCACAGACAGGCGCTCTAACCAACTGAGCTACAACTGCATCCTGACGCACTGCCCCACATGAAGGGGGGCGGCGATTTCGGGCGGAAACTAGGTGCAACGCCCGCCTTTGGCAAGGCCGTAACGCGCCGATTTCCGCTCTTATCTCGGGCCGTTCGATGGCCCCGTCCAGCAAAAAGGCCCGGACCAGCAAGGCCCGGGCCTTTCGCTAGCTCGTGCAGACCGCGATCAGGCGGCCGGCTGCTGGTAGAACTTCGAGGCGCTGGCCTTGATCGGCTCGGCGGTCTCGCTGGCGACCTTCTGGCCGAGCTCGGCCAGTTCCTTGACCTGCGCGGTGTAGGTCTCGAACTGCTTGCGGGCGTGCGAGGTCCACAGCTCGACCGCTTCGGTCGGCGACTTCACGCTGAACAGCTCCTGGGCGAAGTCGAGCGAGGAGGTGGTGTTGGCCTTGAAGAACTCGATCAGCTTAGCCGAATACGCGGTGGCGCCCTTGTTCACCGAGGTGAACACGGCCTCGACCGTCGAGTTGTGAGTCTCGGCGGCGTCCTTGAACTTGGCGTAGCTGTCGCGGGCCTGCAGCACGCCCTTTTCAGCGAACGCGCGCATCTGCTCGGGAACCTCGAACGGGATGATCGAGGCGGAAAACGGATCGGACGGGTTGGTCATACGTGTAATCCTTCGCAACGGGTGAGTAGATGTGACCATTGCGGACGTCCCGGAGCCCATCAGGCCGGGAGCGCTGAAATGGATCACGCTGCCTTGATTCACGGGAGTGCCCTTCGTCGGGCTCGCCTAATAAACACCCATATCATGTCAATTTTGTGCAACGCAACGTATGATCGCGTGCAACGCCACATTTTTTATGTGGCGGAATATGGGGTTACCACGCCCGACGAAGGCTGAGCCTGCCACAGTCGGCCCGGCTCAGCTCGCTCTCATCAGCTCTCCGTCAGCTCTTCGGCTTGACCGCATCCATCGCAGCACGGCTGACGGCCTGGCCCATTTCGCTGGCCTGCTCGGCGAGCGAGCGCATCTGGCCCTGCACATATTCGCTGTGCAGCCGCATCACCTCGGTGAGATCCTTGGCCTTGAGCAGCGACTGGGCATAGTCCAGCGACGACTGCACGTTCTTTTCGGCGTAGGACAGCGCCTTGGTGGACAGGTCCTTGGCGCCGGCGCGCATCGTTGCGTTGCGCTCTTCGATCTTGCCGGCGGTGTCCCGCGCGTTGGTCACGAATTGCTCGAAAGCCTTGCGCGCCTGGTCGAAGCTTGCCTCCGCCATCGACCGCATGTCCTTGGGGATTTCGAACTTGGGGATCTCGAAATGGTCACGCCCGTTGTCGCTCATGGTCGCTCTCCCTCGCTTGGTGATCGGCCCGCCGGTTGGCCCTGCGGGCCCAGGGTAGAATAGAGGCAGAATAGAGGTGGACTAGACGGCACGATATATCGTGGCACTGCCATCGCAGGTGTGACGCGGTGCCGTCTGGTTCCGCATCATGCTGTCGCAGCCGCCTTTGCCCGACAACGCCAAACGGCTGTGGATCGTTCAGCCAAGTTAACGTTATCCCGGCTTTGGCGGGGGCATCCTGCCTGCGGACATGGACCTGCCGCCCCCCAGTTGCGATACTAACCTTCTGTTAAGGCTGTCGTCCCGCGGCTGCCGGCCTTCGGCAAAGCTAAGGAAGAAGCCAAACCTATGCGGTCAAATCTTGCGTGATGAGTGACGCGGAATTCCAGATCCAGGCGCTCGGCGATGTCAGGCTGGCGGACCATGCGACGGGCACCCTGCCGGCATGGCTGTGGTCGGCTGACGGCGCACGGATTCTCTGGGCCAATCCGGTCGGCGCGCAGGTATTTGGTGCCGCTAACGGCGCTGAATTGGCCAAGCGCGCCTTCGGTCCGGCCGATCCGCATCGCCGCCAGGTTGCCCGGCTCGGCCCTGGCCTCGGCGCCAACGGCGCCGTGCGGCTGGAGCGGCTGCGCGGCTTCGGCGCGGCACCCGGAATGCTCGCGACCTGCGGCTGCATCCGTATCGACCTGCCGGACGGCAGCCACGGAATCCTGATTTCAGCGCTCAATGCCAGCGGCCGCAGCATGCCGCTCGCCGAGCGATTGCAGCGGCTGGTGCAGGGACTGGACCGTCCCGCCGCCGCCTTCAACGACGATGGACTGTTGATCGCAACCAACGAAGGCGCGCGTTCGCTGCCCGGCCTGCACGATCTCACCGAAGCCGGCCTCGATGCCGCGCGCGACGAGGCGCTGGCGCAGGGCCGCGCGGCGGCGAGCGTTGCGATCGGCCGCGTCCTGCTGCAACGGATCG
>NZ_JACMYO010000146.1 GCF_020889685.1 Bradyrhizobium oropedii
CCACACCGCCGGCACAGACCGCGCCGCCGTCGCCGTCACGCACGGCCGTGAATTGCGCGCCGCAACAGCCTTCGCATCCGGGTGCTGCGGTTCCGGAGGGAACCACGACCGGGCAGGGCGGCCAGTCGCTCGGTGACAAGCTCGCCAAATCCGACGGTGTCCTATGCCCGCCGGCCGGCGTCGATCCCGAAATGCGTGCGCCGACCCCGCAAGGCGGCAACACGCCGGTGATTCCACCGCCCGGCAGCCCCGGTGGCGACCCATCGATCAGGCCGAAATAGCCTCTATCTGCAATAGTTTGCGCTCCCGTCCGGGTTTGCTTGACAGGCGTGCGTGCCACTCTTTATATGCCGCGCGTTCGCAGGTGCGGCTTATGCCGCCGATCGCGAGCCCATGGCGGGGTAGCTCAGCTGGTTAGAGCACGGGAATCATAATCCTGGGGTCGGGGGTTCGAGTCCCTCTCCCGCTACCATGCGGCCCGATTTCACACGCCAAACTACGATTGGCCGCGCTTTCGCCCTCGCGATCGAAGCGCCGGGATCGCGATGATCGTGGCAGGACCGGGCGCTCGATCGTGTGCGCGAGGAGAGGCGGCTGGGTCGGCCGCCGTCAGGGCCAGTGCCGGTCGATTGCGGCCGAGCAGTTGCTCACGCGAGACGCCTTCGCGATCTCGATCGACCAGGTTTGCTTCAAAGATCCACAAGTCATGGCGGCGTGATCGGACGTTCCTGCGAAGCGTCGCGGTCCTTGCCGGATCACGGGCGTCCGCTCAGCCCTACCCGCCGCGGGTGGTCTTCCTCGGCGGACACCTCACTATTCTCGGCCTGATACACGACCACGCACCATTCCGAGGAGAGCTTCTCCGTGCACATCAGCCGCAATGTCTTCCGCGAAGACCATGAAATGTTCCGCGTCACTGTTCGCCGCTTTGTCGAGCGGGAATGCGTGCCAAGGCAGGATGAGTGGGATGAAGCGGGCCGGGTCGATCGCGAGGTGTGGCGCAAGGCCGGCCAAGAGGGGCTGCTGGGCGTCATCCTGCCGGAAGAATATGGCGGGGGTGGTGGCGATTTCGGGCATGCCGCGGTCATGGCCGAGGAGATCGCGCGCGCCAATGTGAGCGGCCTCGGCTTTCAGGTGCATTCCGATATCATCGCGCCCTACATCGCGCGGGTCGGCAACGAGGAGCAGAAGCGGAAATGGCTGCCACCCGCTTGCGCGGGTGAGTTGATCCTGGCGATCGCGATGACGGAGCCGGGCACGGGCAGCGATTTGAAGTCCTGAAACCGCGGGCGCGCGTGGTAGCGACCGCCAATATGGGCGACTCGCCGACCTTGATGATGAATGCGCCGGTCCCCGCTACGCGCAAGGTACTCGCGAGGGCTGGGTTGACGCTCGACGACATCGACCTGTTCGAGGTCAACGAGGCGTTCGCCGTGGTCGTGGAGAAATACATTCGCGATCTCAAGATCGATCGCGACAAGATCAACGTCAACGGTGGTTCGATCGCGCTCGGTCATCCAATCGGCGCAACGGGATCGATCCTGGTCGGTACCGTTCTCGACGAACTGGAACGACGCGATCTCAGGCGGGGACTTGTGACCATGTGCGCCGCCGGCGGGATGGCGCCTGCCATCATTATCGAACGGGTCTGATGGCGATCGGCGCAAGAGCGCAATTGGTGGAAATGAAGACAATGGAACGCTTCGCGACGCGATCAGGCTTCGAGGCTATCGGCCAAGCTCCGTATTCCTCGGTCGGCGATCGGCAAGATGGTCAATGACTCCACCGAAGAAAATCTCTTGTTTGAACAATCAGGAGCTCGCTTCGAAGGGAAGCTGGAGGAAAGCCTTGCTTCAGCGGGCTGCGGGGCCATGCCGGCTCTGATAGCCCAATTGGGTTATCCAGGTGCCGCACATGACCTGATTGTTTGGCACAAGCTGCACTGGTCTGTGGACTCCGCCGTGATCTACATTGACGATCATGGGGCACGACAGCGACAGATTTTGGCGAGTGCGCCGTGCGGGCCTGCCAGCCGGCGCTCGCAAATGGCTGCGTCATTGGCTCGAAGCGGTCGATGGCGACCTTGCCTTCAGGCTATTGGTTGTGACAGGCGGGATACTGTCGACTGTCGCGATCGCCTTTGGACTGCTGTCGTCTTGAGCGCGCCTCTCAGCTGAATTCGAGCGAGCTGATGTCGGCGACGAGCCCTGCGGTACGGATCACTCCTGGCGGCAATGAATGCGCTTCAGATTAGCTGCAAATTCGATCGGACGTCGAGGCCGTCCTGTAGCAGGTTTGGGTGTCGCGGCCTGGGCCACGATCTTCCTGATTTGCCATGCGCAACAGACGGTCGCGCTGCCGCTCACGCCCTTCCGGTCTGAGACTCAGGCTCAGCAGCATTGCCCCGGCGATACCGTGGTTTGGCTCGATTTCCGTCGCGGACGCTTTTATCTCAAGGGCCAGAGTCGCTATGCCAGGGGATTCGACGGCAGCTTCGTGTGCAGCAGCGAAGCCCGCAAGAGCGGCTATCGGCGTTCGCTGCTCGGCCTGCGCTGAGATCGCCGAAGGCCGGCATGGCACCCGAGGTGTGGCCTACCAACCGTAATAGCGCGGTCGGGCGTAGTAGGCCGGCGCATAGCCGTAGCCTCCGCTCGGCGCACAAGAGCCGCCACCATAGCCATAGCCGCCGCCATATCCGTATCCGGCGCCATAGCCATAGTAAGGATAGCCACCGTAGGCCGAACTGGCGATGGCTCCGCCAACGATAGCGCCGGCGGCAGCTGCGCCCCAGCCTCGATAACCCCATCCCCCTCGATAGCCTCCCCAGCCGCCGCGATAGCCCCAGCCGCCCCAACGCACCTGCACGGCGGCATTGTCGACTGCGCCTTTCATGGCGGCGATGTTGGTCGGCAGCGGGGCCGCCTGGCCCGAGCCAAGGCCGGTCGCAATCGCAAGCAGGGTCGAGGCCAGCACGGTTTTGGGGTTCATGACGTCCTCCACATCAGGGTGACACGGGTGATCGTGATCGAATGGCCGTCATCAGACCGGCTTCTCGATCATGCGCAGCCGAGCTTCTCAGCCGCGCGCTGCCCGACGCTTGATCTGAATCAAGTCGTGCGTGGCAGGGCAATGGCACCGCTTCCCATGTGCCTGCTGATGCCCAATCGAAAGCACGCTCTTGAAAACCCTGCGCCAGCTCGTGACCGGAGACGAGTTCATCCAGCTCGCAACTCGCCTCGCATTGCTGGCGCTGCTGATCTACTGGTCGTTCGTGCTGGTCCGTCCGTTCGTACCGATCCTTGCCTGGAGCGTGGTGCTCGCGGTCGCGCTCTATCCCGTCTTCACCTGGCTTGCGGGAATGCTCGGCGGTCGCGCGGGCATCGCGGCGCTGGTGCTGACCATGATCTCCCTGGGAGTCGTCATCGGACCGGCGACCTGGCTCGGGATCGGAGCGGTAGAGGGAGTGAGGGAGCTCGCCGAGCAACTGAGTGCCGGCAACGTTGTCGTGCCGTCGCCTCCGCCGGAGGTCAAGGATTGGCCACTGATCGGCGGCCCACTCCATGAGTTCTGGGATCGGGCGTCGACCAATCTGCGCGCCGTGCTGCGCGAGGTCGTGCCGCATCTGAAGCCGTTGGCCGGGAACCTGTTTGCGTTCGCCAGCAATGCCGGGGTCGGGATGCTGAAGTTCCTGCTGGCGGTCGTTCTGGCAGGCTTTCTGTTTCCCTATGGCCTGCAGCTTGCTGCGGCGTGCCGAAGCTTCCTGTCCCGTGTCGTGCCGGAGCAGAGCGAGCACTTCCTCGACCTTGCAGGCGCAACAATTCGGGCGGTCTCCCGCGGCGTCATTGGCATCGCCGTTCTGCAGTCACTGTTGGCCGGCATTGGCTTCAAGCTGGCCGGAATTCCGAGTGCGGGGCTGCTGGCGTTCGTCGTGATGCTGCTGACGATCGTGCAGCTCGGGGCGGCGATCGTGCTCGTTCCGATCATCATCTGGCTCTGGTCGGCCAAGGACTTCACGACGGCGCTCGCCTTGACGTTGTTCTTCCTGGTTGTCGGCGTCCTCGACAATGTGCTGAAGCCGCTGGTGATGGGGCGGGGCCTGGCCACGCCGGCACCCGTCATCCTCGTCGGCGTGATCGGCGGCACGCTTGCCCACGGCATCGTGGGCTTGTTTATCGGTCCAATCATTCTCGCGGTCGCCTGGGAGTTGATCACGGCGTGGATCCGGGACGACCGCACCCGGCTGGCGGGAGAACGATGATGCTGTTTCAGCTCCTCGTGGGATCGGCGGTGAGCGCGATCAACATCGCGATCCATTCGCTGTGGACGGTCGCCGCCATCGGGTTGCTTCGCAACATTGCCTTGAGCGCGGCCGGCCGGGCGGGGCTACAGCTTAGCGGCGTGATGGTCGCAACCGCGCTTGCGCTGATGCTGGCCCATACTTTGGAGATCGTGGTGTGGTCACTGGCCTATTGGGCGCTCGGCGCCGCGCCCGCCGGCAGCAATCTGCTCTATTTCGCCTTTGTGAACTACACCACGCTTGGCTATGGCGACGTCATCCCGGTTAAGGAATGGCTGCTGGTCGGACCGATGGCTGCCATGAACGGCATTTTGATGTTCGGCTGGTCGACGGCGGTCCTGTTCGAAGTGCTGCAAAAGACCGTCGAGCGCCAGGCGGCGCTCGCGAAATCCCCGTAGTGTCGCGGTCAGTTGTCCAGCCTGGACAACTGGTCGCGGTCGATCAGCATGATTTCGCGCTGGTTCGAGCCGAGGAAGTCGAGTGCTCCATAGCCGTGCAGCTTGGACAGCGCACGCGATACCGTCTCGAGGGTAAGTCCGAGGTAGTCGGCGATATCGCGCCGGCACATCGGCAAGGCGACGACGCCGACACCGGTCAGCCGGCGATCCATTTCGAGCAGGAACGCGGCAACCCGCTCCAGTGCGGTCTTGCGACCGAGCAGCAGCATGTGATCTTCGGCGTGCTGCAGGTTGCTGGTGGTCATGATCAGCAGGTTGCGAGCCAGGGCGAAATCGGAATCTGCCACCCGTTCGAGGCTCATCCGCCTGATCAGGCGCACGTCAGTGTCGACGACGGCTTCGGCGGTGAAGCGATGGGTTTCGGCATTTTCAAGGCCGAAAATGTCCCCGACGAGATGAAAGGCGCCAATCTGGCGGCGCCCATCGGAGAGGAGCTTGTAGCTGCGGACTGCCCCTGAAACGACCTGGTAAACGTACTCCGCCGGCTCCTTCTCCCCGTAGATCTCGGAGCCCTTCCTGTAGTGGAATTCGCTGGTAATGCAGTTGGCATGCCGGGCGGTCAGCCCGCCGAGGATGCTCGGCATAGTGGCCGGTCTGACGTTGACGCGAGCGAACATGGACCAACTCTCTTGGGTAACGACTGTTGCGGCGTCCGCAGCGGTTCGAAATGCGTGTCCGCGCGCAATGACTACGCCAGGGCTCGGCCGGTCACTATTGGTCTTGAGGTCATTGTCCTAAAGGACAGGGTGCGCGAAATGCGGCAATTTGTTCGCAATTGATGCGCACCGTCTTAGATTACTTTTCAATTTTCATGCTGATAGTCGGGTGCTAGATTTCAAACCCGTTGGTCTCCGGCTCCGAACGCCATGGGCAGTGCATTTCGGCTCTCTGGACTGATCATCCTGCTGGCTGCTTTGTTGTCGCCGGTTGGCCTCCGGGCGCAACAGATGCGCCCGCATTCCATACTGGTGCTGGACCAGTCTGATCGACGTGGCCCATTCTACTACCAGGTGTCCGTCGGGCTGAGGGACGCGGTGAGCGCCCACGGTCACGCCCCGACCACCGTTTACACGGAAAGCCTCGATCTCAACCGTTTCGGCGGCGAGGCCTATCAGGAGGACTTTCGCCGATTTCTCGAGGCGAAGTATAGCGATCGGCCGATCGGTGTCGTGGTCACGGTTGGAGCGGCTGCGCTAGAACTTGCGCTCCGCTGGCGCCCGCAGCTTTGGCCCGACACGCCAATCGTGTTTTCGCTGGTCGAAGAGGCCGATTTCAAGCGGCTGCAACCGCCGGCCTATGTCACCGGCGGCATCGTGAGCCTGAAACTGAAGGATGCCGTCACGGCTGCCCGCGCCGTGGTGCCGGGCCTCAAGACCATCGTGCTTGTTGGCGCGGACTGGGACCAGCAGGTTCTGTTTCGCAATTGGAAAGGCCAGGCAGCGGCCGGCATTCCGGGTCTCGACATCATCGAGATCATTGGACGGCCGATGTCTGAGGTCGTCGAGCGGGTCGCAATGCTCCCCGAGCATAGCGCGATCATCTACACGGGCCTCTATAGCGACGGCAAAGGCAACTATTATCCACCGTCGGATGCCCTCGCATTTGTCGCCGCAAGAGCCAATCGTCCCATTGTCGTCGCAGCGGAGACTTTCCTCGATGCGGGCGGGATAGGCGGATTCGTTATCGTTCCTTCATCGATTGGTGCCGAGGCGGCGCAAAGGGCGCTGCGAATTCTGGATGGCGAGGCGCCGGAGAGCCTGCCCCCGTCGGCCATCGATGCCGTGAAGCCGATCTTCAACTGGCGGCAGATGCAGCGCTGGAATGTCAGCAAGGCGAGCTTGCCAAAAGGCAGCGAGATTCGGTTCCGTGAGCCGACCTTCCTGGAAAAATACCGCTGGCGGGCGGTCGCCCTGACCGCGGCGCTATTGCTTCAAACGACGCTGATCGCGTTTCTGCTGCACGAGCGGTTCATGCGGCGGAAGGCCGAGGTCGAATCCCGCGATCGCCTGTCTGACCTCGCCCATATCAATCGGCAGGCGACTGCCGGAGAACTCTCGTCCTCGATCGCCCATGAGCTCAACCAGCCGCTGGGGTCGATCCTGACCAATGCCGAGAGCGCGGAGTTGATCCTCGGCTCGCCGACGCCCGACCTTCAGGAGGTGCGGGAGATCATTTCCGACATCAAGCGTGATGATCTGCGTGCAAGCGAGGTGATCCGCAGGATGCGCAGCCTGCTGAAGCGTGCGCCATTTGAGAAGAAGGAGATCGACCTTAACCAGATCATGCGGGATGCATTCGATTTCCTCAAGCTGCAGGCCTCGGCGCGCAACGTCGCAGTTTATTTGCAGACCTCCCCGCAGACCCTGCGGGTGAAGGGTGACCCAGTGCAGTTGCAGCAGGTCATTCTCAACCTCGTTGTCAACAGCATGGACGCGATGGCCAAAATGCCCTACGGGCGCACGATCATCGGTCGTACCGAAGTCAACGGGGACGCATCGGCAGTCATTTCCATCAGCGATTCCGGTCCGGGCATTCCCCAGGACAGGCTGAACGATATCTTCGATCCGTTTTTCACCACAAAGGAGCAGGGCATGGGCATCGGCCTGTCCATCGCACGGACGATCGTTCTGGCGCATAGCGGCCAGCTCTGGGCCGAGAACCAGTCCGGAGGAGGAGCTGTATTCCACCTTTCACTGCCATTGGCAGCATAGCGCGTTTGGGTCTTGTTTGCCGAGGTGCGAGGTTGGAGTTAAGACGAACGCGGTATTTTCAGATCGCCGCTGATGATCATTCTACCCAGAGTGGCGATCTGCCGACGGTGGAGCAACAATGCACGCTTACGTGCACATAGTCGACGACGATGCCTCGTTTCGCACGGCGCTCGAGCGTCGGCTCAAGCTCGCAGGCTATCGTGTTGTCACGTATGCGTCGGCCCGAGAATTGCTCGATCAAATGCCCGACGACGAAGAGGCCGGCTGTATCGTGCTCGACGTACGCATTCCCGGAATGAGCGGCCCGGAGCTGCAGAGCCGGCTCAACGAGCTGGAGTCGACGCTTCCGATCGTATTCCTGACCGGACATGCCGACACAGCGACGACCGTCCAGGCAATCAAGGCGGGTGCCGAAGATTTCCTGACCAAGCCGATCGCGTCGGACCAACTGATCGAGGCCATCGATCGCGCCGTTGCGCGGCATCAACTGGCGCGGGGCCAGCGAACCAGGCTGGACTCGCTTCGAGCGCTGCTGGCAAGACTAACACCACGCGAGCGGCAGGTGTTCGATCTGATCGTGTGCGGCCGGATCAACAAGCAGATTGCGCACGAGCTCGGCACCACGGAGCGCACGATCAAGGCGCATCGCCACCAGGTCATGGAGAAGATGCAGGTGCAGTCACTTGCAGAGCTGGTCTCGATCGCGGAGCGGCTCGGCACGCGCGCTTCCATTGGTGAAGCCAAGGCTTGATCCACAGGTGGTTCCGCTCCTGTCCCATGGTACAATATGAAAGCTCTGTGACGGAGCGTATCTGCAGCATTGGCTGCGGCAATGTAGCGCGCCGACAGGGCTTGATGTGTCCTGCATCCAGACGTGCGAGCGGAGGCAGCAAGCCGAGATTCTGGCTTAGGGATCAGGTGGAGGCCTCAGGAATTGCAGACCGCGAAATACATCATCGTCGTGGATGATAATCCCTCGATGCTCCGTGGAATCGGACGGCTTCTGCGGGAGTATGGATTTGCATCCAGATTATTCGAGACCGGAAGCGCCTTGCTGAGGGATGGCGGCTTTGATAGCGCGATTTGTCTCATCCTGGACGTCAATCTCAGCGATGGCTCCGGGATCGAACTGCGCCACCGCCTGGCGGATCGAGGCATCGACATCCCCGTCATCTACATCACCGGAAACGACAACCCGGCGACGCGCATGGCCGCAATGGCATCGGGATGCGTGGCCTATCTGACCAAGCCATTCACCGCCAATTTGCTGATCCAGCCGATCGAGCGGCTGTTGGCGGGGCGTCGTCTAGCGGTTGCGGGTCCCGATCATTCATCGATGGCTTGATCGAGTGTCAGCGCGGGGGCACCCTTGCGCACGGTCGCAAAGCGGTCGAGCGGCACCGACGTCGTCACCGTCAGAATGCTGCTGTCGACAACGTCGATCGAGAGCGCCTTTCCGCCGTCCATTTCCTCGAGAAGCCTGGGGTCGGCAACATCGGCTGCGATGCACATGTTGGTTACGCACCAGGTATAGGGCAGGCGATAGATCTGCTTCTGGTCGACCGACAGTTTGACCCCGGCCTGCAGATACATCCCGACCGGCAGGAATAGCTGGACCCGGTCGGTGCCGTCCTCGCGTTCGACCAGGTCGATGCGAACGGCGGTCTGGCCGGTCGCGAAGGTGCCGGTGATGGTCGTCCGGCATAATGTCTTCGCGCCGGCTGCGTTGAAGCAGAGCTTTTGCCATTCGCCGTATTTGATGTCTCTCGCCGCGCGCGTTCCCCGCGGAGCAACTTCGCCTCCGTCCTTGATCGCGGCTGGCGGTGAAGGCGTCTGTTGAGCGTGGGCAGCACTGATGCTGAACGCAACCAGGGCCAACTTCATCAAACCACCGTATCGGACCATGGATGCTCCTCCGGCGGGCTTGGCCGCCTAGCGATTCTTGTCCAGAAATCGTTCGACCAATGGCGACCATGTGGGAATGGAAGCGGGAGAGCCGATCAGAAAATGCCCTTCGTCGCCGAACGGCGGCAATAGATGGTATTCGGCTCGCCCGCCGGCGCGCGAGAACGCCTCGTGCATGCGTTTTGACAGGGCCGGGCCGAAGTACGTGTCGTTCTCGATATATAGCCACAGCATCGGCACCCGCGACGTGTGGCCGAACACGCCGGTCGCTTCGACCAGCCTGTCGGGATTGCAATTGTTGTTCGGCTTGCCGTCGACGCGGCCGCCGCGCCCGGCCGCGAAGGTGATGATGGCCTTGACCTGCGGCGGATTGAGGCTCGACAGCGCGATCGCCGCCCAGCCGCCGGCCGACTGTCCGACGACGATGACGTCTTTCGGCACGATGCGCTGTTCGGCGGCCATGTAGTTGATGATCCAGAGATCGACCTGCGCGACGGCAAGGCCCGGATCGAGGAAATTCGGATTGGTGCATTTCCCGATCTTGGAGAAGAACGGGCCATAAAGACCGCGTTCGGGAATATCGATGGCTGCCGCGCCATAGCCGGTCCCGACCGGCGCCACCACGAGATAGCCACGCCGTGCGAACCACATTGCGGCATCGCGGAATTCGACCAGCGGGAAGAAGCTGCGATCCCTGGCGTTCAGCGACACGCCATGGTTCATGATGACCAGCGGGAAGGGGCCGTCGCCGACCGGACGAACCAGATAGGCAAACATCGGTAGCGGCAAAGGCAGCACCCAGATCTCTTCCTGGATGCGCTGGGGGGACTTTTGATCGTCGGCGCATGTCGGAGCGACCAGGCCAAGCAAGAGAAGCGCCGCGATTGCGAGGGTCCGTAAGCGATGCTGACACATGCCATGCGCTCCAGCGGTCGTCCGGCAAATGCGCAGGTCGCGACAATCGAGCCGAACACGAAAAGGAGCACGTTGCCGAGTGCGAGGCTTGATTTGAATCAACGAGCATCGGTCTCGCCGGCGCGACCACATGCGACCGTTGCGGCATCACAGGGCGGACTTGATGTCAATCCAGGCAGAGGCGAGTTGGATGCGCCGATTTCCGCCGGCGAGCTGGCTCGCGGACTATCGGGCATCCTGGCTCGGGGCGGACGCAATCGCCGGGGTCACGCTGGCGGCCTACGCGATCCCGGTGTCGCTGGCCTATGCGGGGTTGGCCGGCCTGCCGCCGCAGATCGGCGTCTATGGCTATCTGCTCGGCGGCGTGGGTTATGCCGTGCTGGGCTCGTCCCGGCAACTCGCGGTCGGACCGACCTCGGCGATCTCGCTGATGATCGCCGGCGCCGTCGGCATCCTGGCCGGCGGCGATGCCACGCGTTATGGGCAGATCGTCAGCCTCGTCGCCTTCAGCGTCGCGGTGCTCTGCCTGATTGCCTGGCTGTTCAAGCTGAGCCTGCTGGTACGGTTGATCAGCGACAGCATTCTGGTGGGCTTCAAGGCCGGGGCGGGGCTCACCATCATCATGAGCCAGTTGCCGAGCCTGTTCGGCGTCGCCGGAGGCGGTCACAACTTCTTCGATCGCGCGATCAAGCTTGCCGGCCAGCTCGGCGATACCCGGCCGCTGGTGCTCGGTTTTGGCGTAGCTGCGACGGTGCTGCTCCTGCTCGGCGAAAGGAGATTGCCCGGGAAACCCATCGGGCTGGCAGTGGTCGCGCTCTCGATCCTGATCGTCTCGGTCCTCGGGCTCGCGCAAATGGGGCTGCCGGTGACCGGAACGATCCCGACCGGGTTACCGACGATCTCGCTGCCGACGTTTGGCTTGCTCGAATTTGACGATCTCTTTCCTATCGCCGCCGGATGCCTCGTCCTCGCTTACGTTGAGGGCGTGTCCGCCGCGCGGAGCTTTGCCGCAAAGCACGGCTACTCACTGGACGTCCGGCAGGAGTTCCTGGGGTTAGGTGCGGCCAACCTCGCCGCAGCCTTTGGACACGGCTATCCCGTGGCCGGAGGCTTATCGCAATCGGCTGTGAATGACGCAGCCGGCGCGCGGACGCCGCTGGCGCTGGTGTTCTGTTCGGCAACGCTTGCGCTCTGCCTGCTGTTCTTCACGGGCCTCCTCACCAATCTGCCGAAGACCGTACTTGCCGCGATCGTTTTTTCCGCCGTCTACAAGCTGGTCGATATCCCGGCGCTCGCCAGAATGTGGCGGATCAGCCGGATCGACTTCTATGCGGCGGTCATCGCGCTGGTGTCCGTGTTGTTCCTCGGGATTCTGCAGGGCGTGCTGCTGGCGGCCGTCGCCTCGATCTTCCTGCTGCTGTTGCGTGCATCGCAGCCCAACATCGCGTTTCTCGGCCGTCAGTCCGGTAGCGGCCGCTATTCCGACCGGGCGCGACATGACGACGTGGAGCCGTTGACCGGGATCATCGCGTTTCGCCCGGAAACCTCGCTGCTTTATGTCAATGCCGAGACGATCTTTGAATCCGTGCTGGCGGCGCTGCGGGTGTCCCCCGACGTCAAGCTGGTGGCCTGCGACCTGTCGGCTTCGCCGTTCATCGACTTGGCGGGGTCGCGCATGCTGCACGACCTTCATCAGGAGCTCGCATCGCGCGGAATCACCTTCTGCATCGTCGGCGCGCACGCGCAGTTGCGGGATCTGCTGCGAGCGGACGGTCTTGCCGACAAGACCGATAGCGGCGACTGGATGCGCACGCTCGACAGCGTATTGAACAACAGAAGACCAGAGACAAACAACTAGCGTGTGCGGCCGAGCGCACCGCTCGCGGAATTCCAGCCCGACCGCTGCGGCTTGACTTGGATCAAAGGGAGCGATGGGCGGGGTTCTTACGATCGGCCCGAACCAGCGCCGAGATCACGTGATCAGGAGACATCGATGGCCAACGACGCGAAACCGGCACAGCAACGCATCGATCAATTCTTCTCCGGACCCGGCGGACGTGCCGACAATTGGCGCGATCTGGTCGAGGCGGCGAAGGCGTGGAGCAGGGGCGGAGACCGTAGGCCGTATGACGCGGCGCTGTCGGCGCTTGCAGTCACCGAGGAGTTCCACGGCTATCCGGGTCTTCGTTTGATGGCGGCGCTGAAGGAAGCCGCGGCAGCCGGCGATGCGGCCACCTCACATATGCTTGCGACGCGGATCGCGCAGGCACTTCAGACCAAATCCTTCCGCCAGCATGCCGGCGACTGGAGCACGCAGGATGAGGGCAATGGCGACGTTCCCGATCTGCTGCCGCCAACGCTCGGACAATCGGGGGCGCGCCGTCCCTACTTCGAAACCCTGATCGTCACCGGGGTGCCGGCCAGCAACTGGCCGGGACTCTTGGCGGAATGGCGCAAGCTGCGTCGTCCGGTCGACGCCTTCATCTATGAGCCCGTGGTGGCTGGCAGCCTCGAGGACGCCTTCTGTGCGGCAATGCTGAACCCCAACATCGCGGCGGTGGTGATCAATGAGGGATTTGGGCTGCGCTCGCGACACGATGCGCCGGTGCTTCGCGCCATGACCGGCGCCATGGGGCTCAACGACGAGTCCGATGCGTCCGCGCTACGGCTGGCCCACATCCTGAAGCGGATCCGTCCCGAGCTTGACCTTTACCTCATGTCCAATCGCGACGTCGAGGAGTTGGCCGGCAACCCCGAGGCCGATATGGTGCGCCGGGTGTTCTACTCGGTCGAGGATATCCTCGAATTGCACCTTTCAATTCTGGAGGGCGTGCAGGATCGCTTCGACACGCCATTTTTCGACAATCTGAAGAAATATGCGCAGCGGCCGATCGGCACCTTCCACGCCCTGCCGATCGCGCGCGGCAAGTCCGTGTTCAAGTCGGACTGGATCCGCGACATGGGCGAGTTCTACGGGCTGAACCTGTTCCTCGCCGAGAGCAGCGCCACCACGGGCGGCCTCGACAGCATGCTGGAGCCGACCGGCAACATCAAGAAGGCCCAGGAGAAGGCCGCACGTGCGCTCGGCGCCGACCGCGTCTACTTCGTGACCAACGGGACCTCGACGTCCAACAAGATGGCGGTGCAGGCGCTGCTGGGTCCCGGCGACATCGCGATCGTCGATCGCAACTGCCACAAGTCGCACCACTACGGCATGGTGCTGGCGGGCGCGCAGCCGCTCTATGTCGAGGCATTCCCGATGACGGAATACTCGATGTACGGCGCGGTGCCGCTGAAGACGATCAAGCAGGCGCTTCTGAACGCGAAGGCCGATGGCCGGCTCGACCGCGTCAAGATGATCGACCTGACCAATTGCACCTTCGATGGTCACATCTACAACACGCGGCGGGTGATGGAGGAATGCCTCGCGATCAAGCCTGACCTGATCTTCCTTTGGGACGAAGCCTGGTTCGGCTTCGCGCGGTTCTCGCCATTCCTGCGGCGACGCACCGCGATGGGTGCGGCGAACGAGATCGAAGCCTGGATGCGCGATCCGAAATCGGTTGCCGCCTACGAGAAGCAGCAGGCCGAGCTCGGCAAGAACCCAACCGACGAGGTGCTGCTCAAGACCAGGTTGATCCCCGATCCGCGCAAGATCCGATTGCGCGTCTATCAGACCAACTCGACGCACAAGTCGATGTCGGCGATCCGGCAGGGGTCGATGCTGGCGGTCAAGGACATCGAATTCCACACTGTCGAGGCGCAGTTCAAGGAGGCAGTGTTCACGCACGCGTCGACCAGCCCGAACCAGCAGCTGATCGCGAGCCTTGACGTCTCGCGCCGGCAGATGGAGCTCGAGGGGTATGGGCTGGTGGCCAATGCCATGGAGATCGCATTCGCCATCCGCAATGCGGTCAACACCAATCCGCTGATTTCCAGGTACTTCCGCGTGCTCGGCGCGGACGCCATGGTGCCGAAGGAATATCGCCAGAGCGGGTTCACCGACTATCTGGCTGATGGCACCAATTGGGCGAGTGCGCTGAAGAGCCTGAACGACGACGAGTTCTGCCTCGATCCGACCCGCATGACGCTGGTTTGCGGCACAGCCGGCTACGACGGAACGTCGTTCAAGGGGCTGCTCGCCAACCGCTACAACATCCAGGTCAACAAGACCTCGCGCAACTCGGTCCTGATCCAGTCCAACATCAACAATACGCGGAGCGATGTTGCGCATCTGGTCCGGGTACTGGCCGAAATCTCCGGTGAGATCGATCGCGCCCTTGCCAAGGGCGGCGCAAACGCCAGGGGCGACTTCGACATGCGGGTCAATAGCCTGATGAAGGACGTGCCCGACCTGCCGAACTTCTCACATTTCCACGATGCTTATCGCGGTGACGCCGGCACCAAGACGAACGAGGGTGACATCCGCGGCGGATTCTACTCGGCCTATGATGCCGCGGGATGCGAGTATATTCGCCTGAACGATCCCGAGATCGACCGGCGTTTGAAGAACGGGCCCGATCTCGTCTCCGCGAACTTCGTGATCCCTTATCCGCCGGGCTTCCCGATCATGGTGCCCGGCCAGGTCATCACGCAGGAGACCATCGATTTCATGCGCAAGCTGGATGTGAAGGAGATCCATGGCTACGACGCGGGTGAGGGATTGAAGCTCGTGAGGACCGAGGCGCTGGCCAGGATGGGCAAGCCGCGAGCGGCTGCGCCGAAGCTCAAGGCTGCATCGTAAGAGAACGAATTATCGCAAGGCGTCGTCGCATCCTTGCGACGATGTTCCTTGCGCAACAGGTCGTAACGCAACCGGTCCTGGAGGGACATTATGAGGAAAGTGGGTTTGATCGGAGCTCTCGCAGCGCTGGCGATTGGATTGGCTGGGTTCAGCACGCCGTCGGCGGCCGAAACCGGCTCGGTCGCCGTGATCTTCACCAAGGGTGGATTCATCGTTGGTGTCGGCGGCGGCGAGGGCGTCTTGACGCTGCGCGGCAAGCACTACCCGTTCACGGTGTCGGGCATGAGCGTCGGCTTCACGATCGGCGCCTCGACCACCAAGCTCGTCGGGCGCGCTTTCAATCTCAGAGGGCCGGCCTCCATCGAGGGCTCCTACAGCGCCGCAGGTGCCGGTGGGGCCATCGCAGCGGGCGCCGGAGGCGTGCAATTGCAGAACGCCAATGGCGTGATCCTGCAGCTCAGCGGCCCGAAAGTCGGTGCCGAAGTCTCGGCTGCCGTGGGCGGCGTTTCGATCCGCCTGAAATAGGTTTGAAGGAGCCAGGCCGCGCGTCCGGCGCGGCCTGGCCCTTCAGTAGCGTTGCTCGACGAACTTCATCCCGCGCAGACCGGCCTGATCGTTGTAGCGACCCTTGTTGGAGCGCCGGGGCAGCTTGACCTTGTCGCGCTTGACCCGTCCGTGGGGAATCGTCTTCAACAGGAACGAGATGCAGTTCAGCCGTGCCCGCCGCTTGTCGTCGGAACGGATCACGTTCCACGGCGCGTGCTTCGAGCTCGTGGCCTTGAACATCAGGTCGCGCGCGCGGGAGTAGTCGTACCAGCGGCGGTAGGATTCCGTGTCCATCGGGCTCAGTTTCCACTGCCGCATCGGATCGTCGATCCGCGCCCTGAAGCGGCGCTCCTGCTCCTCCATCCCGACCTCGAGCCACAGCTTGATCAGGATGATGCCGCCCTCGATGATGTATTGCTCCATCTGCGGGCAGAGCGCCAGGAATCGCTTGTGCTCCGCCGGTGTGCAGAACCCCATCACATATTCGACGCCGGCGCGATTGTACCAGCTGCGATCGAAGATCACGATCTCCCCGCCGGCCGGAAAATGCTGCATGTAGCGCTGGATGAAGAGCTGGGACTTCTCGCGATCAGACGGCGCGGGCAGGGCGACCACACGGAACACGCGCGGGCTGACCTTCTCGGTCACGGCCTTGATCGTTCCGCCCTTGCCGGCCGCATCGCGGCCCTCAAACAGGATGATCACCCTGAGCTTGTTCGTCTGCACCCAATCCTGGAGCTCGCAGAGCTGGGCTTGCAGCTTCTGCAGCTCCTCCTCGTAGTCCTTGCGCTTCATCTTCTCGGTGGATTTGTCTTTCGCCATGGATACCCATCCATCGTTTGAACTTAGCCGCCCCAGGCGATGACGATGCCGATGTCGCCGGGCATGCCGCCGGGGTAATCGACGACCTGGAAGGCGATGCGATAGCCGCGCGGCTGCAGGTAGTCCGCCCAGAGCTGGTAGATCTCCTTGGGAATGCCCGTCAGGGTCTTCTCCCAGCCCGTTTCCATCTGATTGATGGCTCGCCCTCTGTCGGTGCACAGCGTGTTGGGGAAGCGATAGACCTGCACTTCGCTCAGGCCGTTGCGCACCGCGCGCTGAATCACCGTCGATGCCAGCTTGACCTTCTCGTCCTCGCTGAGACCGGAAGGCTTGCTCAGCCGCTCGATCAAGGCGCGCTTTTCAGCTTCGATGACGGCGGCGCGCTTGGCGTGCTCCTCGGCCTTCTCCGATTCCTTGAGCGCGGCCTGCTTCTGGATCTCGTGTGCATTGGGGATCAGGTCATCGATTTTGTCTCGCATGGCTGGGGACTCCTAAGCCCGATCTTCCACCTAGCCCCGAACGGTAGGGTCGAGCCGACCCGCGTCCTTGATCCAGATCAAGCAGGCGCAGTGGGATGCCACGCAGTGTAGGTCGAGAGTCGCATTCGGTCCGATGTCAATTGGGAGACTTGGCTTGGGAGACTTGGCTTGAGCGAACAGATTCATCCGCTGGCTCCGCATCATCTGCCGTTCTACCTCGCGCCACCCAACGGGACTGACGTGTGGATGGTGGCGATGGGGATTTTCCTGGTCGTCACCATACTCTATGTCGGCAATCTCTATTGGAAACTGCACAGCCTTCCCGAGCGGATGGCGCACAAATCGGAGAAGCTGCAGTTCGAGATCGTCGCCATCCTCGGCCTGATCTCGCTGTTCACGCATATCCACGCCTTCTGGGTCGCGGGCCTGCTGCTCGCGCTGATCGACATTCCCGATTTCGGCACGCCGTTGCGCAGCATCGCAGGGTCCGTGGAGAAGATCGCCGACGCATCGGATGTAGGCGCGAGCCCCGCCGGAAACAGCGGTGAACCGCCGCGTCTGTCGACCGCAGGTAAACCTGACCTGACTGTATCTGACGCCCCCAAGCAGGAGGTGCAGGGCCATGCTTGAGCTCATGCTGTGCTCGCTGTTCACCCTCGTGCCCGACTACCTCTATCGGCGCTATGTCCAGGGCAAGCGTTTCGGCAAGGAGATCACCTTTTATTCGGTCTGGTACGAGCTGCGCTGGGGCATCACCGGCTGCCTCATGCTGACAGTCGCGTTGATCACGACGATCTTCTATTACCATCCGTCGACCACCAGTGCTGCGATCTACTTCCGCACGGTACCGATCGTACCGGAGATCGTGGGGCGGGTTGCCGAAGTCAACGTCGGCTTCAGCGCGCCGGTCAAGAAGGGGGATGTGCTCTTTCGCCTCGATAGCTCGAAGCAGGTGGCGGCGCTCGAGACCGCCAAACGCAAGGTTGCCGAGGTCGATGCGTCGCTGGTGGCGGCGCAGGCTGATGTCGTGAAGGCTGAGGCGCAGATCCAGGAAGCCAGGAGTGCTCACCAGCAGGCCAAGGACGAGCTCGACGTCAAGAGTGAGCTGCAGCGTCGCAATCCCGGTATCGTCCCGCAGCGGGACATCGAAAAACTCCAGGTGCTGGTCGACCAGCGCCAGGCGGGAATCGATGCCGCCACCGCGGTCAAGCAGTCGGCGACGTTGCGTGTTTCGACCCTGTTACCGGCGGAAAAGGCCAGCGCCGAGGCTGCACTGGCGCAGGCTCAAGTCGATCTGGACAAGACCGTGATCCGCGCCGGCGTCAACGGCCGCGTCGAGCAATTTCTGCTGCGCAGCGGCGATATCGTCAATCCACTGATACGTCCTGCCGGCGTTATGATCCCGGAGGACGCTGGACGGACGACATTGCAGGCGGGTTTCGGCCAGATCGAGGCGCAAGTCCTGAAGGAGGGCATGGTGGCCGAGGCCACCTGTGCATCCAAGCCGTGGGTGATTATCCCGATGGTGATCACGTCCGTGCAGGACTACATCGCATCCGGCCAGTTTCGCGGCGGCGAGCAATTGATCGACACGCAGAATGTCGCGCGGCCCGGCACCATCCTGGCTTTCCTCGAGCCGCTGTACAAGGGAGGCCTCGATGGCGTGACGCCGGGCAGCAACTGCATCGTCAATGCCTACACCAGCAATCACGAGGAGATTTCAGCGAAGGACACCGGCGCCGGTCGCGCCTTCGTTCTGCATGCGATCGACACCGTGGGATTGGTGCATGCGCTTCTGCTTCGCATCCAGGCACTACTGCTGCCGATCAAGACACTGGTCCTTAGCGGGCACTGACGCGCGGACTTGTCAGCAAGGAGATATCGAATGGGAAGCAAGAGAATCTGCGCGGTGCTGTTCACCGGCCTGATCATCGCCACGGTGGATTCCGCTAGCGCCTTCGATCTGACCGGGGCGTGGGCCACGAGCGCCGAACAGTGCCGAAAAGTGTTCGCGCACAAGGGCAGGGCGAATCAGCTCACCTTCACGAACTTCTCGGGCGTCTATGGCGGAGGATTCATCGCCGAGCCCGATCGCCTCAGGGGCAAATTCGAGAACTGCAAGATCAAATCGCGCAAGGACGACGGCCAGAACATCAACATCATCGTCGGCTGCGCGTCGGGAATCATGGTATCGAACGTGCAGTTCTTCCTTAAGGCCGTCGACGACGATACCATTACGCGCCAGTTCCCGGGCATTGAGGGGATGGAGGTCAATTATCACCGGTGCAAGATCTAGCCTCCGGTCCCCGCACTGGCTCAGGTCTGCCAGACCGTTGTTGGCTGACGCCGAACCGATTGGGTGACGCGACGTGGATCTGAGCAGGTTGCCGAGGTCATTGCGCGTCGCCCTGGTGGTGGGTGTTGTCCTTCTGGCTGTGGGCGCCGGCTTGCTGGCCTATCGCTGGTATGAGCGGCCGACCACCTTGACGATCGCAGTGGGCTCCCTGGATGGCGAAGCCGGCAGGCTGGTCTCGGCGATTGCCGCAAAGCTCGCACAGTCGAAAGCGCCGGTCCGCCTCAGTCTGGTGCAGACCCCGGGGCCACTTGAATCCGCCACTGCATTCGCGTCCGGAAAGGTCGACCTCGGCGTCGTCCGTGGCGATGTCGGCGACCTCTCGCAGGCTCAGGCCGTCATCGTATTGGCCCACGCTACCGTGTTGATGATCGCGCCGCCCGGCACGTCGATATCCGACGTGGCGGAGCTGAAACGCACCACGATCGGTGTGATCGGCGCCGAAGCCAATCAGAAGCTCATCAAGGTGCTGACCGACGAGTACGACCTGGCGCGCGCGGGCGTGACGTTCAAGCCGCTGGCGCCTGCGGACGCGCGCCGCGCGCTCGAGAGCAAGGAAGTTCGGGCGATCCTGCTCGTGATACCCCTCACCGAGAAGTATCTTGCGCTGCTGCGCAATGTCTTCCCGCACACCGGGAAAGCCGGCCCGGTGCTGATCGCGATCGAGTCCGCCGGCGCGATCGCCGAAAAGGAGCGCGCCTATGAGAGCTTCGACGTCCCGAAGGGCACCTTGCGCGGCTCGCCGCCGATTCCTGCTGATGATCTGACGACGCTGCAGACGTCGTTCTATTTGGTGGCGCAGAAGAAGCTCGGGAATGACGTGATCGGCGATCTGACGCAGTCGATCATGAACGCGCGGCGGGACTTGCTTGCCGAACTGCCGGGGCTCTCGCAGGTCGCTACGCCCGATACCGACGCAGGCGCCTACATCCCCGTGCATCCCGGGGCGGCGGCGGTCTATGAGGGGACCAGGGAAAGTTTTCTCGACCAGTGGGGCAATGCGATCTTCCTCGCGCCGATGATCGCAGGCGGGCTTGCGTCCGTGCTCGCAGCGGCGTGGAAATTCCTCCGGCCGGTTGAGGCACCCAGCCGCAAGGAGGCGCTCGATACGCTTTATGCGCTGGGGCCTCGCATTCGGGCGGCGGAGCATGAGGTGGAACTGGAAGAGATCGAGCGCGAGATCGACCAGGTGCTGCGTACGCAGCGCGAGCGGCCGGTCGCGGACGACAAGGCCGAGCGCGCAGTCACGGCGGTCAACGTCGCCGCGCATCGGCTCGAGAACCTGATCCATGATCGCCGCATCCATCTTGCGTCGCAGCAGCCGGGCCAAATCGGAAGTTGAGCGGACGGACATTTTCCTTGATCTCGATCAAGGAGGGGGCATGGCCGTGGCCGATGCTGTCGACCGTTGGTGTCGATGGAGGTCGCGATGTTCCGTTGGGGCAAGACTCTGCTCGCGGTTGTGCTGGTGTCGTTGGCATCAGTTGCCGCATTCGCGCAGACCGCTGACAAACCGCCAGCCCAAACCAGTCAGCCCGTTCAAGCCAACCAGCCGGCGGCGGCGGCGACACAACCGGCCGATCAGCTGCTGAAGCCTGAACAGCTGGAAGCTCTGGTGGCACCAATCGCGCTCTATCCAGACTCGCTGCTGGCCAACGTGCTGGCGGCGTCGACCTATCCGCTCGAAGTCGTGCAGGCCGATCGCTGGCTGAAGGAGCGCAAGACCCTGAAAGGGGACGCGCTGAAGACCGAGGTCGACAAGCAGGCCTGGGATGACAGCGTGAAGGCGCTCGCAAGCACGGCCGACGTGCTCGCGATGATGAGTGACAAGATCGATTGGACCAAGAATCTGGGCGACGCCGTGCTGGCCCAGCAGGCCGATGTCATGGATGCGATCCAGCGGCTGCGGAGCAAGGCGCAGGCCAACAACAAGCTGGTGACGACCAAGCAGCAGAAGGTCAGCGTCCAGACCCAGGAGAACAAGCAGGTCATCGTCATCGAGCAGACCGATCCGAACACGGTCTACGTTCCCTATTATGATCCCGCCACGGTCTATGGCTCGTGGCCCTATGCAGACTATCCACCATATTACTTCGGCTATCCGTCCTATATCGGCGCCGGTGTGATCGCGGCAGGCCTTGCCTTCGGCGCCGGATGGGCGATCGGACGCTGGGGCAATTATTGGGGCGGTGGCTGCAACTGGGGCAATCGCAACGTCTATGTCAATCACCGGACCACCAACATCGCGAATGGCTGGCAGCACAATTCGGCGCATCGCCAGGGCGTTCGCTATAACAACAGCAGCGTCCAGCAGCGCTTCGGCGGCAACGGCAACCGCGCCGGTGCCAGCGATCGGATGAATTATCGCGGCCGCGAGGGTCAGCAGGTGCTCAAGCCCGGCAGCGATCGCCCGGGCGCGGATCGCGCAGGCGATCGGGCTGGAGACCGCGGTGGCGATCGTGCCGGAGACCGCGGTGGCGATCGTGCCGGAGACCGTGCGGGTGATCGTGCCGGAGACCGTGCGGGTGATCGTGCTGGCGATCGCGGAGG
>NZ_JACMYO010000147.1 GCF_020889685.1 Bradyrhizobium oropedii
CCGAGACCAAGTCGCCGGCCGACAGCCCGGCTGCGTCGCAGTCTCCAACGCCGCCGCCGGCCGCCCCGGTGCAGACCGCCGACCCCTTCGGCGAGCCGTTCACGCTCGAACCGAAGAAAGTCGTCATGCTGAAGGGCACGGCCAATTGGGATTCGGCCTTCGACGCGCTGATCGAGGCGTTCAAGCAGCTCACCGCGCTGCTCGACAAGGACGGCATCAAGGCATCGGGCAATCCGATGATCGTCTACACCTCGACCGACGACACCGGCTTCACCTTCATCGCCGAAATCCCGGTCGACCAGGACGCGAAGAACCTCGGCAAGAACATGAGCATGGGCAACTCACCCGACGGCAAGGCGCTGAAGTTCGTCCATCGCGGTTCCTACGACAACATGGACAACACCTACGAGGCGATCACCAATCACCTCGACGACAAGAAGCTCGAAGCCAAGGACACCTTTATCGAGGAATACATCACCGACCCGCTGAAGACCGCCGAAGACAAGCTTGTGATCAACGTCTACGTACCCCTGAAGTGAACCACATGACCCATCGCCTCCCCCTCGGCCTCCCCTTGGCTGCCGCCCTCATCGCGACCACCCTGCTGGCTGCGCCCGCACTGGCCGACAACGACTTTCCGCCGGCGATTTCGGTCACCGGCGAGGCGACCGTATCGGCGGCGCCCGACCAGGCGCAGCTTGACGCAGGCGTCACGACCGACGGCAAGACCGCACGCGAGGCCACCGAAGCCAACAATGTGACGATGGGCAAGGTGCTGGCCGCGCTGAAGGGCGCCGGCATCGCGGAGAAGGACTATCAGACCTCACGGCTGTCGTTGCAGCCGCAATTCGCCAACCGCCCGCCGTCGTCGCCGAACGCTCCGCCCAGCATCGTCGGTTATCACGCCAGCAATCGCGTCACGATCAGGCTGCACGATGTGAGCAAGGTCGCCAGCGTCATCGACGTGCTGGTGGGTGCCGGCGCCAACGATATCGGCGGGCTCAATTTCTCGGTGTCGCTGGCCTCCAAGCTGCTCGATGACGCCCGCGAAAAGGCCGTCGCCGACGCCCGCCGCAAGGCGGAGATCTACGCCAGGGCCGCCGGCGTCACGCTCGGCGCGCCCTTGAACATCGCGGAAGTCGGCTCGGCGCCGGTCCCGGTGTTCCGCGCCAAGATGGCCACCGCAGGATTCGCCGCGCCCACGCCGGTGGCGCAGGGTGAAGAAACGCTCACGGTGAATGTCAGCGTCTCCTGGGCGATCAAGGAGAAGTAGCAATTGCTGTCGTCCCTGCGAAAGCAGGGACCCATAACCACCGAGCGTGGTGAAAGGGCAAGCTGGAGCCACAGCCTTGTTCAACAACAAAGCCCTGTGGTTATGGGTCCCGGGTCGCGCTTCGCTTGCCCGGGACGACAGCATTTAAATCTCAAACACCTGGCCCGGCTTCAACGCGACAAACTTCTCCCGCGGCACCTTGGCCGCATCGAGCGCTTCGCCCAGCGCGATCGCGGGCGCGTCGATCGCCTCGTCGGTCAACTGGAACGTGCCGTGGTGGTGCGCCAGCGCCTGCGCCGCGCCGCAATCGGCCAGCGCCTTCACGGCGTCCTCCGGATTCATGTGCTGGTCGCGCATGAACCAGCGCGGCTCATAGGCGCCGATCGGCAGGATCGCGAGCCGCAACGGGCCGTGCGCCTCGGCCACCCGGCGGAAATGACGACCGTCGCCATAGCCGGAATCGCAGACGATGTAGAGCTTGCCGGCGGGCGTCTCCAGCACGAAGCTCGCCCACAGCGCCTTGTTGCGGTCGAACAGGCCGCGCGCCGACCAGTGCCGCGTCGGCACCAGCGTCACCGCAAGACCATTGCCGAGCTCGACGCGCTGATGCCAGTCGAACGTCTCGGCCTTGATCGCGGCATCGGCCGCGCGCATCGTGACGTCGTTGCCGAGCGGCGTGATGACGCGCGGTGCAAACGTGGCGTTGAGCTTCGACAGCGTCGCTGTGTCGAGATGATCGTAATGACCGTGCGACACCAGCACGACGTCGATCCCAGGCAGCTTGTCGAACGCGATGCCGGGATCATTGTGCCGCTTGGGACCTGCGAAGCTGAACGGCGAGGCCCGCATCGACCACACCGGATCGACCAGGATGTTGAGGCCTGCGGCCTGAATCAGCCAGCTCGCATGACCGACGAAGCAGAACCGCACCTTGTCGCCATCGACACGGGGCGGCGGCGTATCGGCATAGGGGCTCGGCGCCGATTCGGGCCAGACCGCGCGCTTGCGGCCGCCACCGAACTGCCAGCGCAGCACCTCGCCGAGCGACTTCGGCGGCGCTCCGTCCGGGTCGAAAAAGTGCAGGCCGTCGAAATGATCGGAGACGGGGCCGTCGTAGGTTTTCATGTAAGTCATCCAGATCGAGGGCACGCCGATCGCAGCGGCGGCTCCGGTCAAGGTTGCGAGAACGCGGCGGCGGGTGATGGGCAAGCGGGTTCCCAAACAGGAGGCGGGCTCCGGTTATATGGGTGGCAGCGGCAGATTCTGAACCAGATCGACAAATCGATGTAATTTCAGTATCTTAATGACCAGACCGGGCGCATGCCGGCGAAACTTTCCTTGACTTTGCCGCCCCGGCAGCGTTTAACGCCCCGACTTTCTCGGAAAGCTCCGTCTTTTCGACCCGCCGACTGGCCCTGGAGGCCAGAGGCCAACGCCCGACAGCGCGATGCGCCCTCGGGCGCGAAAGTGTTTGGATTTCCTTCTCCCTCGCCCCGCTCAAGCGGGGCAAGGTTCAAAGAGGACAACGGCATTGTTCGACAATCTGTCGGAACGGCTTGGTGGCATTCTCGATCGTCTGACGGGGCGCGGTGCGCTGACCGAAAAGGACGTCGATGCCGCGATGCGCGAGGTGCGCCGTGCGCTGCTCGAAGCCGACGTCGCGCTCGAGGTGGTCCGCAGCTTCATCGACCGGGTCCGCGAGCAGGCGATCGGCGCCACCGTCGTCAAGTCGGTGACGCCGGGCCAGATGGTGGTGAAGATCGTCCATGACGAACTCGTCGCCACGCTCGGTTCCGACGGCCAGACCATCGACATCAACGCCGTGCCGCCGGTACCGATCATGATGGTCGGTCTGCAAGGCTCCGGTAAGACCACCACCACCGCAAAGCTCGCGCGCCGCATGGTCCAGCGCGACAAGCGCAAGGTGCTGATGGCCTCGCTCGACGTCTACCGCCCGGCGGCGATGGAGCAGCTCGCGGTGCTCGGCCGCGACCTCGACATTCCGACGCTGCCGATCGTCGCCGGCCAGATGCCGCCGCAGATCGCCCGGCGCGCGTTAGAGGCCGGCAAGCTCGGCGGCTACGACGTCGTGCTGCTCGACACCGCCGGCCGCACCACGCTCGACGAAGACATGATGAAGGAGGCGGCCGAGATCAAGGCTGCCGCCAACCCGCACGAAGTGCTGCTGGTCGCGGACAGCCTCACTGGCCAGGACGCGGTCAACCTTGCACGCTCGTTCGACGAGCGCGTCGGCCTCACCGGCATCGTGCTGACGCGCGTCGACGGCGATGGCCGCGGCGGCGCCGCGCTGTCGATGCGCGCGGTGACCGGCAAGCCGATCAAGCTGCTCGGCACCGGCGAAAAGACCGACGCGCTGGAAGACTTCCATCCGAACCGCATCGCCGGCCGCATCCTCGGCATGGGCGACGTCGTCTCGCTGGTCGAGAAGGCCGCCGCCAACATCGACGCCGAGAAGGCCGCGCGCACCGCCGAACGCATGCGCAAGGGTCAGTTCGACCTCAACGACATGCGCGAACAGCTGCAGCAGATGGCCAACATGGGCGGCATCGGCGGCCTGATGGGCATGATGCCCGGCATCGCCAAGATGAAGAACCAGATCGCGGCGGCCGGGATCGACGACAAGATCATCAAGCGCCAGGTCGCGGTGATCGATTCGATGACGCGGGCCGAGCGCAAGAATCCGGACATCCTGAAGGCGAGCCGCAAGAAGCGGATCGCGGCGGGCGCCGGCCAGAGCGTCGAGCAGGTCAACAAGCTCCTGAAGATGCACCGGAACATGGCCGACATGATGAAGGCCATGGGAAGCGGCAAGCGCGGCCCGCTCGCCGGCATCGCGCAGGCGATGGGTTTTGGCGGCGGCATGAAGCCGCCCTCGGCCGAAGAGATGAAGGCGCTCGCCGAGAAGATGCAAGGCGGCGCCGGCGGCGGCCTGCCCAATCTGCCGAAGGATTTGCCCGCAGGCCTCCGCGGTGGCCTGCCGAACGTGCCGGGCCTGACCGGCCTTTCCGGCAAGCCGATGCTGCCGGGCCTCGGCGGCTTCCCGGGCAAGAAGAAATGAGGAATTCGTCGCGACGGCCCACATGCGGCCGGCGCGACGCGGAATGCCAATCAATCGAACACATCGACCTTTGAAGGAGAACTAAATGTCCGTTGTTATCCGCCTCGCTCGCGCAGGCACCAAGAAGCGTCCGGTCTATCATGTCGTCGTCGCCGACTCGCGCTTCCCGCGCGATGGCCGCTTCATCGAGCGTCTCGGCCACTTCAACCCGCTGCTGCCGAAGGACAACGAGGCCCGCCTGAAGCTCGACATGGACAAGGTGAAGGCCTGGCTCGCCAAGGGCGCGCAGCCGTCGGATCGCGTGACCCGCTTCCTCGACGCGGCCGGCGTCGTGAAGCGCACCGCGCGCAACAACCCGGAAAAGGCCGTGCCGCGCAAGGAGCGCAAGGCGCAGGCTGAAGCCGCCGCCAAGGCTTAAGCTGAACGGCGACCACGGTGACTGCACCGGTCTGTGTCGCCCGTATCGGCGCTGCGCATGGTGTGCGCGGCGCCGTCCGGCTGTGGACCTTCACCGAAGATCCGCTGGCCGTGAAGGACTACGGCCCGCTGATGACCAAGGACGGCGCGCGCCAGTTCGAGGTCACGCATGTGCGCGAGGCTAAGGACCATCTGGTGGTGACGCTGAAGGGCGTCGCCAGCCGCGATGATGCCGAACGGCTCAACGGCCTCGAGCTCTACGTTCCGCGCGACCGGCTGCCGGAAACCGACGATGGTGAATACTACCACACCGACCTGATCGGCCTCGCCGCGGTGACGACATCGGAGCAGCTGCTCGGCAAGGTGATCGCGATCCATAATTTCGGCGCCGGCGACATCATCGAGATCGCCCCGCCGCAGGGCGCGACGATGCTGCTGCCCTTCACCAACGCCGTGGTGCCGACCGTCGACGTTGCCGGCGGCCGCGTCGTGATCGAACTGCCGCAGGAAATCGACGGCGACGATCCGTCGGCAGCCTGAGAATATTCTTCAGCCCGTCATCCGACCCTGCTGCTCGAGCCAGTCGCAGAACACCGCGCTGTGCGGATCGTTGCTGCGCCCTGCCGGAAAATAAGCGAAGTAGCTCCGCGCCGGCAGACTGACATCCGGAAACGGCGTCACCAGACGCCCGGCCGCGAGGTCGTCGGCAATCAGCGCCGTCGGTCCCATCGCAACGCCGAGACCATCGAGCGCGGCCTGTATCGTCAGATAGAAATGATCGAAGGTCAGCGACGCCGCCGGCTCCAGCGCGGATTGCCCGGCCTCGGTGAGCCAGTCGCGCCACAGCCGCGGCATCGACGTGACGTGCAGCAGCGTATGCCGCGAGAGATCCGCGATCTCATGCAGCGGCAGTTGCGCCGGCAGCGACGGGCTGCACACAGGCAATCTCCGCTCCGACACCAGGAAACGTGACGAGAAGCCGTGAAACGTATCGGGCCCGCCGCGGATCACGACGTCGAACGTATCAGGCAGCGCATCCACCGGATCGTTCGACGTGCTCAAGCGCACCTCGATATCGGGATGCTCGGCGCGAAACCGGCTCATCCGCGGCAGCAGCCAGCGCAGGCTGAAGGTCGCGAGCGCGTTGACGCGCAACACGGCGACCGCCGCGTCGCTGCGGCGCGCGCGATGTTGCTGCACAGCCGCCGAAATCCGGTCGAGCGCCGGCGCGAACTCCGCCAGCAATGCGGCGCCGGCCGGTGTCAGCACCACGCGCCGAACCGATCGCCGAAACAGCGCCGGTGCGCCCAACCATTCCTCGAGCAGGCGGACCTGCTGGCTGACCGCGCCATGCGTCACGCTGAGCTCGGCAGCCGCTTCCTTGAAGCTGCCGAGCCGTGCAGCGGCCTCGAAAGCGCGGACCGCATTGAGCGGCGGCAGGCTGCGGCGTGGGACGAACATAGCCACCCAATACCAGATTTTCTAACGCATGATCCGATTATTACTGGTTTGTGACAACGACCGGTCGGGCGCATGTTGCGCAGCAAGCTACTTACATATCTCTATTTTTCGAAAGCCTTCTTCGATGTATCGTCGTCCTATCTTTAGATTTTCTCGATCCGGATGGCGACGATGAGCGTATCGGTGGAAGCCGGCACATCCTCTCCCAGCCGCGGCCGGGCGACGCGCACGCTGTCGGTGACCGGGCTGAACCACGCCCTCCACGATGGCTATACCGACCTGATCTACGTGCTGCTGCCCGTCTGGCAGGCCGAATTCGCGCTGAGCTACGGGCTGCTGGCGCTGCTGCGCGGGCTCTATGCGGGAGCGATGGCCGGGCTGCAGATCCCGGTCGGACGCATCGCCGAGCGCATCGACGGCAAGGTCATCCTGGTCGCAGGCACAGCGCTTTCGGCGCTCGGCTACGTGTTTGCCGGATTTTCGGGCGGCGTCATTGGGCTTGGCTTCGCGCTCGCGCTCTCCGGTGCAGGGTCGAGCACGCAACATCCGATCGCATCAGCAGCAGTGTCGCGCGCCTATGGCGCCGGCGCGCGCGGGCCGCTCGGCATCTACAATTTCTCGGGCGATCTCGGCAAGGCGGCGATCCCGGCACTGACCTCGGTCCTGCTCGTGATCATGCCATGGCGGCACGCGCTGCTCGTGCTCGCATCGGCAGGATTGCTGGTCGCGATCTGCATCGCGCTCTGGATGCCGTCGGTCGGCAAGGGCGCCGAGCACAAGGCGGCCACTGCATCGCGCCGCGAAGGCGCAGGCGGCGGCTTTCCCTGGCTGCTCGCGATCGGGATTCTCGACACCGCAGTCAGGATGGGCTTCCTCACCTTCCTGCCGTTCCTGTTGCGCGACAAGGGCGCGTCGCTGCCGACCAACGGTCTCGCGCTGGCGCTGGTCTTCATCGGCGGCGCCGCAGGGAAATTCACCTGCGGCTGGCTCGGCGCACGCGTCGGCACGCTGCGCACCGTGCTGATCACCGAAGGCGGCACGGCCGCGCTGATTGTTGCGGTGCTGCTGTTGCCGCTCGCACCGGCCATCGTGTTGCTGCCGCTCCTCGGCGTGATGCTCAACGGCACCTCCTCGGTGCTCTATGGCACGGTGCCCGAGCTGACGCCGGCGCATCAGACCGAGCGCGCCTTCGCATTGTTCTATACCGGCACCATCGGATCAGGCGCGATCGCGCCGGTGCTCTACGGCCTGCTTGGCGACGCGCTCGGCCCGACGCTTGCGATGGCTGCGACCGCGCTCACGGCGCTGGCGATCTGCCCGCTTGCGATGGTCCTCGCGCGGCATCTCGCCGACGAAACCGGTACGCGCCGCGCCGGCGCCTGACAAAAGCCGCCCGCCGGTATGATGCGAAGCCTCGACCTCCGGTCGCGGTGCCGCAACCCGCAGTCCGCGCTCAACATTAAATTTAGGAAAGGTCGCGGCCACGATGCATGCAAATGCTTGCGCCCCATTTTTGGCTCAGGCACGCTATGGTTGTTTGAGCAAACCCTCACACCAACCTTACACAACGCTGGCATCAATAATTTCATCCATCGTTGATCATCAAGCATCAGAGACATTCAATGCGGCGCAGCACCGTCTTCGCGACCGTCGGCATCCTTGCCACGGTGGGCTCTCTTTCTGCCCAGACTCCAGCCCCATCACCGCCAGCGGCTCCGCCGCCGGCCGTCGAAACACCGAACGCCCCGGAGCCGATGGAAGACGTCCAGACCGGTGATCACTGGACCTACCAGGTACGGGACGACATTACGGGCGAGGTCAAATCGACCATCACCTACACCGTCACCGACGCCTCGGCTTCGGAGATCAACATCCGGTTTTCGTTGCTCGGGAATCCGGTCGTTGGCTACCAGACATTCGACCGAACCTGGGATCTAACGAACAATGGCGTTTGGCGATTTTCGCCCAATGATGGCACCGGCATTCGGCCGCCGCTTACGGTAGGCAAGAGCTGGTCATTCAAGAACACCGCGCTCAACACCAAGGCTGGCAATAGCCTGAAGCGCTCTGGGACCGCCAAGGTTGTCGCTCAGGAAAGCGTGACGACCAGCGCAGGCACGTTCGACACTTTCAAGATCGAAACCACCCTTCAGGAAGACAACGCAGCTGACGCGACCAAGAAGCTGCAATTCGTGCTGGAGACCTGGTACGCGCCGGCCATCGATCACTGGGTCAAGCGCAGTTCGATCGTGCGTTCGGACGGACGAATCCGGGACAAGAGCACGGCTGAGCTGGTCGACTATGGCCGCCGCTAGATCAGCCGATAGATTCATGCGCCACACCGATCGCCGACAATTTCCACGAGGGATAGATATACTCCGCTACGCCGCCATTGCGACGATTGGCCTGTTCGCCAGCCAGGCCACAGCGCAACAAGCGCCAACTCCGCCGTCCTCGACTGCCAAGCCGGTCGTCGCAATGGAGCAGCCATTGCCGGGCGACAACTGGACCTACGAGGTACGCGACGAAATTACCGGAAAGATCAGCGCGACCCGCGAAATCGTGATTACCGAGGTCACACCCACCGACATCAGTGTGCGATCTAAAGACCTGATTTCCTCCAAGTTAGGCGCCATCGTTTATGACCGGTCCTGGAATTTGCTCAGCTCCGGCGACTGGAAGTACACACCCAACGACGGGACAGGAATCCAGACGCCGCTTGCGATCGGCAAGACCTGGAGCTCTCGAACCAACAGCGTCAACACCGGTGGCGGCTTTGCCTGGACCCGGACCGGCAACGCTAAAGTCGTGGGCCAGGAGACTGTGACGACGAAGGCCGGCACGTTCGAGGCCTTCAAGATCGAAGCCAAATTTTCGAGTCGCAGCGTCAAGGATCCAACCAGGACCAACGAGATGACGTCGGAAACCTGGTACGCCCCGGCGATCGACCATTGGGTCAAGCGAGTCGAGGTCCTTCGCGTCGACAAGCATCTGCAGACCAACAACACGATCGAGCTCGTTGCATATGGCCGGAAGCAGTAGGCCCCGGGGGATGAGACCAAAGCGCGTTCGGTTCTGACTGAATCAGAACCGACGCGCGGCTTCTTCAGGCGAGCCGGTCTCGCCTCCGCTCGACGCCGCCCATATCTCGTCTGGCATCGTGATGATTGCCATTTGACGGCGTCGGCCCGACGCGTCATTGCAACACCATGCCCTCCCAAGCGACGATCTGGCGCGCCACCGTGCTGACCCTGTTCCCGGACATGTTTCCAGGGCCGCTCGGCGTCAGCCTGGCCGGCAAGGCGCTGGCAGGTGGCCTCTGGGCGCTCGAGGCGCGCGACATCCGGGCGTCGGCGACCGACAGGCACCGCAGCGTCGACGATACGCCGGCCGGCGGCGGCCCGGGCATGGTGCTGCGGGCTGACGTGCTGGCGGCGGCGATCGACGCCGCTGATATCGCGGCTGACCGCCCGCGCCTCCTGATGAGCCCGCGAGGTCGGCCTTTGACCCAGGACCAGGTCGCCGAGCTTGCGGCCGGGCCCGGCCCCCTGATCGTCTGCGGCCGCTTCGAGGGCATCGACCAGCGGGTGATCGAGGCCAGGGGGCTCGAGGAGGTCTCGATCGGCGATTATGTGCTGTCCGGCGGCGAGATCGCCGCAATGGCGCTGATCGACGCCTGCGTCCGCCTGTTGCCGGGGGTGATGGGCAAATTGGCCTCGGGAACCGAGGAGAGTTTCTCTGAAGGACTACTGGAATACCCCCAATATACCCGCCCGCAGGAGTTCGAGGGCCGACAAATCCCGGAAATCCTGATTTCCGGCGATCACGCCAAGGTCGCGGCCTGGCGGCTGACCCAATCCGAAGCCCTGACGGCGGCCCGGCGCCCCGATCTCTGGGCCCGGAAGGCCGGCCAAAAAGCCGCTCCGCGAGGGACAAAAAACACGACAGACGGGTGACAAACCCTGCGCTTTGCCTTATAGGCACGGCCTAATCCGCACACGCGCAGGATAGATGGACGTTTGCGCAGCCCCCATACAGGCTGGGCGCGCCGCCGATGGAGATTTCGATGAACCTTATTCAGCAGCTCGAAAAAGAGCAGTTCGACAAGCTCGCCGCCACCAAGACCATTCCGGAATTCGGCCCCGGCGACACCGTCATCGTCAACGTGAAGGTGGTCGAAGGCGACCGTACCCGCGTGCAGGCCTATGAAGGCGTTTGCATCGGCCGCTCCGGCCAGGGCCTCAACGAGAGCTTCACCGTGCGCAAGATCTCCTACGGCGAAGGCGTCGAGCGCGTCTTCCCGGTGATGTCGCCGATGATCGACTCGATCAAGGTCGTGCGTCGCGGCAAGGTGCGTCGCGCCAAGCTCTATTACCTGCGCAACCTGCGCGGCAAGTCGGCCCGCATCGTCGAGAAGCAGGACCGCCAGACCGCCGTCGGCGAGTAATTCACTCCGCAAGGGATGTGACCAAAAGCGCGGGGCTGGCCCCGCGCTTTTTTGTTGCGGCATACCTATCTGATGGACAGGCCCGCGCATCGATCGATTGTCGCAGGCGCAAGCCCTGTGTTAGAAATTTAGAATGGTTCCGGATCAAGCAAGCCACCCCTGCCAGCGCGTCGTGATCGACGATCGCTCGCGGCTGCCCGGCCGCTTCTTCGGGCGCTTTGCGACGTCGGCAACGTCTGAGCTTAGACGCGCAGCGTAACGCTGCCTGGACGCTGTCGCCTGCTCGCGCGCTTAAGACGCGCATACGCCATTCACCACTGAATTTCTTCTGGAGCCGAAGCTCATGTCCAAACCGACCACGCTGTACGACAAGATCTGGAACGACCATCTGGTCCATGAGGCCGAGGACGGCACCTGCCTGCTCTATATCGACCGCCATCTGGTGCACGAGGTGACCTCGCCGCAGGCGTTCGAAGGTCTGCGCGCCGCGGGCCGCAAGGTGCACGCGCCCGAGAAGACGCTCGCCGTCGTCGACCACAACATCCCGACCACCGATCGCTCGAAGCCGAACCCCGACCCCGAGAGCATCGAGCAGATGCGGGTGATGGCCGAGAACGCCAAGGAATTCGGCATCGAGTATTATAACGAGTTCGACAAGCGTCAGGGCATCGTCCACGTCATCGGCCCGGAGCAGGGCTTTACACTGCCCGGCACCACCATCGTCTGCGGTGACAGCCACACCTCGACGCATGGCGCGTTCGGCGCGCTCGCGCACGGCATCGGCACGTCAGAGGTCGAGCACGTGCTGGCGACGCAGACGCTGATCCAGAAGAAGGCCAAGAACATGCGCGCGATCGTCGACGGCAAATTGCCCGAAGGCGTGACCGGCAAGGACATCATCCTGGCGATCATCGGCGAGATCGGCACCGCCGGCGGCACCGGCTATGTGCTGGAATATGCCGGCGAGGCGATCCGTGCGCTGTCGATGGAAGGCCGCATGACGGTCTGCAACATGTCGATCGAAGGCGGCGCGCGCGCCGGCCTGGTTGCGCCCGACCAGAAGGCGTTCGACTTCCTGCGCGACCGCCCGAAGGCGCCGAAGGGTGCCGCCTGGGATGCCGCAATGCGCTACTGGGAGACGCTGCGCTCCGACGAGGGCGCGCATTTCGACCACGAGCTACGGCTGGACGCTGCAAAACTGCCGCCGATCGTCACCTGGGGCACCAGCCCTGAGGACGTCATCTCGATCACCGGCTTCGTGCCCGATCCGGACAAGATCGCGGATGAGGCCAAGCGGCTCTCCAAGCATCGCGCGCTGAAATATATGGGCCTGACCGCGGGCACCAAGATCACCGACATCAAGCTCGACCGCGTCTTCATCGGCTCCTGCACCAATGGCCGGATCGAAGACCTGCGCGCCGTCGCGAAGATCGCCGAGGGCAAGACCGTCAACGCCAACGTCAACGCGATGATCGTGCCGGGCTCGGGCATCGTGAAGGAGCAGGCGGAAGCCGAAGGCCTCGACAAGATCTTCGTCAAGGCCGGCTTCGAATGGCGTGAGCCGGGCTGCTCGATGTGCCTTGCGATGAATCCGGACAAGCTGAAGCCGGAAGAGCGCTGCGCCTCGACCTCGAACCGCAACTTCGAGGGCCGGCAGGGCTTCAAGGGCCGCACCCATCTGGTGTCACCCGCGATGGCCGCCGCCGCCGCGATCGCCGGACACTTCGTCGACGTCCGCGACTGGCGGTAAGCGGGGTTTTCGCTTCAAGCTCGAGCCGTTGTGGAAACGGCTCGTTAACGGGGCGCCCGCACACTGTCGCCTGGCGGAGACAAGCTTCGTGGGGAGCCTGAAGTGACCGACAAGCGCGAATATGTCGACATGGTCAGCGAGGCGACGCGGCAGAAGCGCCGCCGCGCCGCACCACGCATCGTCGATCCGCCTCCCGAGGTGAAGGAGACCTCGCGCCTCAGCCACTGGCCGCCGGACCGCTGGACGCAATGGCGGATGGAAAACCTGACGCCGTGGAAGATCAAGCCCTGGAAACTGAAGGACTGGGATTAGCGCGCTCGCACGAGCACGAAGGACCTGAGAAAACGGGCGCTGTCAGGCGCCCGCTGTCATGTCAGCCCTTACCAATAGCCATACGGCCGCCAATAGTGACGATGGTGCCACCACGGCCGGCAGATCCGGCGCGGCCCGTAATAGGTCCAGACCACCCGGCAGTGACGGTGATGATAATAGGCCGGATAGTAGTAGGACGATCCATAGAAGTAGCGCCGATGGTGGAAGTGCCGGCGGTAATACGGCCGATAACCGTAGCGATAGCCGCCGCCGTAGAAGCGGTGATGGTAGCCGCCGTAGTGGCGATGGAAGCCGCCGCCATGGAATCCTCCGCCGCCGTGGCCGCCGCCACCGCCATGCCGAACCTGGGTCGTCATTGCATCGGCCGCGGACTTCGCCGCGGGCAAGGTAGCCGGGCTCACCAGCGACAGCGCTTCGGCGCGTTGCTGCGAGACGATCGACAATGCGAAGACCGCAGCCGCGGCAACACCGAGACGGCGCAGCAATCCACGCCGCAAATAGCTCTCCCTCATCTCTGAACCTCCCTGACAATAGCAACGAGAACCGCGCTGCATGGCAGCCGGTCTCCTCGCGTTCATTGCAGTCGCTCCCGGCATGACGCTAAGAATGCGCAACTGAATGCGTCATGAACGCGCAAAGCGCGTGCGACGGAAAATCCGGAGAGAAGCCCAGTGACTGTCTATGTGATCGTGCAACTCAAGATGACCGATCGCGCCGCCTATGATCGTTATCAGGCGCGCTTCTTCGATGTGTTCAGGAAGTTCAACGGACGGCTGCTGTCGGCCGACGAACACCCTGCGGTGCTCGAAGGCAGCTGGGATCGCGACAAGCTGGTGCTGATGTCATTCCCTGACGAAGCCGCATTTCGCGCCTGGTCGGAATCGCCTGAATACGTCGAGATCTCGAGAGATCGCAAAGCCGGTGCGCAGGGCATCGTGCTGCTGGCGAAAGGCTTTGCGCCTTGACGCCACACGCGCAGTCCCCCGCTTGGGCGGAGCTGCGCGCGCGTTCGGTCCGCTATGCCGAAACCATCACCAGAACGGGCCGAACCCGAAGCCGAAGGTGAACGGCGCCGGCGCAGCATACGGATACGGCCGATAGTAAGTGGGCCGTCCGTAATAATAGGAGCCGTACGGCCGATAATAGGAATAGGGCTGGTAGGAATAGGGCTGGTAGTACGGTCGGTAGTAAGGCCGGTAGCCGCGATGATAGTGGTGACGATGGTGATGGTGATGACGGCGCTGCGCGCTGAAATCGGTCGCCTTGCCCGCTTGCCGCGGTTGCGCGGCAGCCTGCGGCCTCATTGAAGCCGCGGCAGTTGCCGATGCCGGCGCCATCAATGCGAATGCACAAGCGACGGCGGCAACGCCGATCCATCTCATCATGATCAACTCCTGCAGATTGCGTTGAACGTCATCTCGCGCGCGCGAATCTGCCGGTTTGAAGGCTGACAACGACAACAGGCCCGCTGCTCACGGGCCTGTGTCTCAACTGCGCTGATACGCCGCGCGATCAGCGGCGCCAATGGCGGCGATGTCCCCAGCCACGGTGATGTCCGCGGTGCCAGCCACGATGCCAACCACGGTTATGTCCATGGCCCCAGCGTACCTGCGTGGTGGTCTGGTTCGCGTTGTCCTGAACCGTTGCGGCGGCGCCTGGTGTGGCGAGCGACATCGCGTTCGCGCGCTCGGCCGGCGCCGCCAAAACCAGCACGGCACCGACGGCCGCAAGTCCCAGAACCTTCATTACCTTCATGAGCTAATCTCCTTGATCCCTTGATGTCACGTCTTGCAACGACGACTCGGTTTCGAATCGATCCCCGTTGCCGCGACGCAGATCGCGAGCTGGATGCGGACGACGTGAGCGGGACGTGAATTTCTGCGCCACGATCATGAATGCCATTGGCGCGCTCAGGTTCCGACACAGCACGCGGTTTTTCGCCTTGGTGTGCAAAACCCGGCATGGACTATCGTCGTATCTCGCGTGCTCACTGTTGCAGGAGATTGCGGTGACACACACAGGCACACGCAGGCGGTCGCTTCGAACTGCACTCGCGACACTCGCTGGTTCCATCACGCTCGCCGATATCGCGCTGGCCTCGCAAGGACCGGGCGGCGGCATGGGGACCGCAAGCCAGCTCACGCAAACGCTGATGGCGATCACGGTCTATGGAACGGCGGGAGCGATCGCGGCTGTCGCAGTGATCAGTGCAGCACGCCGCCGGACGCGCAGCTAGCCGGGCCGCCAGAAGCAGTTCATGCGCGGCGTGATCACGGTGCCGCTCGGCCGGTGCTCCTGCACATAGGTCGCGGTGCAGTCACGCACGGCGTTCGGTCCGGGATTGTAGCGCGGGATGACATCCGGTTCCCAATGATCGGGCCGGGACCGGTAGATCGGCACGCGCTTCAGGTGGCGGCGTTCGACGACGCGCTCGCGCACGACCGGAGCCGCCTCGCCGACGCGCGCCTCGGCCGCCGCGCTCTGTGCCCGCGCCTCGCCCGCTGGAAGCGAGAGCCCGACTGATGCCGCCAACAGCGCTGCCGCCACGATCCGTTTCATCACGCCACCCAAGCCCCGTTATTGGGCCGCACGGTCTCCCATTGCGCCGCCGAGGTCAACTGCGCTGGCGCCGCCGACAGCACTCGCGCTAAAGGAGTGTCATGTGGACCACAGAAAAAGCCCCCTCGCTCGCCGAGATGGAGGCCATGGCGCACGAGGTTTTCGAGCGCCTGCCCGAGACGTTCCGGGCCCTCTGCGAGGGCCTCATCATCCGTGTCGACGACTTCCCGACCGACGAGGTGCTCGACGAGATGCAGGCCGAGAGCGAGTTCGACCTGCTCGGCCTGTTCCACGGCATCGGCCTGCCGCAGCAGAGCCATGGCGACGTGGCCCGGCTCCCCAACCTGGTCTGGCTGTACCGCCGGCCGATCCTGGACTATTGGGCGGAGCACGACGAGACCCTCGGCCACATCGTCCGCCACGTGCTGATCCATGAGATTGGGCATCATTTCGGCCTCTCGGACGCCGATATGGAGGCGATTGAGGCTGGCGCGGGCTAGCTTTGCAGAAATCGCCCTTTTACCGCTGTCACATTCGCGATAGACATCCGGCCCGTATCCCCATTTTTTGCCCGGGAAGAGCACCGATGGACAAGTTCACCACGCTGGAAGGCGTCGCGGCACCGCTGAAGATCATCAATGTCGACACCGACATGATCATTCCGAAGCAGTACCTCAAGACCATCAAGCGCACCGGCCTTGGCAAGGGGCTTTTCTCCGAGCAGCGCTACAAGGATGACGGCAGCGAGAACCCGGATTTCGTTCTCAACCAGTCCGCCTATCGCAACGCGAAGGTGCTGGTCGCCGGCGACAATTTCGGCTGCGGCTCGAGCGCGAGCATGCGCCCTGGGCGCTGCTCGACTTCGGCATCCGCTGCGTGATCTCGACCTCGTTCGGCGACATCTTCTACAACAACTGCTTCAAGAACGGCATCCTGCCGATCCGCGTGTCGCAGGAGGATCTCGACAAGCTGTTCGACGACGCCGAGCGCGGCGCCAATGCGACGCTGACCATCGACCTCCCCAACCAGGAGATCCGCGGTCCCGACGGCGGCAAGGTGAAGTTCGAGATCGATCCGTTCCGCAAGCACTGCCTGATCAACGGCCTCGACGACATCGGCCTGACGATGGAAAAGAAGAAGTCGATCGACACCTACGAGGCCAAGCTCAAGGAGCGTGCCTGGGCCTGAGGCTCGGCGTATCATCATGCCCCGGTGCCTTCAGGCGCCGGGGCTTTTCTTTGCCTCTTCGCAAACCTGCTGATAGCTGACGCACATGCTGCCTGACATCGTCACCTTCTGGCATGGCTCGATGGACGCGCTGCGCCAGACCTGTCTGCGCTCGCAGGTGGCGGCCGGGCACAAGGTCACCGTCTACAGCTTCGATCCAATTCCCGGTCTGCCCGACGGCGTCGGCAATGCCGAGGCCGAGGCGGTGCTGCCGCACGCGTTCTCGGAGAAGCTGCGTCCGGCCGAGCGCGACGGCTCGTGGCGCGACTGGACCATCCTGCAGTTCAGCGACTTCTTCCGGATGCGGCTGATGACGCAGCGCGCGGGCGTCTGGCTCGATGCCGATGTGCTGCTCTTGAAACCTGTCGAGATCGATCCGGCAAAACCCTATTTTGCCTGGGAGCGGCCGCGGCAGCTCGGCAACTCGGTGCTGTATCTGCCGCAACATGATCCAATCGTGCGCGCCTTCGAAGCGCTGATGCAGCAGGACGAGCTGACGCCGGACTGGCTGGCGCTGCGTCACCGCCTGACCTTTGCGATGCGCAAGGTGCGCGGCAAATCCAATCGCCTCTCCGACATCCGCATCGCGATCTACGGCCCCGCCGCGCTCACCGCGCTGGCGCGCCGCGAAGGCGAATTGCAATACGCGCTGCCGAAGCGCTCGTTCTACGCGGTGCATGCGGAGCCGAGATTGTTTTTCGAGCCATCGGATTTTTCGAAGTACCTGAACGATCCCGGGATTATCGGCCTGCACATCTCGCCGAAAGGCCGCGGCAAGGAGACGCCGATCCCCGGCAGCCTCTATGCGTGGGCGGCGGAGAAGTTTGGTCGCTGACGCGGGCTCGACGTTACCCTCTCCCCTTGTGGGAGAGGGTGGCTTCGCGAAGCGAAGCCTGGTGAGGGGTTCTCTCCGCACGGGAGAATTTCGCAAGCAGAGAGAACCCCTCATCCGGCGCTTCGCGCCACCTTCTCCCACAAGGGGAGAAGGGAAGAGGCAGCTCCGCTAGTGCCCCATCGCGGTGATCGCATCGGCGATCGCGATGGTGCGCTTGGCCATCTCGGCGTGCAGGCGCTCGACCATGCGGCCGTCGAGCTGGATCGCGCCGCGCGAGGCGTTCTCCGGCAGTTGGAATGCAGCGATGATCTTGCGGGCCTCGGTGACCTCGGCCTCCGGCGGCGTGAAGATCGCGTTGCAGGCATCGATGTGGCTCGGATGGATCAGCGTCTTGCCGTCGAAGCCGAGATCGCGGCCCTGCGCACATTCCTCGGCAAAGCCGTCGACATTGCTGATGTCGCCATAGGGCCCGTCGAGGATCTCGAGCCCGTGCGCGCGGGTCGCCAGGATGCAATGCGTGATCATCGGGATCATCGCCGCGCGGCCCGGCTTCATCCGGATCCGGGTCTCACGCGCAATGTCGTTCGGCCCGAACACGAAGCCGGCGAGCCGGATTTCCGAATCCTTCGACGCCGCCGCGAGCTTGTCGGCATCGAGCACCGCGCGCGCGGTCTCGATCATGGCCCAGACCCGGATCGAGGCAGGGGCATTGATGTCGCTGAGGCGATCGGCAACCGCGTTGAGATCGTCGACGGTGGAAATCTTGGGAACCAGGATCCCGTCCGGCTGCGCCTTGCCGGCCATGCCGATGTCGTCGACCCACCAGGGCGTGTCGAGCGCGTTGATGCGGATCAGGACCTCGCGCTTGCCAAAGCCCCTGGCGGCAACCGCCTTGGCAATCTGCTCGCGGGCCACCGCCTTGGCGTCGGGAGCAACGGAATCCTCCAGATCGAGGATGATGCCGTCCGCCGGCAGCGTGCGGGCCTTCTCCAGCGCCCGCGCATTCGATCCCGGCATGAACAACAGGCTGCGGCGCGGACGGGTCATCGGCATTCTCCTGGGGGCTTCGGCTCCGCCGCTGTCCAATGTTTGGGCATCGGGCAGGAACCATGCTTCAACGCTGCCGTATCATCTCAGGCTGGACGCCGAAAGTCTTGTTCCCGTCATTCGCATGTGGTTAGCCAGAGGCCATGAAATTCTTTCCGAAGCAGTTGATCGACGGCTACCGGACCTTCGCGACCCAGCGGTTGCCGACTGAACAGTCGCGCTACCGGGACCTGTCGGAACGCGGCCAGTTTCCCGAAACCATGGTGATCGGCTGCTGCGATTCCCGCGTCTCCCCCGAAGTGATCTTCGACGCAGGTCCGGGCGAATTGTTCGTGGTCCGGAACATCGCCAATCTGGTTCCGGTCTATCAGCCCGACAGCAACGCCCACGGTGTGTCGGCCGCGCTGGAATACGCCGTCACCGTGCTGAAGGTGAAGAACATCGTGGTGCTGGGCCATGCCCAGTGCGGCGGCATCCGCGCCTTCGTCGACAAGATCAAGCCGCTCACGCCGGGCGACTTCATCGGCAAATGGATGCAGATGTTCATCAAGCCGGGCGAGGTGGTCGAGCAGCGCGAGCATGAAAGCATGCTGGACTTCGTCACCCGCATCGAGAAGGCCGCGGTGTTCCGCTCGCTGGAGAACCTGATGACCTTCCCGTTCGTTCGCGAACGCGTGGAGAGCGGCGAGATGCAGCTGCACGGCGCCTATTTCGGCGTCGCCGAAGGCTCGCTGTTCGTGCTCGACCGGACCGCGAAGGAATTCATCAGCGTTGCCGATGCGCTGAAGGCCGGCGAGTAGCTGGACCTATCGGCTACTCATCACCGTGAGCGCCGCCCCAGCGATCGGACAGCGCGAGCAATAGCGCCGAGATCACGAATACCAGGTGCACGGCGACGAGCCAGGTCATCCGCGTCGCGTCGAACGCGGCATCTATGTTGAGAAACGCTTCCAGCACGTGGATCGCGGAGATCGCGACGATCGAAGCGAGCAGCTTCTGCTTCAGCCCGGCAAAGTCGATCTTGGTGATCCAGATCGGCCAGTTCGGGTTGCCCGACGTGTCGATGCGCGAGACGAAGTTCTCGTAGCCTGAGAAGACCACGATCAGAATGAGATTGGCGACCAGCGTGACGTCGATTAGCGCCAGCGCATCGAGGATGACTTCCGTCGATTTGTAGCCGGCTGCATGCAGGACGAACTCCCAGAGCATGCGGACGAATTTCAGCAGCAGTACCGCAAGCGCCACGACCAAGCCGACATAGAACGGCGCCATCAGCCAGCGGCTGTTGAACAGCACATATTCGAAGCCGCGCATGATGCGCGGCGTCGAGGGACTCGATGGGACGGGAGCCGACTGTTCCGACATGGTTGCGCCCCCCGTTGGTCCCCGCCCGTCAGGCCGCTTTCTGCTTTGCGGTGATCAGCTTGCGGTTGATCAGGACTTCCGCGATCTGCACGGCGTTCAGCGCCGCGCCCTTGCGCAGATTGTCCGACACGCACCAGAACGCGAGACCGTTCTCCACGGTAGCGTCCTCGCGGATGCGGCTGATATAGGTCGCGTCCTCGCCGGCAGCCTCATAGGGCGTGACGTAGCCGCCCGGCTCGTGCTTGTCGATCACGAGGCAGCCCGGCGCATTGCGCAGAATGTTGCGCGCCTCGTCCGCGGTGATCGGATTGGCGAACTCGACATTGACCGCCTCGGAGTGACCGACGAAAACCGGCACGCGCACGCAGGTCGCGGTCAGCTTGATCTTCGGATCAAGGATCTTCTTGGTCTCCGCCATCATCTTCCACTCTTCCTTGGTGAAGCCGTCTTCCATGAAGACGTCGATCTGGGGAATGACGTTGAAGGCGATACGCTTGGGAAACTTCTTATTGATCAGCTCGTCATTGGTGTAGACGGCCTTGGTCTGCGAGAACAATTCGTCCATCGCATCCTTGCCGGCGCCCGACACCGATTGATAGGTCGAGACCACGACGCGCGTGATCGTCGCCTTGTCGTGCAGCGGCTTCAGCGCGACGACGAGCTGCGCGGTCGAGCAGTTCGGGTTGGCGATGATGTTCTTCTTGGTGAAGCCGGCGGCCGCATCCGCGTTCACTTCCGGCACGATCAACGGCACGTCCGGGTCCATCCGCCAGGCCGACGAATTGTCGATCACGACCGCACCGGCGGCGCCGATCTTGGGCGACCATTCCTTGGAGACCGAGCCGCCGGCCGACATCAGGCAGATGTCGATGTCGGAGAAATCATAATGCTCGAGCGCCTTCACCTTCAGCGTGCGGTCACCATAGGAGACCTCGATGCCGACGCTGCGGCGCGAGGCCAGCACGACGACCTCGTCGGCGGGGAATTTGCGCTCATCGAGAATGTTGAGCATTTCGCGCCCGACATTGCCGGTCGCACCGACCACCGCGACTTTGTAACCCATCGTTCACTCTCCGACGAAAAATGCCCGTTCCCCCGCTGTCAGCGGAAAGGGAAGAGGCAGCGCTTCTATGCGAGAAACCCCGTCAAGACAACGTTGCGTAGCTTTGAGCGTTTTGATGCGTTTATTTCGGGCCGATCCGGCCGCGCCCCATCATACGGGAAATCCGTCAGCCCTGACGAGCTTCGTCGACGAGGTGTACGCCACGCTCTCCGGGCTGTTCGCCTATGCCGCCGTGCTCGCGCTATTTGTCGTCCTCGGAAACTATCTATGGAAGCAACTGCCGGACGCAACCGCGACTACGGCGCCGGCTGCTGTCGGCTGGAGCCCGGCCGGCCGCTCGGCCCCCGCCTTCGCCATCAGCAAGCTCGATCCGCGAGATAAAACAGAGACTTACGAAATCTTCCGGCACCCCGAGGGAGGCCGCAAGGACGTCTTCCGCTGGACCGACACGGATGGCGCGCCGGCGGCCGAGCTGGAAATCTACCGGCCCGGTGGCGAGGCCATGGGGTCCGCGGTCACCGAGATTGCCGGGCGGCTCGTCCCGGGCGGCACAGGCGAGCTCGAGGCCGCCGGCATCGTCGACAGCAAGTTCGGCAGCGCCACCTTGCTGCGCCCGGCGCGGCAGGACGGCGGCCGCGCCTGCCTCGGCTTCCTCAAGCAGGCCGACGCACCCGATCTGCGGATCTCCGGCTGGACCTGCCAGGGTACCGGCCTGCCCGCGCAGCGCGCCGCGATCGTCTGCATGCTGAACCGCCTGACCCTGCTGGCCGCAGGCAAGGACCCTCGGCTCGCCGCCCTGTTCGCTCATGCCGAGCTGCGCCGCACCGACTGCGTTACCTCCGGCGGGCCCGCCCTGTCGG
>NZ_JACMYO010000148.1 GCF_020889685.1 Bradyrhizobium oropedii
CTCGCCGCCGCCGGCGCGGCCCGGGCCGCCATGAACCATCTGCGGCATCGGCGAGCCGTGCCCGGTGTGCTCGGTCGCGCAATCGCGATCGATGATCGCGACACGGCCGTGAAAACTGCCGATGCCGAAGGCGAGTTCGGTCGCGGTCGGGATGTGGTGAGTGTAGAGCGATGCCACGAGGCTGCCGCCACCGCGATTGGTCAGTGCGATAGCCTGGTCCAGATCGTCATAGCCCATCACGGTGCAGACCGGCCCGAACGCCTCGATCTCGTGGACCGCGGTTGCGGCGAGCGGTTTCGCACAGTGCAGCAGCAGCGGCGGCACGAAGGCACCGCGCTTGACGTCGGCATCGACGAGCGGGACGTTGTCGGGATCGCCGGCCACGAGTTCAGCCTCGGTGCGAAGCCGCGCCACATGCGCGAGCACGTCGCTGCGCTGGGCGAGGCCCACCAGCGGCCCCATCCTGACCTTGTCGTTCGCAGGATTGCCGATCGTGACCTTCGCGAGACGGTCGTGCAGCGCCGTGATGACGGCATCGAGTTGCGCCGATGGCGCCAGCGCGCGGCGGATCGCGGTGCATTTCTGGCCCGCCTTGACCGTCATCTCCTTCGCGACCTCCTTGATGAAGAGGTCGAACTCCGGGCTTCCCGGCACGGCGTCCGGTGCGAGGATCGCCGCGTTGAGCGAATCCCGCTCGGCGATAAACCGGACAGCTTCGCGGGCGATGACCGGATGCCGTTGCAGCTCTTGCGAGGTGTCGGCCGAGCCCGTAAAGGACACCACGTCCTGGCAGGTGAGATGGTCGAACAGATCGCCAGTCGAGCCGACAATGAATTGCAGGACGCCTTCCGGCAGCACGCCGGATTCGGTGATGATCCGCACCAGTTCGTAGGCGACATAGGATGTGACCGTCGCAGGCTTGGTGACGACGGGAACGCCGGCGAGCAGCGCGGGCGCCAGCTTCTCCAGCATGCCCCAGCACGGAAAGTTGAACGCGTTGATGTGCACGCCGACGCCGTGCAACGGCGTGACGATGTGCTGACCGGCGAACGCGCCGCCCTTGGATAGCCCCTCGACATTGCCGTCCAGCAGGAATTTGGTGTTCGGAAGCTCGCGGCGGCCCTTGCTGGCATAGGCGAACAACGTGCCGATGCCGCCATCGACGTCGATCATCGCATCGGTGCGGGTTGCTCCCGCATGGAATGACAGTTTGTAGAGCCGGTCCTTGTGCTGGCTCAGAGTGTCGGCCAGCGTCTTCAGCAGGCCCGCGCGCTGGTGGAACGACAGTTTTCGGAGATTCTGGCCGCCGACGGTGCGGCCGTAGGCGAGGATCTCGCGCATGTCGAGATCGCTCCTGGTCGTGAGCGCCACGACGTCGCCGGTCACCGCACTGTGTATCTCGGCCGCAGGCTCGCCGACGCCACTCCACCTCCCGCGGACGAAGCTGTCGAGTTTCATGACTGTGTCCGCGGTCTGCGCGCCGCCGGATTGAGGCTGTGTCATCGAAATTGAATCCTTTGACCTGTGATCTATGTTGCGTATTGCCGTGCCGGCTGAACGTTCAATCAGAACGTTCAATCCTGAGCTCGTCCGACAAGGCGTGGCGAGCGCTTTTCGAGGAACGCGGTGACGCCTTCGGCGTAGTCCGCCGACCGGCCTGCGCGGCCCTGCAGGTCACGCTCGAGCTCGAGTTGCGTGTCGAGCGTGTTGGTCTCGGAGGCATCCAGTGCCTGCTTGATCAACGCAAGACCATCGGTCGGCTGCGTCGCGAGCGAGGCGGCGAGGGCGTGGGCTTCGGTCATCAGATCGGAATCCTCGACCACCTTCCAGATCATGCCCCATGCTTCCGCCCGTTCCGCCGAGATCGGCTCGGCGAGCATCGCCAGGGCGCGGGCCCGTGCCCCGCCGACGAGCCGCGGCAAGAACCATGTGCCGCCGGAATCCGGGACGAGGCCGAGCTTGGCAAAGGCCTGGATGAATTTGGCCGACCGCGCGGCGATCACGATATCGCAAGCCAGGGCGACGTTCGCGCCGGCGCCTGCGGCCACGCCGTTGACGGCGCACACGACCGGCATCGGAATGCTGCGCAGCTTGCGCACCAGCGGATTGTAGTATTTTTCGATCGGCGCCGAGAGATCGGGCGTTTCGCCCGGCGTGAAGACGCCGTCGGAAAGATCCTGCCCGGCACAGAATCCGCGCCCAGCTCCGGTCAGGATCAGCGCGCGGCAGGACTTGTCCTGCTCCGCCGCGATCAGCGCGGCCATCAATGCGGCGTGCAGATCGGCACTGAAGGAATTCAGGCGGTCGGGCCTGTTGAGCGTCAGGACGCGATATCCGGCGCGGATATCGGTCAACACCAGATCGCTGACCATGATGACCTCCCGTTGCGCCTTCTATGAGCGAAGGTCGCATGACCTGCAATCGGATTACTATTGACCGTCCGGTCAGTCAATTATAATTATCCATGCGGCAGTGTCGGCGGCGTCTTCGGGCTGATCGGAGCGAGGACAATTCTAGTCCCGATCGCAAATTCGGGCGCGACAAACACACATCAAGATCGAAGCAATTTCGCTCGCTGCACCAGACCACGTATTTGCGATGCTTATGCGCGACGCTTGACAGTTGTCAGATCGAGGTATCGGCGGAACCCGCGAAAGGTTCACGTTCGCAGCCGCACTGCATGGCCACCATGATCGGTGTGTACTGCCACAAATCGGCCTTATATGACGGGCGACTTCCGCCGCCATGAGGGCGAGCCGATGACAATGCAGTCAGGCGATATGGCCGGATTCCGATTCTCGACCGCGCACTTCGGCGCGCGAGACCGCTTGCCGATCTTCCGCGAGCAGATCGGGCGGATGATCGTGAAGCTCGATCCGGAACCGCTCGACGACGGCGCGTTCCATGCCGAAGCGAGTGTGCGCGAACTGTCGGGGCTCGGGATCGGATCCTGGGCGTGCAGCAATCTCAAGATCGCGCGGCCGCGCGAACTGCTCGACGGTAATGACGACCTCGTGCTGACGATCATCACGAGCGGCAACGTGCGCGCGTCACAGCGTGGCCGCGACATCGAGCTTAGCCCGGGTCAAGCCGTGCTGCAGTCGAGCGCGGAAGCCGGCAACATGGTGGTCCCGGTGTCGCCGAGCCGCTTCGTCGGCCTCCGGTTGCCGCGCAAGGCGCTCGCATCGCTGGTTCACGATCCCGAAGACATGCTGATCCGCCCGTTGCCGGCGAACACCGAAGCGATGCGGCTGCTTGCGCTTTACATCAGGGAACTCGACGACAGCTATCAGCTTTCGACTCCCGAGCTGCGGAACGCGGTCGTCAAGCATCTGACCGATCTCGGCGCGCTGATCATCGGCGCCAATCGCGACGCGGTGGTTGCCGCGGAGGATGGCGGGCTGGCGGCCGCGCGGCTTGCCGCGGTCAAGGCCGACATCAGTGAGAATCTGAGCTATGGCGACCTCACACTGCCCGCGGTCGCGGCGCGGCTGAAGCTCACGCCGCGCCATATCCAGCGGCTGTTCGAGGGCGTCGGCTCGACATTCTCGGAATTCGTGCTCGGCCAACGGCTGGCGCGCGCGCATCATTTGCTGACCGATCCGCGCCACAGCCGCAGCACCATCGGCACGATTGCGTTCGAAGTCGGGTTTGGTGATCTTTCCTACTTCAACCGTACCTTCCGCCGGCACTACGGCGCGACGCCATCGGATATCCGCGCGGTGCCGCGGCGTTCCTGAGCGGCCCCTGGTCGCGCGGTCGCGCGATGTGTGGCCTACGGCTCGCCGCATCCGGGCACCCGCCGGATCTGTTCGATCAGCCGCTGCTGACGGTCTGCCGACAAAGATCGCTCATTCGCGCACATCAACATGGCGACGCACGCGGCCTCCGGTTCGGCAGGCCAGGTGATGCTGCCGTCGATCGCACCGTCGCATTTGAGGTAGGCGTTCTTCGCATCCCAGCGGATCGTGCTTTCGAGCGCTGATGTCGCAGCGGCTGTCACGATCAGTGCCGCGCCAATCAACAGGAGCGATCGGGATATCCGCCGGTATGATCCGCGCATGCCGCATGTCCATCTTCATGAAGGTTGCCGACGATGCGGCAGCGTCCGAGGCGAGTGATCATTAGCGGGCGGCCGGTCGGCATACAACCTTGCCGCCGGACAGCGATGCAACATGCGGCGACAAATTCGGTTCATGTCGTGGATCGATGTCGCATATGTCCAAATCAGTGTCGCATCGGTCCGCGCCGCATATCCGCGAAGCACATAAAATGCAGCGTCCGTCTGCTCGCGACAGGAAGAGTACTTGCCATTCAATATCGTTCGCAGCGACGGCGCACGTGCGCGTGCATCGATATTGGCGTCGGAGAAAGATCGCGACGCGGCGAACCTGCTCGGCTCTGCGCGCACTCATTCAGGAAGGATTGCGCTCATGCCGGTTTCGTTCGATCGATCAGCACCAGTGTTTCTCTGCCTTCTGGCGGGAATAGCGCCGATCGCCACTGAGGCCGCGGGCGCGAAACCTGTGCTCAGGATCGAGAACGGGTTCCAACAGACCGTCGCGGTCTCGGCCGGGAGCGAGCTCTCGTTTGGGCCACCGCGGCAATCGCCAATCCTGCCTGGTGGCACCGGCGCCGGAGAAATCACGATCTCGCTTGCGGCCGGCCCTGCCGCCGGTATTGCCAAGCTGCATGTTTTCGAGCGCAGTGCTGTCCCGATCGGATTCACAGTGACGGCCTGGCAGGGCCGGAAATCGATCGCTGTCGTAAAGCTTTGCGGTCATCTCGAGATGGACAGTTGGGTCGTGCTGCCGATCGAGACGACGCACGTCGACGTCTCCGATTTCTTCCCGGTCAAGGACGGATGCGACTGACTGCCGCGAGTTTGGCCTCCAATCAAGAGAGAAGGAATGACCATGCCTCCGATCGCCAAAGGGGCTTTTCTAGTTCTGCTTGCCGGGCTGATGCCCTGGTGCGCGCGGGCGAATGACACGTCCGCTGCGCTGGAAACCGGGGGCCTCCGTTTCAAGCAGGATCCCGACATCGTGATGCGCTCCGAGGATCTGTTCATCTCCGAGAAGCAGGTCCGGATCGTCTATCGCTTTTTCAACACCTCGGCCGCCGACAAGACCATCATGATCGCGTTCCCGATGCCCGACATCGACGGCAAGGAAGTTGACGAAAACATAGGGCTCCCGACCAACGATCCCGAAAACATCTTTGACTTCCACGTCACCGTCGACGGCAAGGCGGCCGTGCCGCATCTCGAGCAGACGGCGCTGGCGAATGACGTAGATCAGACGGCGCTGCTGCGGAAGCTCGGAATTCCGCTGATGCCGATCAGGGGCCCCGCGGGCGAGCTGCTCGACAAGCTGCCGAAGTCGAACTGGCCGGAGCTCGTCAAGCTCGGCGTCGGCGCCATCGAGACCTACGGGTCGGGCGGCCCGATGCAGGATCATCTGGTGCCGACCTGGACGTTGCGTTCGGCCTATACCTGGACGCAGACCTTTCCCGCGGGCCGCGAGATCACGTTTGAGCAGACCTATCGTCCGAGCGTCGGCGGCTCCGTGCAGACGATCATGGGCGCCGACAACTGGCGCAGCAATCCGGAAGCGCCGGCGTTTCTCGCATCCTATTGCATCGACGATGACCTGATCCGCAGCATCGAGCGGGCGCGCGCGACGAGGCGCGCTCCCTATCCGCCGTTCAGTGAACGGTCGATTGCCTATGTGCTCTCGACCGGCGCCAACTGGGCGGCGCCGATCGGCGAATTTCACCTCACCATCGACAAGGGCGAGCCCAACAACTTCGTCAGCTTCTGCGCCGATGGCGTCAAGAAGACCGGCCCGACGCGCTTCGAAGTTCGGCATACCAACTTCAAGCCGTCGCGAGACTTGAAGATAGTCATCTTTGTTCCGAACCCGAACTAGCGCGGGCAGGAAATGCAATGATTGCGAAAATGGCTGCGTGATGTCGCGTACGTCCTATTCCCCGTCACATCCGTCCGAGCCTCGCATCGTTGAGACGCCTAAAAGGCGGCCCCCGCGGAATCACGCTGCGCGGGGGATTCACAGATAGCGACACAGCGAGGCCACCAATGACTGACACCACCACTTCATCGTTCGTCGATGCTGCGGCTGCGCTCGCGCCGCAGGTTCAGGGATCCGTGCAGGAGAGCGAGCGGTCGCGGCGGCTGCCTGTCCCGCTGATCGAAGCGATGGCACAAGCAGGGCTGTTCCGGCTCTGGATTCCGCGCGCATTCGGCGGCGAGGAGGCCGACCCGATGACCCTCGTCCGGGTGGTCGAGGAGATCGCGCGTGCCGACGGTGCCGCAGGCTGGTGTATGGCCATCGGTGGCGCCTATGGCGTGTTCGGCGGTTATCTCGGGAAGGACGCCGCGCGCGATATCTACGGTAGCGATCCGCTGGTTCGAACCGCGGGCGCCTTGCGGCCGTTTGGCACCGCCGGGGTCGTCGATGGTGGTTATCGCGTCACGGGCCGCTGGCCGCTCGGAAGCGGTTGTCAGCATTCCGGTTGGATGATCGGCAATTGCCGGATCTTCGACGGGGATCAACCGCGATTGCGTCCCGATGGCACCCCGGTGCTGCGCTTCATGCTGTTTCCGACTGCGCAGTGCGAGATCCTCGACACCTGGCACAGTGTCGGGCTGCGCGGCACGGGCAGCCATGACTATGCGATCGCGGATGCTTTCGTGCCATCCGCGCGGTCGCTTTCGTTTCGCGAGCCGCCGGTGGAGCAGGGGCCGCTCTATGCGTTTCCGACCATTGCGTTGTTCGGGGCGGCGCTCGCCGCCGTGCCGCTCGGCGTCGCCCGCCATGCGATCGACATTCTGGTCGAGCTTGTCGGACGAAGGGTCGCATCGCGCTCGCGCAAGCTGCTCCGTGAGGATACGCTGGTCCAGGCTGATCTCGGGCGTGCCGAGGCCTTGCTTGGCTCAGGACGGGCTTTCCTTTACGGCACGCTGGGAGAGGCGTGGCAGGCCGTCAGTGCCGGCAAGGTGCTCAGCGTTGCCGAGCGCGCCACGCTGTGGCTGGCATCGACCCATGCGGCGAACACCGCCAAGCAGGCGACCGAGCTGATGTTCGGTGCCGGCGGCTCGGCCTCGGTCGACGTGAGTTGCGGGCTCGAACGCTGCATGCGCGACGTCCATGCTGCCGTCCAGCACCTCGCTTTGGCATCGGCCAACTATCAAATGGCCGGTGAGGCGTATCTCGGCGCGGACATGCGGTCGACGCCTTTGCTGTTCTCGGACGACCGCAATGAAGCGCGTTCCGTATCTCCCGTTCATTGAACGGCCGATCGCCTGCGTCCTCGTGATGGTCGTGAAGCCGGCGCTCTGCCTGCGTCTCTGGACGGGCGCGTTGGCCGGCCGAGCACCGGCACAGTCCACCGATCCTCGTCGTCCGACGGTGCTTGGCCTTGGCGTCAATCGTGCCAATATCACCAATGACGTCCGCGGACACTACTACACATTCATGGCGGGGCCGGGCCATGTCGATGTCGAGCTCGCTTTCAAGGAGATGGGCGTATTCGGCCGTCCATTGCCGCAGCATCTCAACTTCGATTTCTGGAACGCGGACGGCGCTCGGCTGTCCCGTATCGAAGTCCTGTCTCAGGGCGGCGTCGCTCACCGACACACCGGCGCCGATTTGCCGGCGCGACAAAGAATAAGTCTCGCGGTCTCGACGCAATGGGGCGCGATCAAGGTCGGCGGTTACTACGAGATCGAGTTGAAAGGTGCCGTCGAGGCGGCCGCACCGGTCGGAGCGGACGTCAAGCCGGCACAGCCCGAGCCGCTGGTGCGGCCGTGATCGAATACATCAGCTATGTGCTGTCGCGCACACAAGGTCGTCTCCGATCGCACCCGCTGACGATTCCACAAACCAATGCACGGCAACGTGTTTCACATTGTTGCACGATGTCGCATATGTCCAATCCCCCGTCGCCTCAGTCCGAGCCTGCCGGCTACCGCGCGGATAAAAGGCAGCCCCCGGTGATCGTCGCAGCCGGCGATATGAGTCGATTGCGATGCATTGAGGCGACTTAAGACCATCGAGGAGAATGTGATGACGTTTGCACTTCGAGGATATTTTCTTGCGCTCGGCACAAGCCTGGCGCTGTCCAGTGCTGCCATGGCACAGGATGTCAGTGTTGCCGTGGTCGGGCCGATGACCGGCTCGGAGGCGAGCTTCGGCCAGCAGTTCAAGAACGGCGCCGATCTCGCGATTGCCGACATCAACGCGGCGGGCGGTGTGCTCGGCAAGAAGCTCAAGCTGGAAGTCGGCGACGACGCCTGCGATCCGAAGCAGGCCGTGTCGGTCGCCGAGAAGATGGCCGGTGCGAAGATCCCGTTCGTCGTTGGGCACTTCTGCTCGTCGACCTCGATTCCCGCCTCGGACGCCTACGCCGAGGGCAATGTGCTGGAGATCACGCCGGGCTCGACCAACCCGCTGTTCACCGAGCGCGGGCTGTGGAACACATTCCGCGTCTGCGGCCGGGATGACCAGCAGGGTATGGTCGCAGCGGCCTATATCATCAAGAACTACAAGACCAAGAACGTCGCGATCATCCACGACAAGACGACCTACGGCAAAGGCCTCGCCGACGAAACCAAGAACGCCATCAATGCCGCGGGCGTGAAAGAGAAGCTCTATGAAGCCTACACCAAGGGCGACAAGGATTTTGCCGCGCTGGTGTCCCGCTTCAAGAAGGAGTCGATCGATTTCGTTTATGTCGGTGGCTACTACGCCGAAGCCGCGTTGATCCTGCGCCAGATGCGCGAGCAGGGCGTCAATGCCGTGCTGATGGGCGGCGACGCTTTGGTCGACAAGCAGTTCGCGGCGATCGCGGGTCCGCTTGCCGAGGGTTCGCTGTTCACCTTCTCGCCCGATCCGCGCAAGAAGGTCACCGCGGCCGCGACCTTGAAGAAGTTCAAGGACAAGGGCATCGATCCCGACGGTTACACGCTCTACAGCTATGCGGCCTTCCAGATCTGGAGCCAGGCCGTCACCCGTGCCAAGACCACGGATGCCAAGAAGGTCGCCGCCGCCATCAAGGCCGGCAGCTGGGACACCGTGCTCGGCAACATCAGCTACACGCCGAAGGGTGACATCACCCTGATCGACTACGTCGTGTACCGCCGCGACAAGGACGGCAACTACGCCGAGCTGCCGGCTGGTCATTGATCGCTGGGCCGCGACATCGGCGCTCCCCTGTTCGATGTCGCGGCTGCGCCGGCTCACAGCGCCAACGGACCAACCCTCTGCCAGCCCCGAGGTGTTGGCGCTGTGACGCCTGGCAGTGCGGCGATCCGCCTGCCGGCGCCGATTGCCGGCAAAGCGGGAAGACGGCCGAGCCGGGAATCCGCGTTGAGGGCCGTCGCGTTGAACCGATCCGGCAATCAATCCCGATAATGGAAGAGAGCAGCAGATGTCTGACCTGAGTCTGACCAATAACGGCGGTCGGGGTGGCGGCGGTTCAGCCGAATGGCGCGGCAACGGGCCGTCGCAAGGACCGTCGCATTCCTATCCGTTGCTGGTGCGCGATCACGGTCTCGGCACCGCGCTGAAGCTGTTGCTCGAGACCCTGCCTTACGCGCTGGCGCGATGGGGCGTGTTGCTGGGTTTTGCCGCGGCCTGCGTGGTCTGGGCCATTGTCGCCGTGGGCGGCGCAGTGTGGCTCGGCACTCACGTCGCCAGCGTGTTCGGCTATTGCTGGCTGCTCGGCATCCTGCTGCTCGGTGGTTGGATCTGGGGCGCCATCCTGCGCTACACCCTTCACATGATCGCGTGCGGCCATGTCGCGGTGCTGACCGAGCTGATCACGCACGGCCGCATCGGCAACGGCACCGAAGGGCAGTTCGCCTACGGCCGCCGGATCGTGATGAACCGGTTCGGCGAGGTCGCGGTCCTGTTCGGGCTCAATGCGCTGATCCGCGCCGTGCTCCGTGCGTTTCATAATGCGCTCGATACGCTTGGCGAATGGCTGCCGGCGCCCGGCATGAAGGCGATCGTCGGTCTGCTCAACACCATCTTGTCGGCCGCGACGCGCTATCTGGACAAGGTGGTGCTGTCCTACGATCTGGCGCGCGGCGGCGATGATCCCAGGCGCAACATCCAGGACGGCCTGGTCTATTATTGCCAGAACGCCAAGCCGATCCTGACGACGTCGGTCTGGATGGTCATCGTGGAGCGGGTCCTGAGTATCCTGCTGTGCCTGCTGCTGCTGGTGCCCGCGGGCGTGGTGACGGTCTGGTTGCCGGACGCTGTCAGGGAGTATGGCGCCTTGGTCACGGTCTTCATCGCGGCCCTGCTGGCGGTGACGGTGCGCGCGGCGTTCATCCAGCCGCTGTTCTTGATCTGTATGATGATCCGCTTTCACGCGCTGATCGAGAACCAGCCGATCAATTCGACCTGGGTTGGCTATCTCGATGGCCTCACAGACAAGTTCAAGCAGATCGGACGCTGAAACCGGCGGACGGCGGGTCATGCCGAGCTGCAATTCAGCAGGCCGGTGCCTGGTGCTGATCGTATTTCACAACGGAGATGTTCGGTGACCGATCTATCGCTCGACAATGATGGCATCAGGCTTGCTGCGTCCGTTGGTGGCCCAACGGACGGTGAACCGATCCTGTTTCTGCACGGCCTGTCGCTGAGCCGGGACACATGGCAGGAAATCGGCGATCGGCTCAGGGATCGTTACAGGGTCTGGACCCTTGATTTCCGGGGACACGGCCACTCGGACCGGGCTGCAAGCTACGCTCTCGCCGACTATGTTTCGGACGCGCAGACGGCGTTGGCCGCAATCGGGCGCCCGGCGGTGATTGTCGGGCATTCTCTCGGCGGCTGCGTTGCCGGTGTGCTGGCGCAGTGCGGTGACGCCAGCGTGCGTGCAGCTTTCCTCGAAGATCCGCCTTGGTTTCTCGGGCAGCCGGGAGAGTGGGAGAAATCGGCATTCCCAAAACTGTTTGCGATCGTCAGCGCGCGTCAGGCCGCATGGCAGCAGGCGCACGCGCCGCTGGGGACATACCTTGCGTTCGTTTCGGACTCTCCAACGCCGATGGGTGGAATCGGTAGCGATCATTTCGGCTCTCGCCATCTGCTCAGTCATGCGTCTGCGCTGCAGCGGCAAGACGGGCGATGCTGGGCGGACGGAGACGTTGCGGGCTCAGTTCTTGCGGCGATTCCGACGGAGCGGGAATTCTTGTGCCCGGTCAAGATTATTCAGGCCGATCCCGGCTCTGGCGCGGCCTTGCTGGAAGGCCACGAGTCGCGCTTCGCACACGGCAATCCGCGTGCCGACATCGTTCGCTATGAAGGGTGCGGCCATTCACCCCACCGCGCCATCGCGTTCGCGCAACGCTTCGCGGCGGATCTGGAAGCTTTCTTGTTGAGCCTGCGGTCGAAGTGAGCACGGGCCCGACAACGATGCCGTGACGACGTCCGGCAATCCGGCACCTCACATTCATGAACCGAAGACGGGTACGCCCATGCAAGAGACGTCCGGCTACGATCCGAACTACGTGATGGGTCGCTCGACCGCGGAGACCGACAGGCTCAGGCGACAGTCGGAGCTCTACGACGCGTCGACATGGCAGCTCCTGAAAGAAGCCGGACTTTCGCCGGGCATGAAAGTGCTCGACATCGGAAGCGGAGCCGGCAACGTCTCCTTTATCGCCGCAGGTCTTGTCGGCGAGAGCGGCGCGGTCGTCGGCGTCGATAGCAACCCCGCCATCGTCGAAGAAGCCGCAAGCACGGCGCGTTCGCTCGGCCTGAACCAGGTCGCGTTTCGGGCCGGCGACATCAACACGATCGCGCTGGAGCGTGATTTCGATGCGGTCATCGGCCGGCTCGTGCTGATTTATGTGAAGGACCCAGCCGCGCTGCTTCGGCAATTGCTTGGGCACGTCAAGCCTGGTGGCATCGTCGCGTTCCAGGATCTCGACTGGGGCGAGGGGCCGATCGCCATTCCGCCGTCGCCGCTGCTGTCGCAGGCGTGGGGCTATGTGAAGGAGATGTTCGCAAGGGCGGGGCTGAACAACCGGATGGGATTGTCGCTGCACGGCGCCTTCGTCGCGTCCGGGCTTCCCGCGCCGCGCATGAGCCTGTTCGCGCCGGCGGGAGGTGGAGCGGATTTCGACGGCTACGACTACATGGCGAGCGGCTTGCGCAGCAATCTGCCGCATATTGTCAAGCTCGGCGTCGCGACCGAAGCGGATCTGGCACCGGACAGCTTTGCCGAACGCTTGCGCGCGGAAGTGGTCGCCCTGCAGGGCGTCTTTGCACTCCCGACCTTCGTCGGCGCATGGTCGCGCAAGCCGCCAGGCTGAACCGCCTTCCGTCGCGTCCGCGACAGCGCAACGGCGCCTCAGGCGTTGCCCACGACCGCCTCGATGAACGTCGTGGCGGACTCCCTCAATTGCTTGCGGCTGTAGCCGGCGCGCTCCATCACGGCCAACCCTCGCGTAAACGTCACGATGACGCGGGCCAGCCGGTTCGCATCGGTAACGCTCCGCTTGCCCGGGGCCCCGCTGATGGCCTTGCCGATCAGCTGTTCGAGCCGGGTGAGCACGCCTTGCACGCGCTGCCGCACATCCGTGCTTGAGATGGCCGCGTCGAGCGCCGTACGGGTGGTCAGGCAGCCGCGCGGCGGCGAACCGTCGGTCATGTTGACGATGATCATGTCGAAGAAGTTCTTGAGCCCGCTCGCCGCATCGCCCTGCGCCAGCGCGTTGCCGGCCGCTTCGAGGAATTGCTCGGCATATCGATCGAAGGCGCGCAGGAAGATCGCTTCCTTGTCGCCATAGGCGTTGTAAAGGCTGCCGCGCTGGACGCCGGTCGCGGCGGCGAGGTCCTGCATGGTCGCGTCGTGCAGGCCCTTGCGCCAGAACACGTCGAGCGCGGTTGCCACCACCTCATCCTCATCAAACTGACGCACACCTACCATCTCGGTTCGCTCCACCTGTTCATTCTTGACATCATCGTCAACATTGACAATCGTGTCAAGGATGATGCCACAGGAGGTCAGGATGATTACCGCCGTCACGACGTTCAGATTGCCGAAGCCGATCACTCGCGAGGAAGCGCGCAGCATCTTTCTGAGCACGGCGCCGCTCTATCGCGGCGTGTCGGGGCTGTTTCGGAAGACCTATCTGATTTCCGAGGACGGGATGACGGCCGGCGGTGTCTATTTCTGGAACTCGAGGCAGGATGCGGAAGCGCTGTACACCGACGCATGGCGCGCCCGTGCCCGGGAGAAATATGGCGCCGATCCGACGGTGGCCTATTTCGAGAGTCCTGTCGTGGTCGACAACGTCGCCGAGCAGGTTCTTTCCGAACAGTAACAGCGTCACAACGCATCGAGTGCCTTGCGCGACGGAGCGAACGGCAGCCATTCGGGAATCCGCCGCTTGGCGAGCCAGTATGGCCGCCAGATCGCGCGCCAGGTCGGGTGGTCGAGAGGAGCCGTGCCCCATTTGCGTTGCGCCATCTCGATCCGCAACAGGTCGTGCGCATGCAGCCACTGTCGCGCAGCCCACCAGACTTCGCGCGGCGCAACGGTGTTCCTGACGCCATTGAGCTCGGCGATAGCAGGCAGTGGATCGTCGAACCGAGCCGCAACCCTAAGGGTGGCGACGCGTTGACCGCACCGCCTGATGCTCCAAAGACGCGAGCGGTTGTGTGCGAGATAGGGGCCATAGTTGCGGAGGCAATTCTGCATGGCCTCCGCCTCCTCCGAGATATCCGCGGTTGAAGTCAGCGGCATGAAGTCGTAGCCGTCAACGCGGCCCGGCTGCAGCCACATATCCGCGATCGGCTGCGGGCCGAGGCTGACATGCAGCGCGATCATGCTGCGCCATGTGTCGGCGGCCGCGAGCGCCGAGCCGATCTGCATGCCTGGGTGTCCATCTCCGGTCGATCAGCGTGTGCCCCAACGTCGCCGGCTGCGTCGAGAACCATGCCCACAGGCCGAGCAGCCGCAATCGCGCGGGATCGGCACGCGGCGGCGCCCGGACCAGTTCGCGCGCGATCCAGACCGCGGCGGGCCCATGTGCAAGCTCAGCAACCGCAGCTACTGATTTCAGCCAAGACCGGCGCGAGCTTCGGCGATTGGGGCAGATGGTTGGCGATCTGCCGGCGAAGCAGCTCGTCATCGGGTAGCCGCGTGATCGGGCTCGTGAATGCTTCCGGCGGCAATTTGCGCAACCAGAGCGCAACACCCGCCGCAGCGGCCGCGCCCGCGAGAGAGCGGCCGTCGATCACACATGCGAGTGCGGACGCAGAAGCGACCCCGACGCGCGGGACCGCCAGCGCAAAGAGAAGCGCAGGAAAGCTCACGGCAAGGTCCGCCGCGCGGGTGTGCCGCATGGCCAGCGCGCGAACCTTTCCCTGAACATGCGGATGATATCTCCGCAGCTGACGTTCGAGCAGCGCGGAGCGTGTGGCCTCCCGACGAGAGGCCATCAGGAGTGTCGATGTCATGACAATAGTTCCGCAAGTGCGGAGCCGGAGGTCCGAGGCAAATTCGATTAGCTGTGGGTGTCAGGATTTCACCCGGGATCCAATCCCGGGACGCGCGTCAAATATCGCGCGGCGAACCCGGGAAGCGCACTGACCTGAACATCGTCGCCTCCCGTATTGAAACTACGGAGCGCTCCCATAGCCCATTTTCTGCCGATAAGCAACGTGAAGTTGCCGATCGCATTTTTGAGGATAAGGCATGGGTGCGATGAGAAAGTCTTACCGCATCGTTGGCGGCCGAAGGTCCCTTCACGATCTCCGTCAACGACGCTAGTCTCGTCAGAGGGGCTAACAAGAAACGTATGGCGGAAGGCCAAAATGATCCAACAGCAGTCCTCCAATCCCGGTTCCCCCGCACTGCCGCGCCGCAGGCTCGGCCGCACCGGGCTCGATGTTTCCATTCTCGGTTTCGGCACGGCGCCGCTCGGCGATCTCTTTGCGCGGCTCGACGACACCGCCGCGATCGCTGCGGCGGAGCGGGCGTTTGCGCTGGGCGTCAACCTGCTGGATTCCTCTCCGCTCTACGGCCATGGTCTCGCCGAGCACCGCAGCGGCACGGCGCTGCGCCGCGTGACGCGCGATGACGTCGTCGTCTGCACCAAGGTCGGGCGCTGGATGGACCCGTTTCACGGCCGCGGTGACGGCTCCAATTTCGCCGGCGGGCAGCCGCACCGTGCGGTGGTCGATTATTCCTATGACGGCACCATGCGCTCGGTCGAGCAGTCGCTGCTGCGCCTCGGCACCGATCGCATCGACTTGCTCCTGATCCACGACGTCGACGTCTGGACCCATGGTGCTGACGCCATCGAGGCGCGGTTTCGCGAGGCGATGGAGGGCGCCTATGTCGCGCTCGACAATCTGCGTTCCCAGGGTGTGGTCAAGGGCATCGGCATCGGCGTCAACGAGGCCGAGATGTGCGTGCGCTTCGCCAGGGCAGGCACGTTCGACACCATGCTGCTCGCTGGCCGCTACTCGCTGCTGGAGCAGCCGGCGCTGGCTGAATTCCTGCCCCTCGCGGAGAAGCAAGGCATCGGCATGATGCTCGGCGGCGTGTTCAATTCCGGTATCCTGGCGACCGGCGCGGTTGCCGGCGCCAAGTACAATTACAAGGACGCGCCGCCTGACGTGATGCAGAAGGTCGCCGCGATCGAGCGCGTCTGCCACGCCCGCGGCGTAGCGCTGCCGACCGCCGCGCTGCATTTCGCGCTGGGCCATCCGGCAGTCGCGAGCCTCGTGCTCGGCGCGCAGACCCCGCAGGAGGTCGAGCGCAACGTCGCCGCCCTGTCATCACCCGTGCCCGCCGCGCTATGGCGCGATTTGAAAGCCGAGGGGTTGCTCGACCAGCATGCGCCGGTGCCGGCATGATGCGGATCGATGCCCATCACCATGTCTGGACCTTGGCGCGCGCGGATTACGGTTGGCTGACGCCGGAGCGCGGGCCGATCTATCGCGACTTCGGCCTGGCCGATCTGGCGCCGCATCTCGCCGCAACCGGGATCGAAGGCACAATCCTGGTGCAGGCCGCGCCGACCGAAGCCGAGACGGCATTCTTGCTTGACGTCGCCAAAAGCGCCGAGCAGGTGCGCGGTGTGGTCGGCTGGATCGAGTTCGATGCCGGCGATGCCGCGGCGCGGATCGATGCGATCGCCGGGTGCGAGCTGCTGGTCGGCCTGCGGCCGATGCTGCAGGACATCGCCGATGACGACTGGCTGCTGCGGCCGGAGCTGGCGGCGCCGCTCGAGGCCATGGCGCGGCATGATCTTGTGTTCGACGCGCTGGTGCTGCCGCGGCATCTGCCACGGCTCGTCCAGGTGGTCGATCGGCATCCGGATCTGCAATTCGTGCTTGACCATTTCGGCAAGCCGCACCTCGCGACCGGCGACATCGCGGCCTGGAAGGACGACATCGCGAGCCTGGCCGCACGGTCCAACGTGGTCTGCAAATTATCGGGCCTGGCGACCGAAGCGGCGCCGAACTGGCAGGTCAAGGATTTGCGCGAGGTCGTCGATCACGCGCTGGCATGCTTCGGGCCGGAGCGGATGCTGTGGGGCAGCGACTGGCCCGTCGTCAATCTCGCCGGCGGCTATGCGCACTGGTTCGCGGCGGCGGAGGCCTTGCTGGCTGATTTGTCAAGTGAGGCAAGAGCTGCGATTTTCGGCGGCAATGCGGCGCGGGTCTATTTGTCAAGTCGCGGGTGGCCGACATCCCGGAAATAGATTGCAGGCGGCGCCTCATTTGATCCACAGCGCGCCTTGATGAATCAATCCGGGATGGTTCATAAGCGGCGTCCGCACTGTCCAGGTCCGGCGGTGCAACGCGATCAGAGAGACAGGCGTGGCAAAGATTCATCATCAGATTGCGCAGGAGCTGGGGGTTCGCGACGAGCAGGTCGAGGCGGCGGTGACGCTGCTTGACGGCGGCGCCACGGTGCCGTTTATCGCGCGATACCGCAAGGAGCTCACCGGCGCGCTGGATGACGCGCAGCTGCGCACGCTGGAAGAGCGGCTGACCTATCTGCGGGAGCTCGAGGAGCGCCGCACCGCGGTGCTCAATTCGATCCGCGAGCAGGGCAAGCTCGATGCCGCGCTCGAAGCCCAGATCATGGCGGCCGACAGCAAAGGCCGGCTCGAGGACATCTATCTGCCGTACAAGCCGAAGCGCCGCACCAAGGCCGAGATCGCCAAGGAGGCCGGGCTCGAACCGCTTGCCGATCAGCTGTTGACGCAGCCGCAAAACGATCCGAACGAGGCCGCTTCTCCGTTCGTCAATGCCGAGAAGCAGGTCGCTGACGTCGCCGCCGCGCTGGACGGCGCACGCGCGATCCTGGTTGAGCGCTTCGCCGAGGATGCCGACCTGATCGGCGCGCTGCGCGAGGAGATGTGGTCGAACGGCATCATGGGCTCGACGGTTCGCACCGGCAAGAAGACCGAAGGCGAGAAGTTCAAGGACTATTTCGATTTCTCCGAGCCGCTGCCGAAGCTGCCGTCGCACCGCATCCTGGCGCTGTTCCGCGGCGAGAAGGAGGAGATCCTCGACCTCGCGATCAAGCCCGAGGCCGAGGCGCCGGCCGTCGGCGTGCCCGGTCTCTATGAGCTCAGGATCATGAACCGCTTTGCGATCTCCAACCAGGGCCGCAAGGGCGACAAGTGGTTGACCGAGACGGTGCGCTGGGCCTGGCGCACCAAGATCCAGATCCACCTCAACATCGATCTGCGGATGCGGTTGTGGGCCGCGGCCGAGACCGAGGCCGTGCGGGTGTTCGCCTCGAATTTGCGCGATCTGTTGCTCGCAGCGCCGGCCGGCCCGCGTGCCACAATGGGGCTCGACCCCGGCTATCGCACCGGCGTCAAGGTCGCGGTGATCGATGCGACAGGCAAGGTGGTGGCGCACACCGCAATCTTCCCGCACGAGCCGCAGCGGCGCTGGGACGAGGCACTCGCCATTCTGGGCAAGCTCGCGATCGAGCACGGGGTCGAGCTGATCGCGATCGGCAACGGCACCGCCTCGCGCGAGACCGACAAGCTCGCGGCTGAGCTCGTCAAGCGGCTGCCCGAGCGCAAGATGACCAAGATCGTCGTCTCCGAAGCCGGCGCGTCGGTTTATTCGGCCTCCGCCTTCGCCTCGAACGAATTGCCTGACCTCGACGTCACCATTCGCGGCGCGGTCTCGATTGCGCGGCGCCTGCAGGATCCGCTGGCCGAGCTCGTCAAGATCGATCCGAAGGCGATCGGTGTCGGCCAATACCAGCACGATCTCGGCGAGGCCAAGCTGGCGCGCTCGCTCGATGCCGTGGTGGAAGACTGCGTGAACGCGGTCGGCGTCGATGCCAATACCGCTTCGGTGCCGCTGCTCTCGCGGGTGTCGGGCATCGGCCAGGGACTGGCGCAAAGCATCGTGCAGCACCGCGATGCGAACGGCCCGTTCAAGTCGCGCAAGGCGCTCAAGGAGGTGCCGCGGCTCGGGCCGAAGGCGTTCGAGCAGTGCGCCGGCTTCCTGCGCATCAGCAATGGCGAGGATCCGCTCGATTCGTCCGGCGTGCATCCGGAAGCCTATCCGGTGGTGCGCCGTATCCTCGAGGCGACCAAGAGCGACATCAAGGCGTTGATCGGCAACGCCGACATGGTGCGCGGGCTGAGGCCGCAAACCTTCGTCGACGACACGTTCGGCCTGCCCACGGTCACCGACATTCTGCGCGAGCTGGAAAAGCCCGGCCGCGACCCGCGCCCGGCGTTCAAGGCGGCGGTGTTCAAGGAGGGCGTCGAGGAGGTCAAGGATCTCAAGAAGGGCATGATCCTCGAGGGTACCGTGACCAACGTTGCGGCCTTCGGCGCCTTCGTCGACATCGGCGTGCATCAGGATGGGCTGGTGCACATCTCGGCAATGTCGCGGAACTTCATCAAGGATCCGCGCGAGGTCGTGAAGCCCGGCGACATCGTCAAGGTCAAGGTCCTGGACGTCGAGGTCGCACGCAAGCGCATCGCGCTGACCCTGCGGCTTGACGATGAGATCGGTCCGAAGAAGGACAATGCGGGTCCGTCGCGCGATTTCTCACGTGGTTCGGCCAAGATGACGTCGTCGGCCCCGCGCCGCCCGCAGGAGCAGTCCGGCGGCGGCGCGCTCGCGGAGGCACTGCGCCGCGCGGCCGAGAAGAGCGGCCGCGGCAAGCCGACCTAGGTGCAGCGACGGGTCGAGCCGTGGCGCAGCATATCAGCCGTCGTCCCTGCGAAAGCAGGGACCCATAACCGCAGGAGCGGATTGTCGAACAAAGCTGTGGCCCAACGTCGCGTAACAACGTCCTTCGGTGGCTATGGGTCCCTGCTTTCGCAGGGACGACACCGAATGTTTGGTGCCAATCGCGACGCGATCGTCGAGCGGCCCTTGCCTCCGCTTCTACACCCTTCCTTCAGCAAACCTGACCAGTGACTCCGCGACGCCCTTGCCATAGGCCGGATCGGCCTTGGTGCAATTCGCGACGTGCCGTTCCTGGGTGTGCTTCGATGCCTGGCCGACCTGGCGGGCGGTGTTGTCGAACAGCGCCTGCTTTTGCGCAGTATTCATCTTGCGGAACAGATCGCCGGGCTGCTGCCAGTGATCGTCATCCACGCGATGATCCCAATGCGCGGCCGCGCCTGACAACTCCAGCGGCGGCTCGTTCAGCTGCGGCTGGTCGGTCCACTCGCCATGGCTGTTCGGCCAGTAGGTCAGCGTCGAGCCCAGGTTGCCGTCGGTGCGCATCGCGCCGTCGCGGTGGTAGCTGTGGAAGGGACATTTCGGCGCGTTGACCGGGATCTGGTGGTGGTTGACGCCGAGCCGGTAACGCTGCGCGTCGCCATATGAGAACAGCCGGGCCTGCAGCATCTTGTCCGGCGAATAGCCGATGCCGGGCACGACATTCGCCGGCGTGAACGCTGCCTGCTCGACCTCGGCGAAGAAGTTCTCCGGGTTGCGATTGAGCTCGAAATGGCCGACCTCGATCAGCGGATAATCCGCCTTCGGCCACACTTTGGTAAGATCGAACGGGTTGAACGGGAATGCCCTGGCCTGCGCGTCCGTCATCACCTGGATGAACAGCGTCCAGCGCGGGAAGTCGCCGCGCTCGATGCTGTTGAACAGGTCGCGCTGGTGGCTCTCGCGGTCCTTGCCGACCACGGCCTCGGCCTCCGCATCGGCCAGGTTCTGGACGCCTTGCTGGGTGCGGAAATGGAATTTCACCCAGACGCGCTCATTGCTCGCGTTGACCATGCTGTAGGCGTGGCTGCCGAAGCCGTGCTGGTGACGGAAACTCTTCGGAATGCCGCGCTCGCTCATGACGATGGTGACCTGGTGCAACGCTTCTGGCAGCAGCGTCCAGAAATCCCAGTTCATGTCGGGGTCTCGCACGCCCGTGCGCGGATGGCGCTTGATTGCGTGGTTGAGGTCGATGAAGCGCAAGGGATCGCGGAAGAAGAACACCGGCGTGTTGTTACCCACCACGTCCCAATTGCCTTCATCGGTATAGAATTTCAGCGCGAAGCCGCGGATGTCACGCTCGGCATCGGCTGCGCCGCGTTCGCCGGCAACCGTCGAGAACCGCGCGAACATCGGCGTCTGCTTGCCGATCGCGGAAAAGATGCTGGCCTTGGTGTAGCGCGTGATGTCGTGGGTGACGGTGAAGGTGCCGTGCGCGCCCGCGCCCTTGGCGTGCATGCGTCGCTCGGGGATCACTTCGCGATGAAAGTGCGCCAGCTTCTCGATCAGCCAGACGTCCTGCACCAGCGCCGGCCCGCGCGGCCCCGCCGTCAGGATGTTCACATTATCGGCAACAGGTGCGCCGGAGGCGTGGGTCAGAAACGGTCTTTTGATCTCGTCGCTCATCGAAAGCTCCTTGCTGAAGGTCGGCACTTCGCCTTCCCGGCGCCGGCCCCGAAGCCGGGTGAAAGGCGATTGCATCGTGGTTGGGTTACGGCCGGCGAGGAGGGGAGACCCTTTGATCGACAAATTGTGAACCGGATCTGCGATCTCTCCAGGACGCCGTCATTCCTCGAGAGCTTCACGATTAAGAAACCGGGCGGATCGCTTCAACGAGCGCTATCCGCTGATTCCGGCCAAATTTCCGTCGATCTCGGCCAACGAAATCCTGGCTCCGATCATGGTGATTGCCGCATGGCCGCGCTCGTTCGCCAATCCTAAATCCTGCGTCAGAATCTGGCGCATTTGTAAGTTGAAGTCGGCGGTCCGCTTGCGTCTTCTGATCATGCTCGCGTGCGGCGATACGAGGTTTTGCCGCGGTCCCAATCAGGGAGGATTTCATGAAGAACAGGCTTCTCACGTGTCTCACGGCGGCGACGCTCGCAGTCAGCGTCGCGCTTGCACCCGCAGCCCTCGCCAGAGGCGGCGGCGGTGGCGGACACGGTGGCGGTGGTGGCTTCGGTGGCGGCCACGGCGGTGGCTTCG
>NZ_JACMYO010000149.1 GCF_020889685.1 Bradyrhizobium oropedii
CTAGTGACCCGGCTCGGGGTGCGAAGGCAATCGGTGTCGCTACCGCCTTCACGGACGCCAGCAGCAACACCGTCCAGGATGCATTGATCGAGCCGATGGTCACGCCAGAGGGGCTGATATGGCCAAGAACATTCTGGTGTTCGCGGACGGTACGGGAAACGAGGGCGGTCTCCTGCCCGACGAAAGCCGCACCAACGTTTACAAGCTGTATCGGGCGACGCGAACCGGGCCCGATTCCATGATCGATCCCAAGCAGCAGTTGGCGCTCTATGTCCCCGGCATAGGGACCCCGGCACCGGGCCAGAGCAGTCGCTGGAGCCGTCTCAAGGAGACGGTCCAGCAAATGTTCGGGTTCGGCATTACGAAGAAGATTGTCGATTGCTATGTCGCTCTGGTCGGGGTCTGGGAGCCCGGCGAGCGCATCTATCTGTTCGGCTTCAGCCGCGGAGCCTATACTGCCCGGTGCCTGTCGCACGTGCTCGAGGTCTGCGGCATTCCCAGGAACGAGCCGAACGGCGATTCCATCAGCCTCGATCCGAAGTCGCTGCGGCGAGTCGCGAAAGAGGCAATCTCCTGTGTCTACTGGCTCGGCATGCCGCGGGACAGCGCGGAGATCGACAAGCGGGCAGGGCAATTCCGCATCTTCCACAAGTCGGACGTCGGACGCGCTGCGGGCGCGTCGGCCTATTTCATCGGAATCTGGGATGCGGTTGCCGCGATTGGGTGGCAAGTTTCTTCCCTGATTGGGCGTACGACCGGCACTTCGCGTCAGATGTCCAGTACGCGCGGCATCTGCAGTCGATCGACGAAGGGCGGAAAGACTTCAAGCGAGTGCCATGGGGCGGCAGTGGGACCGTGAAGTGGCCCGACAGGCAGGGCGAACCGGAGCAATTCGATCAGATCTGGTTCGCCGGCAACCATGCGGATGTCGGCGGTAGCTATCCCGAAAACGAATCCCGCTTGTCGGACATCACGCTTGCCTGGATGGTCGAATTCATCGCCGAGAAGATCCCCGAGGCAAGTCGAGTGTTGGTCGACAAGGGCATGCTGCGGCTGTACCCGTCTGCCGATGGCATGATGCACGACGAGTGCATGGTCGGGATGGGCGGAACCTCGTTGCACTGGTCGAAAGCGGTTCGCGACGTTCCGGACACGGCGCAACTTCACGAAACGGTCTAGGAGCGCCTCGCGATGAAGTCCGCGCGCACTAGACTAGCTTCGGTCCGTATCGTCCCGTCGCGTTACAGGGTCATCAGAAGGCGAAGAAGTTCTTTGAGGTGTCGGATAGTAACCCGGTGCCGTAGGCGACAGCTCGTTCGCTGCAATTGAGCTCTCCGGCGGCCGCGTCGACCGCGTGAACGGGTCGACACGGCGTTTCCGCAGGGGCATCATTACGTTCGGCTGCCGATCCGGAATGGTGGCAGATGACGCGCGAACAGCTTTCTTTGAGCTAAGGAGAAACCCAGCCGTTAGGCAGCGGTTCGTCGTCGCGCTCTTCGTCGTCGCGTTTTTTGCGCGCGTCAAAGATCTTCGCACGTTCTTGCTCCAGCAAGGAATCGAGCTCGGTATCCTCAAGTCCGAGTGTTTTGCATTCTCGGCCGATGCGATCGTATGTTCCGAACAGCCGAGGCGGGGCGGCTTTCAGGAGGCCTTTCATTGCCGAGATCGTGTCGTCCCTTAGGGAAGCCCAAGCCTCTTGGGGCAAGTCGCCGAGCCTGTCGAGAAGAAGAAGCGGCGTCAGATCGGCCTTGAACCGCTCCAACAGCTGCTCCGCCTGCTGTTCAGGCAACCATCTGCCAATCTCGTCGAGGTCATCCAGCATCACGGGCGCAAGCTGGTTGATACGGTCCAGCCAAGCGTCGCCGATCGTGCCCTCGACGCGGCCAAATAATGCGCCCCATGCCTTGCGCAAATAATTTCCATTCGATTCCAGTCTGTGACGAAGCAACATCCCGAAGAGTTTTTCGAGATATTCGGGCTCAACGCTTCGTACAATCGAAGCGATCCGCTTATCGTCTTGTTGATATATAATGTCCGCCAGCGCCGTGTCGAACTTGGCGTGCGCCGGCAGCAGAGCGATCTCTCGGGCGACAGCCTCCCAGACCGTCCCCCGTGTATGATGCGTTCCGAGCCACCAAAGTGGCTGTGGACGGCCGCAATAGACCGACACTGCCGCGTCGAGAAGGGAGGGGGGAGTGTTCCGGATTATGTCGGAGGCGTCGGCCGAAAGCGCCGAAGGGTTCCCAAGAATGAGGTCTTGTAGTTCGGGCGGCACAACGCGTCTTGTCAGCACGACCGCTTGCAACCAACACAGATCCGCGCGATCGCTGGTGAGAACATCAATTAGGCGGTCCCGTTCCGACTGATCAAGATTTGGCCATGCATCGATGAAGTCGCGAATGGTCCCCGCCATAGCGGTCGTTCCCGGCAGGGCGAGGAGACGCTTCACCAAGTCTTGGCGGAGACCAGCCCGCGTTTCCGTTACGTCCAACAGGATTTCCGAGACGGCCAGGGTATATTCGTCGGGCATGATGCCACGAGCGAGCTCGCGTTCGATCCAGGATGTCCAACTTGTTAGGATCGGAATAACCGCGTCGATCGCCAGTCTTTCACAGGCCTCCCCCATGGCCGCGTATAGCCGGGTTTCCGAGAAATTGGCGTCGGCGGGTAGGACCGCAAGCACAATCGGCATCAATTCGCCAAACACGGGCCATGGTGGGTTTTCGCCCGTGTATTCCACCCGATTGAAGACAACGAGGCGATCAAGCAGAAGCAGAGCCGCAAACGGATTGGCCGCGGCACGCCTGAGATGATCCAGAATGCTCGCCTGGCGGTCTGCCGAGAATTCGTTCCATCCCAGGCAGACGCCCTTAAACGCACCCAAAATGACGGCCGGATTCTCGTCCTCAAAAACACGGGAGAGCAGGGCAAGATCGTCGGAACGGTTTCGAAGCAACCAAAGTCTTGCCGCTTCGGCACGTAATACGGCTTCGTCGTAGCTGAGCAATCGACCCATTGCCCGGAGGGTAAGTTTTGCGGGCTTGCGCTTGAAATAGGCAAGCGTCTCGGCCGCTCTTTCCGGAGAGAGGTATGACGCGTCGTCACCTTCGAGCGCCTTCAGCTCGACCGAAACATCGGCCTGCTTCACCTGCCGCAAATAGCGCATGAACCGTTCGCTGCCATCGACGATACTTTCGCTTGGAAAGACAGCTTCGCCACCCCGCCAACGAATGCCATCCAAGCTCGTGCGCGCGATGGTGCGGACCCACCCGGGGAGATCGTCTCTCAGCTCTTCCGAGAGTTCGGTCAAATGGCGAACGAGAAAACCGAAACACAGGTCCCGCGTCGCCGGATAGATAGAGTGCAGACCGTCAACACAGATCGAGATCAGTTTCTGCTGCGCATCTTGTCTGCTGGTCATCGTTCGGAAGAGCCAGTCGAGATTTCGTGCGGCCGCGCGTGACGTGTGCGGAGCGAGGCAAAACAGCGCTCGTTCCGCGATCCGCACGACGCTGGCCGCAATGCGGGCGCTCGGCGCATCGAGGATCGATTCCGCGCAGGCACGGTAGTACGGATGCGTGAACGCGATCTGCGGGGACACCACGGCCACGATTCCGCGACGCTCGAGTTTCTCCAGATCGATTTCCGCTTCCCGCTCGAGGACGGGCTCCTGATCATAGGTCGGCGCGACCTCGGCCGGAGGAGTTCCGCCAAGCTGAAGTCCCGGAAACGCGGAGGCAACTTTCCCTGGGAGAGACGTCGAAGCATCGTCCAGCGCGAAGGCCAGTTCGCGGGCATCAATCGGCGTGCTGGGCGTCGACGCTACGGCAAGTGCGGCGAGAAGATCGGCCATGGAGGGCTGGGCCGCAAGGGCCTGGCCGAGGCTTCGTGCAGGCTCGCGGGCGAGACGAACAGCTTGGTCCAGCGACATGTCATCGGACAAGTCGTTGGATAGGGCCAAGTGCTGCAGACAGCCAGGTTCAAGTTCATTGTCCCCGCTGGCAAGCGCTGCGGCCATTCGAGCAAGCAGCGATGGCGGCGTGTTTGCGCGCGTTGCCATCTGAGTCCATAGGCTCTGCAAGAAGTCCGGGGAATACCTTCCGAGGTCCGTCCAGGCCTTTCCGGAGATGGCACACGCTCGAAGCTCGGTCCGGCCCAAGGTGTCAAAAATCGCATCCTGCGACTGCGCGACGATGAGTTTCTGCCGAGCAGATAGCCGCGATAGCAATTTAGCCAATCGCTCCAATACCCGACCCGCCTCCGGATCGAGATGGGCACCGCCTAGCGGATCGTCCAGAACGAAAAGACGTTGCGCGTTTCCCGGCTCCAGCAGGAAGCGGTTTGCTGTTTCCAGATCAGATCCCTGCTGGACGTCGTATCCGAGTTGCTCGAACTCGGCGGCGACCCACCTCGCCGTGTCCGACTTGCCACTACGGGGCGGCCCCGAGAGCAGAAGACAGTTCCTATCCGTCAGTGTCGCGATCAGTTCGGGTTCGACACCACGAGACACGTAATCTTGGGGTCGAAGCGAGGGCGGGGAGGCGTCCGCAAGGACCGTCCGCATCGCCGGAACGGCATCCGTCCCGTCGTTTTTTGCGTCCTTGATCCTCTTGTGCAGCCGGTTGACAATGTCGAAGATGCGATCTTGCGGAATGTGGAACTGCGTTTTGAGATGTCGTTCGCAGGCAATCTGAAGATCGCTATCCCCGATACGTTCGAAAACGACGATCCTGTCGAGCACCTGACGAACCGCATCAGAAGTGAGCCGCGAGACCAGCGCGTCCCGGTGCGCCTTTCTCCTGGTCATGAGGTCTGAGTCCGAGCTCGCGGGCAGCGATCCGAATTCCTGGAGGAACGCTGCGGCGGTCGCCGTCTTGATCCGACCGACCGGCGGAGCCGCTCCGTCCCAGTCGGGCAGCACAAAGGCGGAGGCTGCGTCGTCGCACCGTCCCGACATGACCAGAAGGGCGATCCTGTCGGGAGAGGCGAGAATCCGCTCGAAGAGACAGCCGCTCGCCTGGCGGTCCGGGCAGTGCGCCAGGCATTCGACGATTTTGGCCATTGTTACCGGCCCGCTTGCGCCCTTGACCTGCACCTCGACCACAAGGGGTGCGAGCGCCGATCGTGGCAGGGTCATCTCGGCATCCTCGTCGCCCTCGACAAGGAGGGTGAGGTCGGGATTTGCCTGAAAGCGAAGCATCAATTCGATGCAGACAAGATCCTGGAAATCGAACTTCTGGGGGGCGGTTATGGCAATCGACATCTGCTTCACGTCATCCGATCATCGAACGCTCGGAGCGCCTGGCGCGGGAGCCGTTGTAGGCGCAAGCAACTCGTGCGACGCGATATAGAGCAGGTCGGTTGCCATCTCCTGGTCGATCAAGAACACATCGATACTCCGGTCTAGCTGGCTCGACGGCCGGCGGTGCGGCCACGCCAGATAATCTAATCGAATTCTAAAAAAGAACGAAATAAGAACAGAATTTAACTTACTTTACAAGCTTGACGAACTTAACGGAAGTTCTCATTTTGTCTATGGTGTGAGCCGTCCAACCTGTGCAGGAGCTGAAATGCCATGGCGAAGGCGAAAAAATCAGTTCGAAAAACTCCCGCGTCGCGGAAGCGCGGCGCCAGGATGCTGCTGAGCATGTCGTTTATGCCCGGCTTGAAGGGACTGCGGCGTAGATCCGTCCCCGATATCGCGGTCAAGGCATCCGACAGTGCTGCAAAGGTGATGGCGATGAAACCGGAATGCGTCAGCGCGCTGATCCGGCATTATGGCGAAGCTATCGAAAAGAGCAGCAGAGAGGGACGCACGTTCAGCTTTCTCGTCAATGTCGGCCCGGGCGGTGACGCTGTCGCTGTGCCCGTGGAGCCAACGACTTCAAAAGAAATGGAGAATGACGGCGAACTCGACCGGGCGTTGGCCGCGGCTCGGGATCGGGGCCGTATAAGGGCGGCAGAAATCCTGTCCGGGAAGGACATGCGCAGTGCCGACGAACTGGCCAAGCTGCTGCATACGACACGCGTGACGATCAATGCAAAGCGACAAAACGGACAGCTGCTCGGCTTGGATGGCGCAAAACGCGGCTTCCGCTTTCCGGTCTGGCAACTCGATCGTGACGGAAAGCCCTATCCTGAACTGCCAGCTTTGCGAGAACGGCTCGGCGCTCCCTGGACCATCTTCCGCTTTCTCGTGCAGCCCCACGATGAACTCGACGGCCTGACGGGTCGGCAGGCCTTGGAGCGAGGGCAGGGAGATGCCTTGCTCGCGGCTGCGGAGAGCGTCGGCCGCGGAGATTTTCGTTAGGTGGCCGGCAAGCGGCCGCCGAGCCTGCCAAAATCGCGCCTAGAGCTCAGGACCGTCGCCGTCGGGGCGCGGTTTGGGCGCATCTATCTCGGGCGCTACCCCAATCCGCTCGGCTACGGAAAATCGCCCAGCCATTTCAGTGACCCTCGGCGCCGTGTCGACGCAAACCGCTTCGGCGTGTTGTATCTCGGCGATACGCTGAAGGTGTGCGTTCTCGAGGCCGTTTTGCGCGACCGGCGCGACGGTACCGACGGCTCGCTGCTCCTGGGGGAGGATGAGCTCCATCAGCGGAACTATGCCGAGATCGAGGTTGCTTCGGCCTTGACCATGGTCGACCTGCGCGACGATAGCGCTATCCGGATGGGTGTTCCGACCGATGTCGCCGGTGCCTCGGCACAAGCGCTGGCACGGAAATGGTCGCTTGCCTGGCACGAGCATCCCGAGCGGCCCGACGGAATCATCTATCCGTCCCGGCCGAATGGTCAAACTAACCTCGCGGTCTACCACCGGGCGGTGCCAAAGCTGCGGGCCGTCGGCGTCCGGCCGCTCATCCGCGCGACCGGGCTGGCGGCGGTGCTCGACGAACTGCTGGTGGAATTGGCGCCTTAGAGCGCGCGATGGAAGCTTGATATGCTACGGGAACGCCGATTCGCCGAGCCGCCGAATGTCCTACGAACACGGATTGGGTTATGCGATTTCGTAATCTCGAAAAGTACCAGCGGGGCAAATCGGGTAGCACCATGCAACTCGGAATTCCCTTGCCGCAAACTCCGGATGGCCGGGTGTATCGATACTCACCCAACGAAAACGCGCACCCACGCCATTTCGTCATGGGCAATCGGGTCGAGGGCTTCGTTTTGCCGGAGGCGATGACGCCCCGCATGTCGCATGCACCGGGCATTTCCGAAACGGTTTGCCCCTATAGCGGCGTTGTGGCCTCCGATAACGACTTCACACATCCCGATGACCTCGCCGCCGCGAAGAAGATCGTGCAGCATGCGGCGCACGCCGACATGCAGGAAGCGATCCATGGGATGTTCGAAGATCTCGGGCGAAAGTTTTCGGGAAGCAAATCCATCACGATCAAGGCGGGCCCGCGGCCGGTACACAAACCGGTGCCCCGCTTCATACGCAGCGATCTCCTACGTGAACTGGTCTGCGACGAGTGTGCGCGTGACTACGGTGTTTTCGCAATTTCGTTGTTCTGTCCCGATTGCGGCGCCCCGAACATCCATCTTCATTTTGCCCGCGAGGCGACGCTGGTGCGGGACCAGGTCAAGCTCGCCGACAGTTTCGGTCAGGATCAGAGCGAGTTGGCGTATCGGCTGCTGGGAAACGCCCATGAAGACGTGCTGACCGCCTTCGAAGCGACGCTCAAGACGGTCTACCTATACAAGGTGGCGGCGCGTCCGGCCGGCTCTCCAGACGTAAAGGCCGTCGGCAACGCGTTTCAGAATATTGGCCGCGGGCAACAACGCTTCGCGGAGTTCGGTTTCGATCCCTATGCCGTGCTCTCGCCGGACGCGCTTGCGGTTCTGACACTGAATATCCAGAAGCGCCACGTCATCGGGCACAACCTTGGCGTTGCGGATGCAGCTTTCGCCGAGCACGCCGCTGATGCCCGGCTCGGCGAGACCGTGCCGCTCGTCGGCGACGACATCCTGCAATTCGCCGAAATTGGTCAGATGGTCGTCAACGGTCTGGACGCCTGGCTGGCCAATGGCTCGCCGCCGCCGGGCGAAAATTCGACAACCAAAGCCATCGTCGCGCCGCCTGCAAGGGAGCCTGCTGCAGTGAAAATTGGCGAGCTGGGACCGCTCGCGGTCAAGATCGGCTTGTGGATTGCCAAGGAATCGACCCACGGCTACAGCGATTTCATCCCGGAGGACGAGTTGATTGCCGCGTTTCCGGACGCCTCGCTCGATGAGCTGGCGTTCGCCGTCGCCGAACTGTCGACGGATGACTTTATCAATACAACCTCATTCGTCGCCAAACGGTTGCCGCGCATGACCAGCAATGCCAGTCTCTACATCACGTTCGATCCCTACGCCTTGGGGGCCGATCCTGCCGTCGACGTCGTGACCCTCGTCGATGCGGTTCTTGCCAAGAAGGAAACTGTCGGCGTTGAGGAACTGCACAAGGAAACGGGCTGGCCGCTCCGGCGCTTCAATCCGGCTTTCGCCTATCTTATTTCGCAGATTGAGGAGCGCCGCGTCCTGAAGGGCGGCACGAACGAATATCCGGCCCGGGGCTTCTATCTCAACGATCAGGACCGGGTGGAACTGCATCGTTTCGCGTCGCGCATGCGGTCTTAAACGGGTGCCGGGCAGATCGACCGAAGGGCCAATGCGCCGCTTAGGCGTGCGATGGCGGACAAAAAATACCGGCTGAAAAGACGCGGACGCACGCGGAACTCTCGCGCATCTTTGTTTTACGTGGGTCTTCCCGGTCACGCGGCAGCGCGGCGATGCAGGACCGTCTGAAGCCGTCTCTGTTCTCGGCTGTAGGCACTTAGGAGAGCCGTGTTACCCACAGAGCCATGCCATCAGCCTTCAATCGAATGCGTTGCGAGTTGTTGTAGTGCTGCTCCGTGACCGGAGCGAGCCTCTCGCGCTCCTCCCGGCTGGAGTCCGAGTTGGGTTGCTTGTGGCCAAGTATCGCGCTGGCAGCGCCGCCCAGTCTGCGGTCCTCCAGGTACGTCGTGATCGTTCTGCGGCAGTCGTGCGGGGTCCAGGGGCGAATTCCAAATCGCTCGAACAGGTTCGGCCTGACCTTCAGCGGGCGCGGTTTGGGTCCAGGCTTACCCTTGCGTTGAGCCTTCTGCCTCACAGTGTGGTCATAGACACGGCCTTGGAGCCGATAGATTAGCTGGTTGAGTGCCGATTTGCTCACGTGTTGGTCGGCCCTGCGTGCCGGAAACATCCACGGAGAATCGCCGCCGGCCTCTTTGTGGTATTGGTTCAGGATCCGGAGCGCTTCTGGTGGAAGCGGAAGTGAGTGGGGCCGGCCGCCGTCACGACCTCCTTTCATTTCCTCTGTGGTCCAATTGGCGATCTTCCATGCCTTAAGCTTGCGGTACGCCTTGTCTGCGCGGAATAGCCGGTCCGTCCTGAGCTGCATCAAGGCGCCGGTTCGTTGGCCGGTCAGAGCCACAGCCCAAAGCGCGCCGAGCGTTCCCGGATATGTCTCGTGCTCGCCGTCGGCCAAATGTCTGAAGCGTTCTGCAACAACCAGAGTGCGAGCGATCTCTTCGATGGTGGGAGTACGGGTCCTCTTCTTGGCCTTGTATTCGTACGACCATCGGTCCCACCACTTGTATAACAACTTGTCCAACCCGGAGGCAGTCGCCTTATTTTTCCAGGCCCACGTCAACATTTCCTTGGATTGGCGAAGCGCACGATTCACGGTGGATGGGGCGTGGTTGATATGGATTGCGTCTCGGACCTTTTCCAGATCGCTGAGTTCGATGTCGCGCACCATCTTGTTGTTGATCGGTCCGAATTCCTCGAGCCTCAGGTAGCGCTCGTACGCCTTGGGATAACTGGCCTTCAGATCAGGCTGCTTGCGCTTCGGGAATTCGTCGGTCAGTTGCTTCCATGTCCAGTACGGAGGCGCAGGTATCGCCTTCGCCTTGTCCCGGCAAGCGAGCATGTGGTCCAGTTTTGCTTCGGCGTCGCCGTCCCGGAACGTGCTGCCGTCGCTCGGACGAGGGACGTATTCCAGCAGAACGTGAGCCAGCTCGTTCAGGTCGCGGTTGCGCTTGGCGGCGAGCGCGATCTGCTCCGCGACGTATCGGGCGTCTTCCAGCGAGAGCTAGCGAATATCCCTGAGGCGAAGCGTCTTCTCCTTTCTGCGGATGTACCAGATCGGCTTGTGCGGAGTGATGCGGATCGTGAGACCCTTGGCCTTGTCGTCTCCCAGCTCAACGACGGTGCGAGCCAGCCGCTCGTCTTCGCTCATTGCGACCGCATCGTAGAGATGGTCTTCGGTCAACCGGAGCGACTCGCGCAAGAACTTCGGGGGCGGCGTCGGGAGGGCCAACCTTGTACAACGTTCATACAAAACAGCCATAAAAATCACCCCGCGTTCTTGGCGCGTTCCCAAGTGCTATTATTGCAGTATATTCAGTATTATCAAAAACTTATTAATCTCGCGGCTGATGCTGTGGAGGCAGCAAGATTCGTCCTTCCAAGCTGAATACGAGGGGTCGATTCCCTTCAGCCGCTCATCAGTGACTTGCGGCACGACGCCGACTCCATTCGGACGATCGTCCTGCTGCTCATTCGGACAAATGTCTGTCTTTCGTTCGCGCCGCGCGCCTCTTCTTGGTGCCGGTCGCGGTCTGTCGTGTTGGTTGAATCTGTCGTTGGTAGATCGGTAGTTAGTAGGGGCGGATTAGCCATTGACGGCTTTCCCGCCGCGGCTTTTCCGCTCTCCGGAGGTGGTGGCTGCTCAGCCACGCGCTGCGCGTCTCGAATGATCTCGCGCGCTTCATCGTCAGCGATCGGCTTTGGAGCGTTCGGGACGGCAAAGACGGTGTACCCCGCGGCCTTCCACTTCTGCGTCACGGGATCGCGCGAAATCGTCTTCTTGATGTGGCCGGCCTCGATCAGCTCGTTGAGAATGCGCGAGATGCGTTCCCGGCCGCAGTTACCGCGCTTGGCCAGCTCTGTCGGCATCACGCGCCAGTCGGATGGCATGCCGCGATAGCAGAGCATGTGCCCAGCGCCTCAAGCTCAAGCGCCTCTCGCGCAGGCATTCGTTGCGGGTGAAGTTCGTCGTGAATTGGTGGCTTGCGATCGTCACTTGTTGCTCCTTCAACGTGTTGAAGGGGAACGACAACCACACCTCTTGATAAAGCGCGTCGCATGTGGCATCACGAGTCTCGCTTGAAGAGACTGCGCAAGGGATCGTCCCCTAATGTTTCAAACGGCCGAGTTCACAGCTCGACCGTTTTCTTTTTGTCGCGATGTCTTGTTACGCTCAAGCCCCCGACGAACGCATGCTGCATCGCGTTGCTTGTTCCGCGTGAGAGTTGGTTACCCCATCGCGGAGAAATCATCCTGCTACGCGCCAATAGAGCAGGTGTCGCAGAAGTGCCCGTTTTGCGCGGGTTTTTGCAATTCCCGCGTTAAGCGCTCCGCCCGTGTGTTTGGTTGCTACGCGTGAGAAAGATCACCCGTTTTATTTTTGGTGCGCGAACATGCGGATGCGCAAAGCGAGTTGTTACCGCGTTGCCACCGCAACGATGACGCGATACACCATGCAAGCCAGCCGATCGTGTTCCTTCGATCCGCTGGTTCGGTGATGGGGTGGTGTGTTGCTACTCGCGCTTTCTTCGCTCCGGCTCCAAAAGATCGGCCCGCGCCACCTGTCGCGGGCCGGTTTTCGTTTCAGGCGCGTGATATGCCCGGTTTCAGGCGGGAGCACCGTTGGAAGCGGCGTCACGCTTCTCCGCAAATGAGATCAGAACGTCGAACCCGTCGGCCATTTGTCTGTTCGTCAGTTCACGGTCAAAGAGCCCGTGCGACTCAAACAAGCCTAATCCGCAACAGATCACCTGTTCGACCCGTTCCAGGCAGACCGGAGCGAAGGCTCTGACTTCCGGATCGAAAGGCGATAGAGAACCATGGGCGAGGCGAGACCGCATCACGTAGGCTTCAGCCAACTCACTTTCCAGTTCGTCAAATGACTTGGTGTCCGCTGGGTCATACCGGATCGCCGCACTGCGCTGGCTAACAGTTTTTTTGATGTCTTCGTGCTCGGAGGTTAGCACCAGCCGTTCGAGTGCCGTTACCGCCTTGATGATTTGTGCGGCAGGGGACTCTTCGCGAACGGCATCGCCGAACCATGCAGCTGAGTCCAACAAGCGTGATCCCAGCGTCCGCTTGATCGCTGGGTTGACAACCGTTTCAAGTACTTTGTCGGCGGCGCGAAGTAGTACCGCAATATTCTCGCCTTCGAGAAATTTGCGCCAATCGTCCTCGAAACCCACCGCCGAGGTAGCGGCGCTGGAGCATGAGATATACAGGCTTTGTTTGGGATCGAGCAACATATGCGCCCGGCGGTCCGTTGCGAGGCGCGGGCCGCCGATATCCATTCGGCGCGTGTGATACGCCCCGAACAGAATATGCACGATGTTGACCGCCCCGGTCACCGCCATCCGGGCACGATCGAACGAGGTGCCGTCGTCGCAATTCTGTATGTTGACCTCACCGACCCAGGTGAATCCGTCGTAGTAATGCATCGCGCTGGCAAGCAGTCGTTCGTCCGACTTCTTTTTCCAATCCCCACCACCACGCTGTAGGTAGTTTGTGTAGTGCGGAGCCATCAGTTCGTTGAAGCGTTCGAGTGTGTGGAACGTAACTGGCCCGATAGCGAAGCTTGGAGGCTCCTTGCTGTGCATTAGTCGACAGGGGAAATAATGCGTTCGGTTCATCCGGGCTTTTTTGGCTTCTTTGACTGCCGACGAGAGAGCCCGTTCCGCCTGCTGTTCATCAATCGGGCGGCGCTCGGTCAGAAAGCGCTGGACGAGGATCTTGCCGAGCGCCTTGTGCACCGGCGCGATTTCGATGGTGCCCACGGCATCGCTGTATTTCACCGCCTGTTCGGCCAGCCGCCAAACCCGTTGGTCGGCCGCGCGCCCGCATATTAGCGGTCCCTTGCCATCCGGGTGAGGTAGATCGCCCCACATGTCCTGTTTCGGTAGGTCCTGCAAACTGGCCGGATCATCTTTGACCGCAGCCGAGACCGCGTTTTGAATCCGCACGCATTCGGTGAACACAAACTCGATATCGGTCACCCATCCCGCATTTCGATTCGTTGGCATGAGGCAATTAGATACGAAAACATGTTCTTGGGACAATCTTGCAGGGCGGGGGCATCCCGTCGCTGCTCGGCTCCTGCGGTAACTGGCTCTTCCTGTTAGCGACGCATAGCCGAGCGACGGCTTGTGCTAATTGGTCGGTTCCGAAAGGTTGCGGCGCCATAGCCTCGACGTCGCTCCTGGCACCGTACCGAACCCTTCTGACAACCCTCAAGACAGATTCCGTAGAATCACGGGGCCATCTGACCAGCTTGTCCGCGGGGATTCGCGACCCCTACAACTCTCGGCTATAAAATATTAAGCAGATGATTCGCAGAAGTCACAGCCCTGTGCAGTCGCGTTTGCCGACTGACCGCCTTCTGACGACATCGCCCGCCCCATTGCAAGGCCGCCGAGTTCGAGTAGGCAACCATGAAACGTTGGTTTCTTAGCGACTTTAAGGAGTTCGGAGACGACGAGATTTCTGCCTTTGGCGAATACATGCCATGGGGCAGGCATAAGGCCATGGGTGGAGACGGGTCGAACTATCCCACCTACAGCGGGAAGATCCTCGATCTGAAGGACAAGAAGGACCGCGGCATCGTCTATTTCTTCAATCTGATCGAGCCGATCATTCGGAAGGACGTCGCGCTGGTAACGGTGCCTTCTCACGATCCGCAGAAGGCCATCAACGGCATCCGCGAGCTCGCTCAGCGCATCTGTATCGACGATCCTCGAATTGACGCCACAGAAGTCCTTATCAGGCAAAAGCCGGTCGCGAAGCTTGCGAATGGTGGCAGTCGCGACAAGGACAATCATCTGAAAAGCATCATCGTCAAATCGCCCAACCTCATCCGAGGACGCCGCGTGTTGCTGCTCGATGATGTTGTTAGCACCGGTGGCTCCATGCGGGCATGCAGGGAATTGTTGCTCTCTGCTGGCGCAAGGGCCGTTCACTGCGCTGCGCTTGGAAAGACTACCTAGCGCCTATTCGGGCAAGCACGTCCTCTGCGGTCTTGAGCGGCGCCATTTTTTTATAGCCTTGAAAACGCTCCGGCCATTTCAGGGAGCCGTCATCAAGAACTGACTGTGCAATAAATAGCCATCTATCGAGCTTCACACATTCGCTAGCCTGGTGGAGCGTGCCGCTGGTGTCCGACGCCTCTATGATGACGGTAGCGTCGGAGATCGCTGCCATCACCCGATTGCGTACCGGAAAATTCGACTTAAATATCCTCGAGCCGTTCCGGAACGGTGAGACGAGCAGATGATGAGCATAGATCTGCTGCTGCAGCTGTGAATTTTCAGCGGGATAGGCTTTGTCAAGCGGCGTTCCGATGACCGCGACAGCATGGCCCCCATTGTCTAACGTGCTTGTCAGCGCTGCGGTGTCGACACCCTTTGCAAGTCCGCTAACCACCGACACACCAGCTGCCGAAAGGGCACGCGCAAGCTGATAGGCACGCTTCCGGCCGTTCTCGCTTACATCTCTCGTTCCAACGATTGAAACGGCCGGCGCCTCCAACAGATCAAGGTGGCCCGAATAAAATATCCTGGCCTGATCGCTGTCATCGGAACGAAGCATTTCGTATTGCTTCTCATCCAGCGCGGCGCGGCCGATCCGCAGAAGAAGATCGGGCAACAGATATTGATGCTGGTCGTCCGGAGGCAAATACCGCCCCCGGGTCCGCGCGGTTCGTTTTGCAGTCATGGCGCCCGCTAGCATCGCACAATTTCCCCGAAGTTGCTGAGAACAAAGATAGAACATACGGGTACCACGAAGTTCTCTCCGATGTCCAAATTAAGACTATCTATTTGATAATAAGTATATAATTTTGAGATGTCCCCACTGTCCTCGTTATATAATCCTCGAATCGGCCAATTGGCTCCATCGCAGGCACCGGCTCGGAATGCCTCGTCGCACCTCGTGCGTCAAACCGCCGTCCTCGCCAAATGCAACCTCAATCGAGCGCTCGCGTCCCTGCGGACACACCGGAATTGCCGTTGTGGTTCAATGGTGGCTTTAAGGGTGTTTTGTCCGAATGAACGTTGACGAGATTCAGCCGCCGAAACCCTTCCAAGCTGAATACGAGGGGTCGATTCCCTTCACCCGCTCCAATGAGTTTTTCTCCTTCGAAAACAGTTGTTTGGCGACTTAGCGGAAGTTTCGGCGTCTTTTTCAATTTCGTACAACGCTCATACAACAAAGCCCGAACCCTGCGCTTGCGTTAGCGAGTCCTTACTCGACGAATGGCCGGCGTTGGCATTCGAATTCTTGGAATTGTCCGCGGGCGTTCCCGCCCGAACGCTCGCCAAATTGGCTGCGCTCGTGTCGCGCCGGTGGCTTCGTCAGCGTGAGCGACAGAGCGAAATCTATCGAGCTCGCTGTCGAGCTCCGACGAGTCGTGCTTGGCTGGACGAGCCTATCCAGCTGGTCTCAAAACTGGGATGACTCGCCTTCCGAAAACGTTGGTAGCTATGTCCCAGCCCAGGGGAAGAGCAAGGGCGGAAGCCGTACTGCGAACTACATCGTCTTATCTCTTCACAGTCGGGCCGAAATCGCCGGGCGATCACCGAGGCTCCCATAGATCATCGGCTTGCCTCGATGAAACACAAGCTCTTGGACGAAAACGCTTAATCCGAAGGCGGAGCCATAGATCGGGATGGCTCTTCCATCGGTATCAAGCTTGAGGATTGAGAGCCGGCCGACGCCCTCGGCATGATCGGCTCGGGCAATGTTTTTGCCGACCTTGGATTTGCGGATCCGGAGACTGAACCCACGAAGGCGAACGTCCTTATCGAGATCGACGAGGCGATCAAGAAGAGCTGGTTATGGAAAGGACGCGCACATTGATCTCGCCGATCGGTTGGCGGATGGGCGGATGTGGCCGGCACTGAGCTGCGCGTTCATGACGACCTTCTGAAGCATGCATCTGGGCGAATCAGTGATGCCTTGTTGATCGTCACATGCGCTGCCGCACGAGTGTTGGCTTTGTTATTTTTCATACGGGCTCGTCGTGCTTCAGACGGATTGTCGCGAAAACGTCAGCTCATTTGTCCGGCCGCAGAGATTGTGAGAGCGGAAATCTCGACACCTGTGGGTTTGATGGTTCGCTCAAATTGCTGAGCGCTGGGCGCTGGTACGAAGCTTGCTTAAGGGCAGGTCCATCTCTTATCGGATCGGCGGACTACATCCGCCTTGTGACGGGCTCGGGACAGGGACGCTACAAGAAGGTTACCAGCATGTCAGGTATCGCTGCCGCTTTTCTATTGCCTTGGAGCAGTTCCCATCAGACCGTTTATGATCGGCTCAAGCACATGCTTCCGAAGCTCTCACTTCGCGGACAGGCAGGAGTCGGCATCGCCGCCTTCATGCACGACAAAGGCGTTCGATATAAAACCGCGTCTCGGCCACACGAACTGCGTGCGATCGACAAGGATGAGCAGGATCTGGAGTTCACTCCCCATGTTGCAATCGCTCATGTTCGCGGTCGAGTTTGCACAGAGGGTGAGAGCGACGATCAACCAACTCCCAATCGCAGGGCCACCTCCCGTCAACTGACAATTTCGTTGGACGGAGCGTTGGTAAATGCTCGAGAGATTAGGGCAGAACTGGTTGCCCAAGGTCGCACCTTCGCGGGTCGGACGGATGCAGAACTCTTGCTCAAGCTAGTTGGACACATTTGTGAAAGGGATTACTGGCGGCAAGGGCTGCGGGTCAAGTATGAGAACGTCTTTCGTGAGATTGATGAGCGCATTGATGGTGCCATCAGCGCCCTTTTGCTCGACACTGAAGGAAATCTGGTTGCGTTCCGCAATAGATATGGTCTGCGTCCTTTGGAGTTCATGCAGACGGACGATGGATTCTTGCTCTTTGCGTCGGAAAATTGCGCCTTTACCGGGCTTCGGGGCAAGTCAGATCAAATCGTCCCGGGCTACATCAAATATGTGGACGGCAAAAATGGACATTGCCTCGATCGTTCTGTCAGCGATTCTCAACGCGCCGCCAAGCTTTGCGCCTACGAAACTCTTTACCTCGGAAGTCCGGATACGTCGATCCAGGGGCGATCTCACCTCGAAACTCGGTACAGTATCGGTTTCTCCTTGGGGGATCTGATTGCGCATCGGCTTCCCGCAGAGCCGGCCGCTCCAATCATCGTCTCGTCCATGCCTCATACCGGAGGCCCCTACGCTGACGGCTTATTTTCATCTCTCGTAGCAAGTGGGGTTAATGCCGAACGACGTGAAGTCATCGAGACTCAAAACTCTGAACGAACTCTCATCGGCCCAAGCAGTGAGCGCAAGCGTCGCATTGCTCACAAATACCGTCTGGCTTCAACTGACGTTGACAAGCGCACGATACTCATTGCCGATGAGGCACTCATTCGTGGCGATACCAGTCGGACCGTGACGAATATGCTTCTTGCTGCGGGTCTCAAAGCTGTCCATTGGGGAATCGGCTCTCCGCCTGTCGTGGCTCCAAATTACTACGGCGTGAATATCGAAAGCATCGATGAACTGGCCTTCTGGCAGATATGGAAAGGGCTGCCCGCTCAACAGCGGAAGCAAAGCCTACTGTTTAAAGCGATCGAACCGTATGTTCTTAAAACGATCGAAGGAAAGATTGCGGCCTCGATCAACGCGGCAACTGTGACTTACTTGCCCCTGCCGCGTCTCACATCGTTGCTGCCGTCGGGGAGCGAGGGAGTCGATTTGTCGCCATTCACATTCGAGATGCCAACTCCTGCAGGGCAAACGCGCGCAAATAGAGACCTGTATAACCTAGTGGCTGATCGCCATAACGCTGCCTGAGGCCCAAATCATGAAGCCGGCGCTTGTTTTTGATTGGAATGGCACGTTGCTTGACGATGCTAATGCGCTACTGCAAACGACGAACATTATCTTGGAGCGCTTCGGACGCCCGACGATCGATCTGGACACCTTTCGGGATCATTGCGATGTCCCACTCTCTATTCTTTTCCGAAATGTCGGAATGTCAGAAGCGGAAGTCGCAGCCGTAGATTACGATGGAGGCGCAATCTTCCATGACACGTACGAGCCACTAGCCGACAAAGCGGATTTACGCGTGGGCGCGCGCACGATGCTGGAATTGGTGCGCCAAGAAGCGACTTCGTCCATCATCGTGAGCAACCATATAGTCGCGCCCCTTGTTGCTCAATTGCGAAGGCTCGGAATCGACCGCTACTTCAATGACGTCCTGGCCTTTGAAAGCCGCGCCACGCAGTATAAAACGATGAGCAAAGGGGAGCGACTTCGGCGATATATGGAGCAAAATGATATAAATCCCGAGTCAACCTTCATCATCGGGGACATGCCAGTAGAAACCAACATTGCGCGAAGCCTTGGACTGATAAGCATATCCATCACCGGCGGGTTTGTTTCCGAAGCGCGCTTGCGGGCTGCGAAGCCGGACCACATCATCCACAACTATCATGAGCTGTTACCAATCGTTCAAGCGCACGGCTTTTTCTAAATGGACTGATGCCATGTGCGAAGTCGAGATGTCGCACTTAAGCCGGCGGCGAGAAGGAGTAGGCCTTGTCGGAGTGAGGCGCATGGGGACTGGCATTGGTGTCAGCCTCTTGCGTCACCAGAGTGAAGCTTACCAGGATCGTTCTGGGGCGGACCGTTCGAACATGATTCCATCGCTGAGTTGGGGTTGCCCGTAAAGGCCTGTCCTGTTGCCCTTGCCGCCGGCAGATTAATTTAGGCAGGTCGATGTGTTCAATAGCCGCCGTGGACGCTGCCGAGAACGTCTGATCCGCGACGAACTTGCTTGCTTCACAGTCGGCCAATACGCTTGGTTGAACTCCGCATGGTCTGGGACGCCGCGACGAAAATGGGCGTCCAGTATGGCGCAATTGTCCCCGTTCCTCTTGTTGACGAACGTCGTCAACAATGGTCCTCGAACTTCTTGGAGGACGAATTATCAGGGCCCCGGATGGGGAGCCTATGATGGAGTTTTTGATCGCGCCGATGCGTTTGGATGGCTATGGCGCCCCGGACCGGCCATCGTCCGTCGCGAAAATCTTATTCAGCGTCGCGTCATCAGCATCAAAGCAGCATCTCGCAGCCGCGCCTGGCTACGCTATGATAGCCGAAGGAATGATTCGGCGGCCCAGCCTGGCCTTGACCCCAAGTCCGGCCGCCGTAGCGCCCCATCCGAAAGGGTGGGGCGCTCTCCTTTGCATATGCCCTTGCTGGCCCCAGGGAGCAGCAGATGGCAGACGATGCGCGCCGCAACAGTAGCCCCGCCCTGATGCCAGCAAGCTTAGGAGGTGGTCCGACCGTCTTAAAATTGCGATGCGCGTCGCAGTCGGCAATATCGGGCAGATATGCGCGGATTTCCGGCTAGCTGGAATAATGATCGCCAACTGAATCGATTTCCGCCGTTCGGCGGCTGGCGAATTCGAAAATTTCACTTTGGCTTGATGCGAAAGCTCGCTGGACCGCATGGACTAATCGCTAGCTCGCGCTCGGATTTTGGTATTTCTTTTGCTCATCCAGTGGCCGCAATACTCATTGGCGGTGCCAAGTAGCCCGCACTAGCAGAGCAAACTCCGCCAATTCAATGTCGGTGAAGCAGATTTCTGCACCAACGCCCCGTGGTTTTAGAGGGCGCGATTTGTGAACCATTTCACAAACGCACGGCGGGATGACTGCTAGATCGTAATACGCTGGGGGATTTCAGGGGCCCAGTGACAGGGCGCCGCCGGGACACCATATTTCGAGCCCGACGGCGTAGTTTTTTTACGCGCATTGAAAATGGCCTTGGAAGGATGGTCCTTAGACTGACGACCGGACCTCTCAAATCCCTTGCGATCGTAGTTGCTGTTCCATAGGGGATCGGCTTGGCGGTTGAAGCCGCTGTGTTCGCGTTGTCCGACCGGGATGTTGGCGGCGCATTCGGTTCAGGTCTGGCCGGAATTGTTGCTGGCTTATTTGGTTTGGTCATCGCCATTGTGATCATCCGCAGGCGAATTGCGGATGTCGAGGATTGACTGGAGGGGGGCGTCTGGTCACGCGCGTGTCACAAAGCCTTGGCGGAAAAGTGCCAATCTCGCCAAGCTGGAATTTCAGGATCCAGACTGGAATGCGTGGCGGGTGCCGCCGAGCGAATATACTCCGCTCGGCGGCGTTCAGCATCAATTTCCAATTGGAGGGAAACGCATGTTCGACGCCGAAACGACTGCGCTGCTAAGGGCAGTGCTAGAGGAAGTTTGCGAGAATATTTCCGTCTTTGAAATCGGCGCCAGGACGCACGTTGCTTCCAAGATCCTCGAAGCCGCAGCGAACGGGCGACTCTCAATAGATGAATTGAAGGCAGCGGGTCACAACGCGCTGAACGCGCCTCCGAGACGCTGAGTTTCGTCCCGGTCGGCCATGCTGCGCGAGGGGCTGTTCAAGATGCCGCTAACCGGCACGCCCTTACAAGAACCGGCCCGCCTTCAAACGCGCGTCAAGGTGTGGACCCGGATATTGATCCGTCTGGTCGCTGCGAGAAAAGATTGAGCCTTGGCAGACAGTATGCGCTTGGAACGAAATGGAGCAGCGGGTATCGATTCAAAGCTCCCGGTCCTAAGCCCCGCAGCCCGCCGGGAGTAGCGGCCCTCGGCGCCATGAACCTCCGGCGCCGGGGGTCGTTGGTTGAGGAATCCAACAAATAGCGTCAGCCGTCTCTGCCAGAGGACCAAATTGGCGGACCGTTGCGACATGGCCCGATCGATTGGGCAGCTTGGCGTCAGCTGAATCCTGCGCCTAGACAGCGTCGATTGAAACGCGAAATAGCTGAGCGCATGGGCGCGTAAGATGGAGCTTTCATTCTGACATCAGCTCTCTATGTCAAACGCCATCCGGAACTGCCCCCTTTGCGTCATGAAGAACTGCCCCCACCCTCGGGTTCATGATGTCGGTTCAGGGTTGGCTCCGCCGCTGACGGGACGGAGGGAGGCGGAGCCGACCGGAGGGCCGTCAGCGGCGGGCGGCTT
>NZ_JACMYO010000150.1 GCF_020889685.1 Bradyrhizobium oropedii
ATCGGCGTTGGTGACGAAGTAGGGCGAGATGTAGCCGCGGTCGAACTGCATGCCCTCGACGACGTCGAGCTCGGTCTCGAGCGACTTGGCTTCCTCGACCGTGATCACGCCCTCGTTGCCGACCTTCTTCATGGCGTCGGCGAGGAACGTGCCGATCTCAGCATCGCCGTTGGCCGAGATGGTGCCAACCTGGGCGATCTCCTCGTTCGAGGTGACCTTCTTCGAGTTCTTCTGGAGGTCCGCAACGACGGCTTCGACCGCGAGGTCGATACCGCGCTTCAAGTCCATCGGGTTCATGCCGGCGGCAACCGACTTCGCACCTTCGCGCACGATGGCAGCCGCAAGCACGGTCGCGGTGGTGGTGCCGTCGCCGGCCGCGTCCGCCGCCTTGGCAGCGACCTCGCGCACCATCTGGGCGCCCATGTTCTCGAATTTCTCCTCGAGTTCCACCTCCTTGGCGACGGCGACGCCGTCCTTGGTGATGCGCGGAGCGCCGAACGACTTCTCGAGCACCACGTTGCGCCCCTTCGGACCGAGCGTGACCTGCACGGCGTTGGCGAGGATGTCGACGCCGCGCAGCATGCGGTCTCGCGCTTCTACGCCGAATTTGACTTCCTTGGCTGACATAATTGAATTCCTCAGTTTACTTTCTCATGCGGCGGCGCGTCCGGCAGGCGCTCGTCAGGGAGAGGGGTGGGAGCGCTGGACTAGGCGGCTTTCTTCTCGGAAAACACATCGGTGAGAACGCCCATGATGTCGCTCTCCTTCATGATCAACAGCTCCTCACCGTCGACCTTGACCTCGGTGCCCGACCACTTGCCGAACAGCACGCGGTCGCCGACCTCTACGTCGATCGAAATCAGCTTGCCGGTCTCGTCACGGCCACCTGGGCCAACCGCGATGACTTCGCCCTGCGAGGGCTTTTCCTTGGCTGTGTCGGGAATGATGATGCCGCCAGCTGTCTTCTCTTCAGCGTCGATGCGCTTGACCACGACGCGGTCGTGAAGCGGACGGAAATTCATGTAGGCCTCCTGAGCATTTGAACGAGTTTACGATGGGCACGTTGTGAACAGCCCAGTTATAGCAAGAGCCAGGCCAAAGATGAGCGGAGCGATCCGTGCCGGCAATTCTGCTGAATCGCACACTTGTCCTGCGCGTGTGTTCGTCCGGAAGCAAACGTCCTCATGTACACAGCCCGCCAAGCTGTTGCGAAACTGACGTTGCGTCTCGTCAAAACATCCTCGTTTGTCGTCACGTACATTGGCAAAAGTCGCACACGCTAGTTCTTAGCATGGTCAGTCCGGTCACAGGAATCGGGGCAACCCAACGGATCCACGGCTCTCCACCTTGCCATCGAAGCTTCTCGTGCTCATTTGGATAGAGAGAGTAATTATGCAGCGGGCGTCAAAGAGAACGGGCCTATCAAAATCGTCGGCCCTAGGAACCCGTTCGAAGGTCATCGCAATTCTGAAGACAGTCCTTATACCTGCCCACTAGCGTGATGGCATATCCGCCGGAGTGCTACTTGCGTCGTTTCGTCGGTTTCCTCGAATATTGGATTCGCCTCGACCAGGAGCCCGTCCAGGTAGCGCTGGTATCGGGCTTGTTGATGAACGATAGCTTGCTCAAGCGGCTCTTGCGAGTGGTGCAGATCAACGCCCACTCGGCCGTCACTTTCTCGATGCCACGCAGCAGGAACTGCCTGAACCCGCGCGCCTGCTTGATCTGCCCGAACGCCGGTTCGACGATTTGCTTCCTGAACCGGTAGCGGCTTCGCGAGCCGGCGCGCTTGAGCTTGGCCCGCAAGGCTTTGGTGAGCGCTCCGGTCATGGTTCGCTTGCCTTCAGCGGCATGCTTGGCGCGCCCGATCGCGACGTAAGCGCTGATGTGGCGATCGGCGAGGGTTTGCAGGTTGGCCTCGCTCAGATAGCCGCTATCGGCCGAGGCTTCTCTGCAGCGCACCGTTGCACGACGGGCAATCAACCAGGCGAACGGATATTGCTGTCCGACGGGCGCGCTCACAACCTTCGTTTCGCGTTTCCGGCCGCCATGCAGGCTAAGAGACGGCGCACATACGTAGGATGACTTTGGTGATTGTGTCTGGCAATCATTTATTTAGCGTGCCTGGCACGGCCAGCGACTTCGCGGTCAGCAGCTCGAGCCATTTCAGACGCTTGAATTAACACGACCAGCCGACGCTCAAAGCGCTTAATTGTCTGAACCGCTTCTGTATGCTCCGGCCCTCTAGGAAGCCGATGCACTGCTTCGAACAAATGCCAAAGCAACTGCATCAGTTCTCGTAGATCCTTAAGGTGCGCCTCTTTCATCACGCGCTTAGCAGTCGCTATTTCGTCGCGATGGGAAGGTGAGCTGAGGCATTAGTGTTCAACCCAGATCAGGATTGCCATTGAGGTGGTGCATGGAGAGATCGTCGTTCTTCATCGGCTGCAGGTTGTCGCATGGTCCTCTCATTCGGGATTCATTGAGGTGCGGCAACATAGGCGCCATAATGCTTTAGTTGAAGCTGAGCCCACGCCTTGGCGTCCTTCTTCGGCTCTATCAGAGTTTGATAAATGGGTTTGTCGTGCGGATATAATTGCAACAGCGCATGATCCGGCAGAACCATTCGGTCTGCCGTGCAGGGACGAATCCATCTATTGAACGAAGACTTGCAACGACTGTGCCGTCGCTAGCTCAATGCAAAAAAAACATGCATGTGAGGATGCTAGCTCTCAATATCTGAGTTGTTGTAAACCCGACATGCCAGTCGGCACTGTGCCTATTACTGTCCGGAACAACAATCGTGTTGGCTTAGCCTGGCGATCATTACCCCGGTCTCTCGCAAGCCACCCGTGAGAAAAGTCGCTCGAATCAAAATATTGTGGGGCCGATACGGCGTATCCTTCCATGGCGCCTGCTTCCCCTCAAGTGGCGCTCTCGGCATCGTGACGATCGGATGCCCTAGAGTCGGGCTCGCTTCTGATCACCAAGGACGGATGATCGCGATCGTAGCGCAAGCCGGTTATTGGCCAAGAAAGGCTAGCTCACAGCCGCCCTTGTCAGTCAATTGAGAGCCGCGGCAGCGGACGAGCGCCGCTGATCAGATGGGCCTGCGCAGCCACTTCAGCGAGATAGTCATCCATCGCGCTTCGCGCGATGGCGGTCCCGGGGTGTCGGAAGTTCACGGAAATTCCGTCCTGCCAGCGACTGACCCATAGGTATGTCTCGCAAGCATTGGAGCTACGGCTGTTCAGAAACCTCGTCCGCCAGTGCGGCCAGCAGTCCGCCCCGGGGACCGTCCGATTGTCCATGTAGGATACCATGAAGCGGTCGCGCAGTGTGGCGCCGAGCAATTCCATGGCCTTTGAAAATGTCACCTGAGCTGTTTTCTTGGCGCGTTTGAGTTCGAGCCGGGCGGCGCGCAGGGTTTCCGGCAACGTATCGGCCACCCGGAAGCTTACCGGACTCATCCCGACATACCATCCAACCGAACGCATTGACCGCAGATCGTACCGGGTGTGAAAGGGCGCAACGGCGTGGAATTGTCGTTGGTTCGCCAGTGTTTTTCCTGCCAGCGCCAGACAGGCGAAAATTCCCGTCGCCGCGTTTCCGCCCTGGGACCTGCACCCTCGCTCGAATTCGGATGCCCCAGCCGCATCGAGCAGCCATATTCGTCCGGTGCGCTGTAAGGATCCTTCCGGCACACCGAGTGCTAGCGGAAAATCGGGCAACTGACCGCTGTTCGCGGCGATCAGCTCGCGCCAGTGGCCAATTGCGGGATGGTCATCGGACAGGTCGGTCAGTCGCTCTCGTTCGGCCTCGGCGTGATCCAGATAGCTGTGCGCCGGTGCCAGCTGCGGCGCCACTCCGAGGATTGCGGCTGTGTACAGCTCTCGGATCTCATTTGGCATCAAGGCCATCGAGTAGGCATCGCTGACGGAGTGGTCGGAGGCGAACAGGAGGCGCGTGGATGGTGGCCGGCTGATCGTCACGAACACATACGCCGGCCAGCGCCGCGGGTTGGTCTCCGCTTCAAAGAGCCGTTCCAGGAACTGAGCAATTTCGCCGGGATCGGCGCAGTCACCCACCACGGTCTTCTCAACTGCCGCCGCGCCTTGTTCAATCGTGGCGCAATGAACGACCGATCCATCATTGGCCAAGCGGCTGCGTAATGCCTCATGCCGGTTGACCCAGCCAAGGATCGCTCTTGTCAGCGCAGCGGCGTTGAACGCGCCCGGCAACTCGAACGCGGCGCCGAGCCAGCTTGACCGGCCATCGTCCGCGGAGCGAAAATGTTCCTCCTGAACATGAGACGGACGGCGCGAGTCGGGCCGCCAACTGACCGGATCGGGATCGCTGACCCGCCACACCATCAGCCGATCCGGCTGCCGATCAGAATCGCAAAATTCCTTGATGTCCATGAAGGGCCGTGGCAATGTTCACAGATGCAAGCTGCGCGTGCGGCGCAGCGGCGACCGCCAAATCCAAATTATCGAGGCAGTGCCAAGCACACTGCTCGCCAGCAATGTGGTGCGCAGGCTCGTTGCAGCAGCGGCCGCGCCGCCGACCAGTGCGCCCAATGAGCCCAGTCCCCACACGACGGTGCGGATGCTCGCATTGACCCGGCCTTGCAGGCGCTGCGGGACCAACGCATATCGAATGGGAACCTGCTGCACGTGGTAGAGTCCCTGGCCGATCCACAGAATGAATTGGGAGAGCGCCACGCATGCCACTGCTGCCCACCAGGGCCGGGTGAGCAGCGCCGCAAGGCTCATGCCTGCCGCGCTCACCGCCAAACCGGTCATTAATACAGGACCAAGCCCAATTGCCCGGCCCACCCACGGTGAGCCAGCCGCGCCCACCACACCGCCAAGCGCGCCGATACCGAGCACCATGCCGACAACCCGGCTGTCGAACCCGAGATCCTTGGTCAGATGCAGCAGAAAAGCCGCAGAATAGGCGTTGTGCCAAAAGATGAATGTGCCGGTTGCCAGGGTAACGGCCCTTAAAACTGCATTGCCGAACACGCTCGCCAGCCCCTCGGCCATTTGGACGAGCACAGTGCTTGAGGGCGCCGCTGAGGCGGCAGGCATCGGCACCAGCGAGAGCAACGCGGCGGCGAGCAGAAAGGAGACGGAGTCGGCCAGGATTGCGGTTGGAGCGGAGAACGCGTTGATAAGCCAACCGGCCAGGAACGGACCTGCGGCCATCGCGGTCGCCTGGCTGAATTCCAATGAACTCTGCGCCCGAACCAGCTGAGACCGGTCCAGGACTGTGGGTATGCACGCCAGATAAGCCACGTCGGCGATCACCGCGGCCACCCCAACCAGGACGCTTGTCGCGTATAGCTGCACCATTCCCAGGTGTCCAAGGCTGGCGCACAAGGGAATGGTGGCCAGCGTTGCCGCCATAACCACGTTGGCGGTCAAAAGGATTCGTCGGTGCGGGAGACGGTCGACGATGACCCCGGCGAACAGGCTCACGAAAAGACACGGTGCCCGACCGCAGGCGAGCAACAGCCCCGCCTGCGCCGGTCCGGCGTCTAGCAGGGTGATTGCAGTCAGCGGCAGCGCCAGCATGGTTACGTTGGAGCCCAGCAGGGAAATGGTCTGGCCGACGAGCAGCGCGAGGTAGCTGCGTGGCAGGGCGCGAGGCGTAGCAGAACAGTGCCGGCAGATCACGCGTCGCCAGATGGGCTTGAGACGGACAGATAGCCTAGTCGGGCCAGCTCACTTCCAGCGATCTCCTCGAACTCCACAATCTGGCTTGGCGTCAAATCCTGGACGTGGCGACCAATTCGACCTTGGTGCAGCGGCTTTCCCGCAGCCTCGGCCGCCGGGTGACCATGCGGTTGTTCGAACAACGCGTGCTCGTATTCAGCATGACGCAGCACGGCCTCGTCCCAAGGCAAGTCGAGGTGGTCCAGAATCATCGTCAAAGCGGTGCGGGGACTGCTTACAAGATCCTCGTAACGCACCTCGAGATAACGGCCAGGCGGCGCGATCCGATGCGGCCGGGAAACCACTTCAAGCCAACCCCGCGCGGCGTCGGCAACTGTTCGGTAACCCCAATCAGGAACGGTCTTCAGGTGAGAGGCGGCAACGTCGCGGCCGTCCCGCACGATATGCACGAAATGTGCACGCGGCCACAGGCGGGCGAAGTCGTCGATCCTGGTGATCTTACGCTGCAGTTTCAATCCCCAGCGCTGAGCTCCGCTGCGCGCCCTGCGCAACTCACCGATCTCGTTGACGAGCCGGCATCGGTCGATGAATGAAACAATGTCGTTGCCCACCTCGACCATAATCTTGCGGACCAGCCCGCGCAGGTCATCGAAGTCGAGACCGAAGCGGCGGCACTGCACCACAAAATGCACCCCGTCATACCAGAACGGATCGATCGTGTTCTTGGTCGTGTCCGTGACCCGCCAATCGCCGACCGCAAGCAGGTCGATTGCACCCAGAATGTGCGGGCCGAGATTGGGTGGTTCGAGGAAGTCGATCTCCGGACCGGCCACGAGATCCAGATGAGAGTCCAGCACGATACTCAGCAGCGTGGTGCCCGACCGGTTGTCGCCGCCGAGCAGCACTGGCGACGTGGAAAATGGATCGGGCTGCGACATGGTCTTGTTCTCTGTTCGACATGCTTGCTGGTCAGTGGACGGGCGCATTGAACCAGCGCCGAACCGCCCCCGGTGTGGCAACGAAATGATCTCTGGCGAACCGTACGGCAGCCGCGACTGGATCCGGGGCGCGGACTGGGTTGTCCGTGCGGGACAGTGCCGCCGGCAGGGCCTCTCCAGCTGCTTCGATAGCCGCCTGCACGTCGGCGTCAGATACCGCAGCGGAGGGCATGAAGCGTCCGCCATACTGCATCAGGAATCCTCGCGCCCACATCTCCTCGAAGAAGGCGTGGCCAAGTTCGGCGTCGGAAAATACAACGTCGAACATCGTGGGCCAGGCGAACGCCCATGCCGCGACTTGCTGCCTGGTGAAGACACTGTTGAGCCCCCTGATCAGTTGCTCGCCAACCTCGCGCATTCGGGCCAGGGCGGTCCCGTCGCGCAGCGCATGCAGGGTACTCAGTGCAGCTGCGAACGGGGTGACTTCGCGCTGGTAGGTGTTGCCCATGTATGTCTTTTCCGCAGCGGCGAGTACGTCCGCCCGGCCCGCCACCGCCGACAGCGCCATTCCGTTCGCCAGTCCTTTGCTCAGTGTAATCAGATCGGGCGTGAGCCCGATGGCCATATGGTACCCGCCAAGGGCGTAGCGGAATCCGGTCATCACCTCGTCAAGGATGAGCAGGGCGCCGTGCCGATGCACCAGCCTCTGCAGTTCTTGATGGTATTCGGGCGGGAAGAAGTTGACCTCCGGGGTGATGATCACTGCGGCGGCGCGCTGGACACTTGCCAGCTCGTCGAGCAAGTCGAGGTTGTAGCGGAAGTCCACGCTGTCCCGGTCCCGATTGGGCAGCCCCATTTCCGGCCGGTCCTGCAACTGCCAGTCGTGCCAGCCGTGATATCCGCTGGTCAGTACATGGTTAAGGCCCGTGAACGCGCGGGCAAGGCGCACGGCGGCGGTGGTGGCGCAAGATCCAGTGCGGAAAAATACTGAGCGCTCCGCGACAGGGAAGATCTCCGCCAGCCGTTCGGCCAATTCGACCCGGTGCACGGACAGCGGTCCGGGCAGGATGCCGCCGGTACGGCGCATCTCAGCGGCTGCGTGCGCCACGACCGGCTCGTATCCGGCTCCGAGCGGCGCGGCACCGCTACAGGAAGTGAAATCGACGTATTGCTTTCCGTCGATGTCCCATGCATGCGCGCCTGACGCACGCGTCATCACGACCGGAAAACGCCTGTTGAGATCCCACTTCTGCGAGGCGGTGACGCGCAGGGCGCGTCGCAGTGCCGATCCGTCCCCGTCGGTCGCGTTCACGGCGGCAGCAAGCGTGCTGATCGACAAAAACCGTCTCCGTTGCGCTCGTTACGTCAGCTGCGTGACTATTCGTCGAGCGATCCGTAGCGCATTCGCCTGAATGGTGAAGGTCGGGTTGACGCCTCCGGCATATGGGAAAAAGCCACCATCCGCGACATAGAGATTGTCGACGTCGTGCACGCGACCCCAGCGATCAACCACCGATTGCTTCGGATCGATCCCAGCCCGACAGGCGCCATGCAGATGGCCGCTGCCGAACTGATAGTTGGAATCCTGATAATCCACGTGCTTCACACCGGCTTCGGCCAGCAAGTTCGACGCGCGTCTGGACAAGTAGCCCAATCGGCGTTTGTCCAGCGGATGGGTCTGGTAATCGAGAATGATCTTGGGCAAACCCAGCCCGTCCCGCCTGGTAGCCAACCGGACCGCATTGTTGCGCATGGGCTGGTCGGCCGCCAGAAAATGCAGCCGTAGCCTTGTATTTCCGTCGTCGTCCGTGCGTTCAGTCGGACTTGCTTCGTAGATCATTCCGCCGAGCCCCGAAGGCGCCTCGTCGTTGAGGTAATGGTCGGAGACCGCGACGGTGGAGAATGGGCGGCCGGGCTCGGGCGTGACCGGCGGATTTATCGTGGTGCTACCGGACACGTAGCCGCTGATCTTGAACGAGATGCCACTGCCCACCATGCCGGATGCGTTGCCGATGCCGTTGGGCGCCGCGCGTTGCGCCGAGCGTAGCAGCAAGGCGGCAGACTGCACTGCGTTGCCGGCAAGTACCACGCAGCGGGCGCGGACCCGAGCTCGTTGTCGCTTGAGAGTATCCACCCATTCCACCGAATCCGCGCGGCTGACGTTGCCGAGATCGATACGGACGGCCTTGCTGCCGAGCGCAATCGTCAGCGCGTCCGGCGGCAGGGTGACACCTGTGAACGGCGAGCGTGCGTCGGCCCTGGCGCCGCTTGGACATAAATGTTCATTGCAGGGGCCCTCGCAGCGGCAGGCTGGCCGGCCGTGATATGGCACCGAGTTGATTGCTAATGGCGTGGGGAACGGCAAGTGGCCCAGGCGTCTGCCGGCATCGGCAATCAACTGGCCCGGCAAGCTGTACTGGTGTGGCGGCAGAACGGGCGGATCGCTCGGCGGCTCGAGTGGGTCCGCCCCGGCCAGGCGGGCCACCCCCATGCGCCGCTCCAGCTCCTCGTAGAATGGGCGTAGCTCGGTGTAGTTGATCGGCCAGATCGGATCGAGCGCGTCCCCGGCCACATGCGCTCGTGCGTCGAAATCGATGGCGCGACAGCGGAAGGCTATTCCGGCATATAAAGTCATTCCGCCGCCGAGCGCGCAGACGGTCCACGGACGTCCGAATGGCGTCAACGTCCCTGCCGCAGACGGCACCAGGGCGCTATCCATGCCATTTTGGACGCTCGCCAGCGAGGCGCCGGGAGGAAGTGCCCGACCTTCCTCGAGAAGGAGTACTCGCAGTCCGTGTTGTGCGATCTCGTGGGCAACTATCGAGCCGCTGGCACCACTTCCGACGACGCATACATCAACGATATCGGCCGTCATTATTCCACCTTCTGGCAACAAATATCGACCATGCGCAATCGCGCCCTATTCGTTAATGACGAGCTGCCATCAGACAGCTGTCACAGCCACCGTTGAACGCACGGCCCGTCCAGATCGCCCGGATTATCCGGTATGGCTTCGCTCGTTTGCCAAGGATCATCGCCGCGAGATCGTACAATGTGACGCTACGTACGATTCAAGCTCTTCGATGCAGCAGCCGCATTAATATGAGCAAGCGGCATTTTCAGAACCACTGCGATTTTTGACAGGTCTAAGAGGCCCCAAACGATTGTCCAATCCACCTACCTGTGCACCAGATGCGGGCACCAGCGTGTTCTTGCACTATGTAAGGACGCCCGCAAATTTAGCTTCGAGACGCGATACGGGCAGCGTTTTGAGGCCGCGCTCATTGGCAATGCGTCGATCGGTCGCTACCCAACACATGATTGTACGAATTGTACGGCGATTTGATCGCGAAGGTCAGCCGATCTCGTATTGACTGGCGCTGGAATGCGATTTCTTTCCTTAGGCTCTTCGCAATCATCAGGCGCCGGCTAGAACGCTCAAAGCTGCCCTGCATAGACGGCAAAAAAAGCCCGACCTCATCGATGGCCGGGCGAAAGTCAGTCTCGGGGAGCGAGGCTGCTAAGCATCGCGCCAACTTCCGTCGACAGAGGGAGAGCTGCCGACGGTTATTCGCGGCAAAAGTTTCACCGCAAATTCTAATTTCGGAGGATCAACAATCGGACAAATCTGGCGCCGTTTTTTGCTAAGACGTATTGATGGAATGGAATGCGGCTCAACACTGGCTCGCACAATCCTGAAAAGGTGTATCCTTCGTTGTCGTGGGAGGATCGCCGAAGGGATTAGATGAGCGGCGCTGAACCGAGACGATCCGCGGCTGTCCGAACGGACTCAACGTGCCGACCGCAGGGCGCAGCAACGCAGCATCCCCTGTGGAATCCGCCGGGGGGCTGGGAGGAAGCGCCTCGGTTCGCATCCGAGCATTCGAAGCCCGTTCACTCGATCTTGTAGGCGATGATTGGGGCATCGGCATCGCACTCTGCTGTACACACATCGACCGCATTGGTATCGTCGTATCACCGACGTCAGCAAACGGGCGCCAGGTCGACTTGTCGGGCATCCTCGTTGGCTACGTTGAGATGGTACAACGTGACGCCACGTGCGATTCAAGGCCTTTGAGCTGCCCTCCATAAAATACATGCTGCCGATCTCTCACACGTAGCTAAGTGATCCGCGAGCGGCTGACGTGCATGTCGCTCTGTTTGTGGATGGAGTTGTACCACGTGAGCGCTTGAGGCACGCGCACGTCGCCCCACCGCGATCTTGTCCCAGTTCGCGCGGATTAGGCGTCGTGGTCCGGCCGCCAGGCTACTTGCCGCCTGGGTTCCCAATCCGAGAGTCTTTAACGGGCTTGTGGAACGCGGCTCATCCGGCTGGCACGTCACAGCGAAAGGCCGAGCAGCCTGGCCCACATCGAAAGCCGCCATCCTCCTGTAGTCGAGCCGAGGCCGTCCGAATTGGACGAGGATGCGCACTTTGCGGTAGCGCACTCTGCCAAGGCGCGGTCCGGCACCTACGGCGGCCTGTCTGTTGTTAATCTGAATACGCCGACGCCGTCCGAATTGGATGACGAGGTTGATTCTGCGCGAGCATTTCCGGCCCCCTCAGATACTCAGATCGGAGGTTTGGACCTGACAGTCCCGTCCCGAGGCCCCGGACTGGTGCTCGAGGATACCGAATGGCTCGGCGACGAGCACATCCAGAGGGACTACGAGCTACTCGAGCAGTGGCTGCAGGAGAACCATCCGGATCTCGCCGTCCGGACGCGGCTCGTCGATCCTCTTATAGCCCACTATCAGCTGCGCCTGGCGGCCACTGATGGCGACGCGCTAAGTCGCTTCCAGCGCCTCATCCATCAAAATGGTAACGATACAGCCGACTTCCTGGTTCTACCAATCAACGATGCCGATCGTCCTGATCAACACGGCGCCCATTGGTCGCTGCTATTCGTTGATCGAAGGGACCGGCAACGGCCAGTCGGCTATCGCCACTCGTTGGCCGCGGAGGGTAGCTGGTCAACCTTGACGAGTGCCTCAAAAAAGGTTACTCGGCAGTCCAGGAGGGCTCGATGACCCGCACATGCAAAAAACGTGCCAATAGTCCGGCACACAACATCGCCGCTTCTCGACTTGTTGCGGCGCTGATCTTCCCGATTCTGGCGGCTGGGCTCCTTCGGAGCGTCGGTATGGCTGGGGGCGTGGGCCGCGAGGCGATCGCTTCTGCGGATCAGGTAGCACCCGAAGGTCGCAGCGTGCGCCTTCGGAGCCTTGGAGATCGTGGATAGTCCTTACTCTGTCCGTGGATACAATGACGCTCGTGCAACAAGGCTCGCAGATCGGCTGGGCCTCAGCCGCCAGGATAGCCCAGCAGCAGAACGACTATGATTGCGGCGTCTTTGTCGTGGACGGCACGCGTGCGTTGGTCAGGGATTGGCAACAGGGCAGCCAGACCTGCTGAACCTTAACAAGCTCAGCATCAGCCGGCTGGCACTGAAAGACCAGCTAAGGATCTGAGGTCGGCTCGTGCCGATGGGAGTGGAACGGCTCTCGCCGACGCCGCCGCCAGACCAGTATGGCTGGTGGCCGGCGGCGTGGATGTCGACGGGCGGCATGTGCAGCGGGTGATCCAGGCGGTCCTTCGGCATGATCGCTCTCGACACTGAACGTGCTCCCCCTCAGCCATTCCATCACGCTTGGTTCCTTTCCGATTGACTCAATCGGCGCGCAGACGTCCCGTTGCGCGCGCAAGTTACCGTGATCTATCGTCGTCCGCCGCAGCTCTCGGCGACGGTCCGCAGCTTCTCTTCGAGCGTTCGACCGCGCCGAGCGCTCATGGAAACAACTTACAGCCAAAAAACGTTCGAACTAGCTGCACTGTTCATATGTCGTCACTCCGCGCAAAGCGACCTTCGCCGTAGCAATGCGTTCAGCGCTCGATCTAGTGTCTCGCATTGCGCAGCTAGAGCATTAAAGCTGCGCGGAACGCTCACGGAATAGCGACCGAAGCAAATTCAGCGCATGAGGTAGGAGGCGCGGAATTCCGCAAGCAATTCGAGCTGATCTCGCTGAAGAAGATCAACCGCATGACCGTTCCATTCAATGAGCTTCCTACGCCTAAGCTCCTGGATTGTCCGGTTCACGTGCACAGTCGAAAGGCCGCATGCATCGGCAATGTCTTGCTGTGTGAATGGAACATGAAGGCGACCATTGTCCAGCAGCCCCACGAGCTCAAGACGTGCGGCGATCTCGCATAGAAGATGAGAAAGCCGAGGCAGCGCTTCCCGGGAGCCAAGATTTTCGATCCATTCGCGATAGATGGCCACGTGAATCAACGTCTCCCGCCAAAACGCATGGGGGAGCCCAGCGGACTTTCCCAGGACATCTTTGAGGCATGAGTGGGGCACAAGGGCATGATGCTCGTGCCAATACTGCAGAGATCGCGATCCGTTTCGGGCAGATGAAGGGTGTGCAGGTCGGGAATGTCTCCAGGGACATAGAAGGAGGTTAACTGATTTCGATCGGACGCCACTCTTGACGAGACAGAAAGCCGCCCATCACGACGCCACAGCTTAGAGGCCGGTCCCCCTGGCGCGCCAGGTACTCGCCATGCGCAAATCGTTTGATGGTGTGAGGCATGCTTTCGAGCTTAGCCAGGTCTTGCTCGGATAAGCCTCTGATGCCCCGCAGACGCGTAATGAGCATTTGGTGCGGCAAGCAATACCCCGTTCTATCGCTGGGGTACGCCAATATCGACACCTATCCCCACCAGCTACCTGATCGCGGCCATTCTGCACGGTTCCCCCTGATGTTCAATCTCTTTTCTGCTCTCCTCTTCGAGCTCATACGCGATGCTTTCGAGAGATACGGGATCCTCACGAAAGTGCTGACGACGACCTTCCGGCTATCCCTCAAGCTCGATGATAAACCGCTTGCTTCTGGAAGAACGACGAGGCTTGGCGCACAGTCGCGCCTGCGTCGGGCCGCGGCCGCGTTCCAGCCCAGCATCAGGGCTCACGAGCGCGCAGCCAACATCGGCTCGACACTGACGCCTTCCGCACCGCGCTGGCGGCAGCTAAGAAGAGCAATTCCTTTGCCGGCTCGGCTCATCGCGCTGCGCAAAACGGCGCGTCTAATTTTCTCTCGATCGTGAGTGCGGGTGGAACGGTCGTCGTCGAATGGGGATCGCTTCCGCACTGCAGACGCCCGGATTTGACGCCCATGACACGCGACCGGCGGGCCGTTTCAGCGGGAACGGCGATCGCCTCGTCAACCTGGGACGGTACCGTTCCGGGTTGATGGGCCCAGTTGGCAACATGAGGTGCAAATCAGGCTGGCAATAGAGATCCGATCTGATTATTCCTGCGAGAGCCGGCTCGAAGAGAACAAAGCTCAATGTCGTCTTCGTCATGCCAGCGAGTTATGTACGAAACGGTCGGATCTGTAGCACGGATAGCACATTACCTGGGGCAGCGAGACAGTTGGATCGCTGCGTACGGTGTTTAGTGGCGTAAAAATGCGCCTCTGACGGTACAATCCTGGGCAAGGGGTATGCTTGAGCCGACGCTCACGGTTATCTGGTTGGATAGAGGTTCAACATGAATCGTGCGGTTCTGCACCGCCATGAATTGTCGATAACGACCGATGAACAGCGTGAGTTGACGCGGTGCAGAGAGGAGATAGCGCGTCTCAAACAGCTGGTTGTGCAGCTTTCTGAACTCGTCTTGCGCAATGTCACGCAAAATGCAGAAGGCCAAAAGTCGCAGTCCGGGTGACGCGCTCGGCCGTATACCGAATGGTCAATCGGCAGATGATGGGCGCGCTAGACAATAGCCATTGTGATCCGCAGCGCGGCGTCCTCCGGGGGAGGGGAGCGGCCCCGCCCTTGTTCTTCATGGGGGCGGGGCCGCGTAATTTACGGTCGAACCGCTTCGTGGATCGATGGACATGAGCGATGCGTGTCGCACGGAAATATGTGGCCAAGCTCAGAAATTCAATTTCTTCCGGCCGTAGCTTACTGTCCTGGAGCAATCGATCGATCGGCATTGACCACCACCCGGGGGGAGACGCCCGCTTTGATGCGCCAGCCTAAGATGCGTCAGAACGCGCTCGGGTTAGTTTCGCTATAGCCGCCCTTGTCGTCCCACCTGTAAACGACATAGTCGAGCTGCTTGATGTCACCCTTGGCGTCGTATTCCAACTTGCCGATCACGGTGTCCCAAGAGCCCGCTTTGATTATCTCGATAACCTTCCTCGGATCCGTGGTGCCGGCTTTGCTTGCGGCCTGGGTCCAGACCTGCACCGCAGCGTAGGTGTAGAGCGTGTAGCCTTCGGGATCGATATTCCTGGCCTTGAATTTGTTGACGATCGCAGCCGCCGTCGGCTTGTTGCGTGGGTCGGGCCCGAAGGTGAAGAGCGTGCCCGCTCCAGCTGCGCCGGTGATCGAGGCAAATTCCTTGTCGGCCAAGGCGTCACCCGACATCAGTACGGTCTTCAGGCCCTGATCGCGCATCTGACGCAGGATGAGGCCTGCTTCCTGGTGATAGCCGCCGACATAGACGAGGTCGATATTGTCACGCTTCAGGCGCGAGACGATCGCATTGAAATCCTTGTCGCCCTTGTTGTAGGACTCGTACATCTTCTCGATGATGCCGGCCTTGTTGAGGGCCCTCTTCGTCTCGTCGGCAAGCCCTTTGCCATAAGTGGTCTTGTCGTTGAGAATGCCGATGTTCTTGCCCTTGAAGTGCTTGGCGATGTAGTCGGCAGCAACCTGGCCCTGCTGGTCGTCGCGGCCGCAGACGCGCGCCACGTTCCATAGCTTGCGCTCGGTGAATAGGGGGTTGGTCGAGGCGGGCGTGATCTGCAGTACGCCGCCGTCCGCATAGGCTTCCGAGGCCGGAATCGACGACGAAGAGCAAAAGTGCCCCGCAACGAATGGGATCTTGGCGGCGGCGATCTTCTCCGCTACCGATCGCGCCTGCTTGGGATCGCAGGCATCGTCCTCGATGTCGAGCGCGATCCTTTTGCCGAGTACGCCGCCGGAAGCGTTGATCTGCTCCACCGCCATCTCGGCGCCGTTCTTCATTTGCCGCCCGAAGGCGGACTCGCCCCCGGTTATCGGTCCAGCGACGGCGATGGTGATGTCCTCCGCCAATGCCCCGGTGGACAGCGCAATCAATGCTCCAAGTGCAAAGCCGGTCAGCTTGAGTGATTTCATGGATGGTCCTCACAGGCTCAATGCGGCGGCGAGTAAGCTCGAGCAAAGCAAAGCGAGCCCGGCGGCGGTCAGTGCCAGAAAGCAGCCGGAGACAAAGTCATGGTCGCGCATCAAACCCCTTCGATTGCACTGCCATGAGGGAGCAGGAGCCCACCTTGACTCATTAAGAAAACCGTCCGTCCCGCTTAACCGTCCAGAGGCTCGAGGAACTATCGGCAGGCTGCTCATCGCTCGAAAACAGTACATGGACATTTGCCGATGCCGTTCCAGCGGAGCGACAAGCCAGGGCGCGTACGCAAGGATGGAGCTGTATCAATGAAGCAACGTTAACCTACAAGCGTTCGTCCCGTCTCATTCTCGCAGCCTCGCACCGCGTTACCAATTTCATCTCGCCCCGCTAGTTCAGCGCACAGGGTCGCCTTAGACGAACACTAACGGAATCGTCCGGCTAGGGAAGAAATAGGTCGGTCCGTAACGTACAGAGCTCGCCACGTCCGAAACGCTGCCACGCGAGAGGCAAGCATCCACCGAGAGAGAGGTGAGGCGATCGTTCACACCGTCCGCCATTCGAAGACAATCCACATGCCTCACGGGCATCGACGGAGGCAGGCATACGGGAGCGCAGAGTTGTGTTCGCTGCCCTGGCTGCTGGCATCGCGATGCTCTTGGCTTCAGCCGAGCCGCGATAGGTCAGAATCCTTGTCGTCCTTAGAGCTCGTAGAACTCTTGATATTCGACGGCGAGGTCGCCTCCATAACGCGGTAAGGCAGCCAGTGCGTTTGGTTCAAATGAAGGCAAAGACAAACAGGCTCGAGCAGAGGAGCGCGAAGCTGGTTGCGGTCAGTGCGAGGAGACTACCGGAGACAAGGTCATGATTGCGCATCAATCACCCTCGATTGCACTTATGAAGAGACACAGAGTGGCAGTTCGCTACGCTGAAACTTGCAAGAAAATTTCTTAGTCGATTCCGATTGCACTATTCCTGCGTTGTCTAGGTGATGGTGTGTGCAGCGTTGTTGCGCGGTAGCTCGTTGAAGTGCTGCATAACAAAGACGGATGGAGTTCGAAATGCATCAATGCTCGATTGGCCCGGCAGACGGGGCCGGCCTTGATCAGGAGATCGGATTCGCTGGCTGGCCGGCTGCTCACACTTTGAGCCGGCCGCACGGCCTGCCCGAAACTTGGCCTTTTCCATACTCGAGCATGTTTCTCCGCGAAGGTGCCATGCTCCTGGCAAACTGGGTTACCTGGTCGGCCGAAGCGGCCTGCTATGTGTTTTTGCCGCGCTTGTCATCTCCCGCCGCATCTCCGCCCTTGCGCGCTCGGGCGTGTCGTCCTTCCAGCGTATCGAGCCGAATGGCCTCTCCAGCATACGGCGCACGCGTACCGGCGCAGGGCCGATGTGGAAGTGAATTGCCCGCTGTTCCAGGGCACGTTCCGATTGGGTCGAGCGGTTGCGCCAGCGCAAGTAGTCGAACCAGGTCGGAAAGTGATAGCGCTCGGTCCACAATTCGGGATCGGCAATGTCGCGCGCGATCGACCAGCCATAGGCGCCGTTGCGCTGACGAGACAATTGCACGTCTTGCATGACGTTGTGGAACGCGCGGGCATTCTCTTGTGCAATCCGGTATTCGATCTCGACGACCAGCGGCCCGCTGCGTCCGGTCAAGGCGAGCCGTACTTCGGGATCGGCGAGCAGCTGAGCCTCTTCACCGCGCGCGCCGACACGGGGCATGGGCAGCCAACGGCCGATGAGCGGTGAGGCCAGCATCAGGGCGGCCGACGCCAGCAGCGCGGTTTCGACCCCGGCCGCGTCGGTCAGATGGCCCCAACCCCAGCTGCCGACGGCGATCCCGCCCGAGCTCGCCGCCTGATAGGCTGCAAGCGAGCGTCCAGTCACCCAGCGCGGCGCCGACAGCTGCACCCCAATGTTGAACACCGCCCATGTCATCATCCAGACGGCTCCAGCCAGGACCAGGGCCGCCGCGGTCAGCACCGGTTGGCGGCTGAGCGCGACCGCGGCCATGGCTGCGCCCATCGACAACGCGCAGGCGCGAATCGCGGCCTCGCCGCTCATCCGCTTGCGGATCTCGGCAATGTTCAGCGCGCCGACCACGGCGCCAAGGCCGAAGGCGCCGAGCATGATGCCGTAGGTCTGGGCGTCGCCATGCAAGACATCTCGTACCACCAGAGGCATCAGCGCAGTGATCGCACCGCCGCCGACGCCGGTCACCAGAGTGCGAAGCAGCACGACCTTGATCGATGGCGAATTGCTGATGTAGCGCACACCAGACACCATCGCGCGGCTCAATCTTTCAGGCGGCAGGCGTGAGGGGACGCTGACGCGTTTCCAACGGAACAACGCGAGCATCAGCGGCAGATAGAGCAACGTGTTGAGCGCGAATGCGGCCACTGCACCGGCGCTGGCCACCACCACTCCGCCGATCGCCGGGCCGACGCTCCGTGCGATATTGTAGCTGATGCCGTTCAGCGCGACGGCCGCAGGCAGCTGCGCTTCCAACGGCACTTGTTCGCTTACCGATGATTGCCAGGCAGGTCCCATCAGCGCCATGCCGCTGCCGACAACGAAGCAGAGTACGAGCAAGACGTTCGGTGTGGCCAAGCCAAAGCAGGCGGCCACGGTCAGGCCGGCTGCGCCGGCGAGCGCGATGCCAAGCGAAACCAGCGCCACGATGCGGCGATCATACATATCAGCGATCGCGCCGGCCGGCATCGAAATCAGCATCACTGGCAGCAACAGCGCGGTCTGCACCAACGCGACTTTGTCAGCCGAGGACGTCATCTGCGTCATCGCCCAGGCTGCGCCGACACCTTGAATCAAGCTGCCGATATTGGAGACGAGGCTTGCAAGCCAGATGCGGCGGAACGTCGCGTGCCGCAGAGGCGCCGTGATGCCATCGGCGCTACGCGATTGGACTTTGGGTGAATCGGTCATATCGGATCGTGATGATCTACCATGATTTGATTCTGGTGCGGATCACAAGCATGTGCCCGGCGCGATATCCTACCCTGGCGTGGTCGTGAATGAGACGCGCCGATCGCATGACGGTGTTTTCCTGGCTGCCGATCTTCTACTCCTGTAAGAACGCCTTCGTGGCGTACGGCGCGCTGTCCGATCGGATGACTTAAGTCTGCATCATGCCTATTCGCGCGCGTCGCTGGTGACATTGACGGACGGTGCGTCGCTCGTGGGCAAACCTTGTACGTAGCGGACAAACGAGCAAAGTCCACAAGTGCGGAATCACTTGTCGCGAGGTACGGTGAACTGCGCTCTCATTGCGAGGCAGCCGAAAACTCATGTCAGGGGACTATCGATTGTTCAGATAGCTATGCAGCGTTTGGCGGAACTTGTTGTCGCTCGGCGAGTCGTTACGTGTCAGTATAGGGCGACCGATCTATCTCCATCCCGCGCGGGTTCCGCGAAGCATCTTCATCGAGAACGCAATGTGGTGCGATAGATCGGTCCCTCCGGGCTCGAGCCATCAATATTGCCTCACAGAGAGCGGGTCTGTCGCAGGTCGAATGAAATATTTGAAAGCTGCAACATCGATTCCACCGCTTGATCCAGCATAAACCGTTCAGGAAACGAACGTGACGGTATGCCGCGGGCCAGTCTTTGACATGTTGCTTCTTGCACAGCGCTCCGAACCGCCATAGCCGGCCGGATCGCACTGTCCATGACGGCAGCACCAACCGGGAGCCCGTGCTCGCAGGTGACAGCAAAAACCAGCTGAGCGGTCAATCACGACGACCGCTCAAGACGATCCGAATAGTTGTGATCAAGTAGGACCACCGTCGCATCGAGCGCCATCCGACATGTGTTGTGAAGTTCGTGGCCCCTCATCGTAAACAGCTCATCGCGGAAATAGGCGCGAAGCCGGGCAACGGCCGCTCTCATGGCTGGCTGAGATTGATGCTCCATGCCGCAGCAGTGAGGCTACGCTCGCTCATCAAAGCGACGAGCGCGATGAGGACATTTAGATCAAGGCCCTTGAAACGCATGCCCTCAGCCATCCATCGCGTGGATGCGCCCCATCAACACATTCGATTTTACCAATTTTAGGAAATGCTGCATTAGAAAAAGCCAGTTCGGAGAATTAAAACAAGATGAGCGCATTTCCAGGGTTGCTATCGTCCTTACCAGCATAAGGAAATCATGTGGAGACAGGATCATTGTCAATGTGTCAGCACTAACAGTGTTTTGGTGGCGAAAACCGCGATGCCGGTGAAAGCGCCAAATAGCAGCTATTAAAGTCGCTATTTTTATTCCTTCCCTATTCGCTTGTTGACAGAGAACCTAGCACCGCTTGCCTTGGAACAAGTCCGCCGAGCTTATCTCTCGTCGCCTTCGCTCCTCGCCCTCCGGGACGATAAGCACGTCCTGCCAGTAGGTGGAGCCCGGAATCAGAGACCAGATAAACGCACACTATGCACAGTCTGAGATTTTAACAATGAACGTGCGCACCGAACGTGAGAAAATGCTGGCCGGACAGCTTTACGACGTTCTCGATCCTTCTCTTGTTGCAGAGAGATACAGGGTAAGAGGCTTGTGCCAGAAGATAAACTCCTCCAGTGATGCGGACAAAGATCTGCGTCGGAACCTTTGCAAACATATTTTCGGGAAAGGCGGAGACACTGTGTGGATACAGCCCCCCTTTTTCTGCGATTACGGCTCCAACATAGAGTTAGGCATGCAAGTATTTTTCAATTTTAACTGCATAGTGCTTGATGTTTGCCGGGTTCGTATAGGTGACTACGGGCTTTTTGGTCCAGGCGTCCAGATCCTGACGTCGATGCATCCACTTGATGCTGCCCTTCGCCGGAAGCAGCTGTACGGAAAGCCGGTTGAGATTGGATCAGACGTATGGGTGGGGGCCGGGGCAATTATCCTACCTGGCGTGACCATCGGATCAGCTACTGTGATCGGTGCAGGCAGTGTCGTAACACGTGACATTCCAGCCGGAGTGTTTGCAGCTGGTAACCCTTGTCGCGTGATCCGAGAAATCTCCGGATGAGCGCGAAACCTACTCGTCAGCTAAGCAGCTTTGCGTGCTAAGTCCACCTTGGCCCTGCCGCGTCGGGTGGGATAGCGCAGGTGGGCACGCTCAAGGAGCTCGCGATCACTGCGTAGTAGGCGATCCTTATCGGGCCAGTTCGAATCATATGAATTGAACAACTCACCGTTACTCAACCCGCTTGGATGCTCATTTATCAATTGCTCCAGATAGTGCGTGCCAGCCCTTGGCATCGCAAGGACCACGAACGGCTCAGGCAACGGTGCGGAGTGGGTCATTGCAT